>JBOHSI010000208.1:0-4370 GCA_050733055.1 Gemmatimonadales bacterium
CTGTCACCGGCCCGGTGGGGCCTCGCGCAGGGCTGGATCGAGCCGATCCGACCGCTGCCTCCGATCACCCGCGGCGCCGTCGAGAAGGTGCGCAGCGCCGTCCAGGTCGCGGTGACAGGGCGGAGCGCGCGCATCACCGTCGAGGAGTGGTTCCGCAACACCGGCCCCCAGCTGGACGAGGGCGTCTACCTGTATCCGCTGCCCGGCGAAGCGGTGTTCAGCGACTTCTCCCTCTGGCAGGGCGACCGCGAGCTCAAGGGTGAGCCGATGGACGCCGCCCAGGCGCGTGCGATCTACGAAAGCATCGTCCGTCAGAAGCGCGATCCAGCGCTCATCGAGCTCGCGGGGCACGGCCTCCTCCGCGCGCGTGTGTTTCCCATCAACCCCGGCGAGACGCGCAAGATCACGCTGCGCTACACCCAGATCCTGGATCGCGTGGGCGACGCCTGGCGGTTCCGCTACGCCGCTGGCACGGGACCGGGGGTGGCGGCAACCTCACGGAGCTTGCGGATGCAGGTGGACAGCGCGGCCCGCTTCGGCGACCCGTATTCGCCCACGCATCGGCTCGCGGTCAACCGCCGCGACGACCGCCTGGAGCTGGCGCTCGACGACACCAGCACCCGTGGCGACCTCGAGCTGTTTCTGCCACTCGCGCGCGGACTCGTAGGCACGTCTCTGACCACGAACCGGCCTGCGGGTGAAGACGGTTTCTTCATGCTGCTGCTCGCACCCGGGCGCGCGGCCGAGACGCAGTCCCTGCGACGCGACCTCGTCGCCGTGCTGGACGTCTCGGGCTCGATGTCAGGGGACAAGCTCGACCAGGCGAAAGCGGCGCTCGTGCAACTCTTGCGCACCCTCCGGCCGCGCGACCGGTTCCGCGTGGTCACGTTCGGCAGTGGGGTGCGCCGCTACGCCGTGGGGTGGACGGACGCGTCGGGAGGCAACGTCCGCATCGCACAGGACCGGGTACGCGGGCTCGCCACGGACGGTGGTACTGATATCGCGGGAGCGCTCACGGAGGCATTCGCCCAACCGCCGGGCGAGAGCGCTCTCGGCGTGGTCGTGTTCCTGACGGACGGCATGCCCACCGTAGGCGAGACTGACCCCGAGCGTATCGCCGACCGGGCGGAGCGCGGCCGCGGAGCCTTTCGCGTCTTCGCGTTCGGTATCGGGTATGACGTGAGCACGTATCTGCTCGATCGGCTGACCGAGCGCGCACGCGGCCTTACCGAGTACATCCAGCCGGGTGGCGCTATCGAGCAGGCCGTCGGCGCGCTCGCCGCGAGGGTATCGAGTCCGGTGCTCACCGACGTCGCGCTGCGGGCGGACGCGGTGGAGCTGTACGACGTGCAGCCACAGAGCTTGCCGGATCTGTTCGCCGGCGACGAGTTGGTGGTGTTCGGGCGGTATCGGGGAGAGGTGAGAGGAGAGCAGTCCGTGACGGTGATCGGCCGGAGAGCCGGCCGGGAAGAGCGGTTCACGACCACCGCGGCCTTCGGTGACGAGAACGCCGGGAGGGACTACATCCAGCAGCTGTGGGCCGCGCGCCAGGCGGGCGCGCTCTCCCGCGAGATCCGGCTACGCGGGCCCAATCCCGAGCTCGTGAACGAGCTCAAGCGCCTCGCGCTGCGGTACGGTATCCTGACCGAGTACACGTCCTACCTCGTGCAAGAACCCGGCGTCGTCGCGGCGCGCCCGGACATCGTCCCCCGCGCGCTCCCTCAGGACCAAGCGGGTGCGGGCGCCGTGCTCCGGTCCGAGGCGGAGCGCAAGCTCGCAAGCACCTTCAATCTCGAGGCGGTCGTGGTCGGAGCCGCAGCGGCAGACAGCGGCGCCGCCGTGGGTCCCGGGAGGCCGAGCCGCACCCGGCGCGCAGCCGGTCGGGTATTTGTGTGGCGCGACAGCACGTGGACCGACATCGCCCACGGGGACTCGCTGCGGATCGTGAAGGTGGCGGCCTTCAGCGATGCGTACTTCGCCTTGTTGCGGGCACTTCCGGAGCTCGTGAAGCCCGCCACGCTCGAGCCGACCGTGCTAGTAGCCGGACGCCGCGTCAGCATCAAGATTGAGGCCGGCGGGAAGACCGCCTGGCGTGACGGCGAGCTGAACGCGCTGGTCCGCGACTTTCGCTCGTGAGCGTTGATGCCCGACGACCTGGCGGAGATCTATCGCACTACGTACCGCGCGCTCGTGCGCTTCCTCTACCGCAAGGTGTGGGACGCCGAACGCGCCGAGGACCTCGCTCAGGAAGCGTTCGCTCGGGCGCTGGTGCACAAGCCGGTCCAGGCGAGGGGGTGGCTCTTCATTGTGGCGGCGAACATGGCGCGGGACGATGCCCGGCGGGCGGCGCGCGAGCGACGCCACCTCACGCTGCTCACGGCGGAGCCTCAAGAGAGCGCGCCGGCTGTGGACGAAGCGCTCCACGCCGAAAGCGAGCGGACCCGAGTTCGGGCCGCGCTCGAGCAGCTGACGCCCCGCGACCGCGAGGTGCTGCTGTTGTGGGATGCAGGACTATCGTACGAGGAGATTGCCGCCCAGACGGGACTGGCGCGCGGCGCCGTCGGCACTACGCTCGCCAGGGCGCGCCGGCGGCTCGTGGAAGCGTTCGACGCGGGAGCGAATGGTGAACATGTCGCACGTGGATGACGGTACACTGCACGCCTATCTCGACGGCGAGCTCGCGCCAGCCGAGGCGCAGGGCGTCGCGGCGCACGTGGCGCAGTGCCCGGCCTGCCGCACCCGTCTGGACGAAGAGCGCGCGCTGATCGCTCGCGCCGACCAGTTGCTCGGGCTCGCCGCGCCCCCCGACCGCCAGGTCCCGCCGTTCCGCGCCGGCGATGCGAAGCCTCCGGCCCGGCTGTGGTGGCGTGTGCGCCTGCCGGTCGCGTGGGCGGCGACTGTCGTGCTCGCGCTCGGGGTCGGGATGTACCTCGGCTCGGGATCCGTGCGACTCGCACGGCCAGCCGCGGAGAGCACCAGCGATCTCGCGGGACCCGACGTATCGACGCTCGCCGCTCAGCGGGAGAGCGTCGCGGCGCAGCGTGCCAAGCCATTCGCTCCGCAGACCGACCGGCCGGTGCGGCCGCCCGCCCCTCCCGGCATCGCGGCTGCGGAAGAGAAACGAGCGGACGCAGCCGGTGCACAGGCCTTGGCAGCGCGGCCGGAGTCGTTGGCCCCGTACCGCGTCAGCGACGAGCTCGAGGCGGGCGCGATCGAGGCGGACCGCGTGGCACGGTTCGCAGAGCCCAGCGTCTCTAACGTCATTACTCGCGAGGGCTATGCGCTGAGCGGGCCCCCCCTCACCCTCGACAGTGCCCGCGCACTGCTCGGCACGGATCCCCTCGCGGTGCCCAACCTGCCGGTGCGGGGGATCCATCAAGCGCGCCGGATCGGCTACTCGACGGTCGTGGTCGTAGAGCAGGCGCTCGACTCGACCACTACGATCGACGTGATCAGCGGGCGACCCAGTTCGCTCCGGCTCGAGGCGGTCGTGGTCGCGCGGGCAGCGGAGTCCGACACGGCGAGTCCCGCCGAGCGAGCATTCCCAGGTCGTGCGGCAACGCCGAAGGATTCCGTTGCACCGGCGGGCCGCAAGGCCAACGCCGCGCCGGCCCGAGCGCCCGGGGCCATCGCAGCACCGCCGCCTGCAGATCTCGTCGGGGAGGTTCGAGGTCCGCTGTCTGCGGATTCTCTCGCCGCCCTGCAGCGCCGGCTGAAGCCGCTGCGTCCCTAGGACGGTTGGGAGGTTCCGCGGATCGACCAGCCGTCTCCAGATCTCCACGACCGGGCTTAGTGCTGTTCCCGCTCCAGCGTATCCGCCGCCAGCCGGGGCGAGATCATTGGGTATCGGCCGGCAAACCACCCTATCGCCACCGCGAAGAGGCCACTGAAAAGGAGCGTGACGCCGATCTCCGGGACGCCGATCGCCGGGCCGGCGCCGCCGTTAATCGACGGGACCACCTCCAAATAGCGCTCCAGCCAGATGCCGACCAGGCTGATCAGCGCGAAGCCGAACAGCGTCGGCGGGTAGCGCTTCGGTTTGGCACCCAGCAGGCCCACGAGGGGGATCACGAACACGAGCAGGAACACCCACACCCCCACCGGCCGCCACGGCCCGATCAGCCGATAGAAGACGAAGTACGTCTCCTCGGGGAGGTTGCCGTACCAGATCACCAGGTACTGCGACCACATCAGGTAGGCCCAGAAGACCGTGAACCCGAAGCACAGCTTCCCCAGGTCGTGGAGCTGCTTGGGGGACACCAGCCGCTCGAGCCCCATACGCCGTCGCACCAGGATGGTAACCACGGCCAGCGCCATCAGCGCCGCGAGGAAGCTGCCCATGAAATAGAACGCGCCGAACAGGTTGCTGA
>JBOHSI010000209.1:0-7942 GCA_050733055.1 Gemmatimonadales bacterium
CGGTGGACATCCCCACCGCGTCCGCCCCGAGCCGCGCGAGCATCCGGATCTCGGCCGGCGTCTCGAACGAGGGCCCGAGCAGGGCCGCGTAGACCCCCTCTTCCAGAGCGATCTGTTCGGAGCGGGCGACCTCGCGGGCGTGGGCGCGCAGCACGGGGTCGTACGGCTCGCTCATGTCGGGGAAGCGCTCCTCGCCGTCCTCCACGGCGCCGACGAGCGGGTTCCGGAACATCAGGTTGATGTGGTCCGCGATCAGCATCAGAACCGGCGGGCGGAAAGTGAACCGCAGCCCCCCGGCGGCGTTGGTGACGATCAGCGTGCGGACGCCGAGCTGGGCGAACACCCGTACCGGGAGCGCGGCGACCGCCGGGGCGTGCCCTTCGTACAAATGAAAGCGGCCGCTTTGAACGACGACCGCCACGCCTGCGAGCGTGCCGGCGACGAGCTCGCCCTTGTGCCCCGGGGCGCCGGGCTGCGGGAAGCCGGGAATGGCGGAGTACGGAATGCGCACGGCGGAATCAACTTGATCCGCCAGCGCCCCGAGCCCGGAGCCGAGCACGACCGCGACGCGGGGCTGCAACTCCCCGATCCGCTTTGCGACGGCTTCGCTCGCCTTATTCAAATGAGCATCCCCGCGATCGACGCGCTCATCAACGCCGCGAGGTTGCCGGCGATCATCGCCCGTAGGCCCAAGCGGGAGAGATCGGAGCGTCGCTGCGGGGCCAGACTCCCGATCCCGCCGATCTGGATCGCGATGGACGAAAAGTTGGCGAAGCCGAGCAGGCAATAGGTCGTCATCACGGCGGCCTTGGGGCTGATGACGAGGCCGGTTCCGAGCTGCTGGGCGAAGTCCGCATAGGCTACGAACTCGTTGAGCACCGTCTTTTCCCCGATGAACGCACCCACCGTGGCGGCGTCGGCGGGCGGTACGCCCATGAGCACGGCCAGCGGCGTGAGGGCTTTGCCGAGGAGCCACTGCATGGTGATCTCCGGGTGGCCGAACAGCCCGCCGGCCCACGACACGCCGAAGTTGAGGAGCGCCACGAGGGCGACGAACGCCATCAGCATCGCGGCGACGTTGATGGCGAGCTGCACGCCGGTCGCGGCGCCGGAGGCGGCGGCGTCGATCACGTTCGCCTCCGGCTTCTCGACCACCACATGTAACGTGTCGCGGGTCTCTGGGGTGCCGGTCTCCGGCAGAAGCATCTTGGAGAGGATCAGCCCGGCCGGCGCGTTCATCACGCTCGCCGTGAGCAGGTGGCCCGCGATGTCGGGGAAGTAGCCCTTGAGCATGCCCACGTACGCCGCCATCACGCCGCCCGCCACGGTAGCGAACCCCCCGACCATCACCGTGTTGAGCTCGGACCGAGTCATCCGCCCGACGAACGGCTTGATCAGGAGGGGCGCTTCGGTCTGCCCGAGGAAGATGTTGCCCGCGGCCGACAGCGTCTCGGCGCCCGAGGTGCGGAGCGTCTTCTGCATCACCCACGCGATGCCCTTCACCACCCACTGCATGACGTTGAGGTAGTAGAGGACGGTCATGAGGGAAGAGAAGAAGATGATGGTGGGCAGAACGTTGAAGGCGAAGTAGGCGCCGGTCTGCGCGACCCCCGTGGCCCCGCCGGCGAGCGGCACCTCGTTCTGGACGAGGTTGCCGAAGACGAACCGCGCCCCTTGCTCCTGGAAGGACAGCAGCCGAACGACGAGGTCGTTCGCGCCCGAAAACAGCGCGCGGCCGAGCCCCGTCTTGAGCACGATCACGCCGAAGATGAACTGGAGCAGGACCCCCGCACCGACCATTCGCCAGTTGATGCGCTTGCGGTCGTACGAAATGAGGTACGCGATGCCGAGCATCGTCGCTATCCCGACGAGACCGATGAGCCGCTCGAGCAGCGGGGTGTCGAGCCCGCCGCGCGCCTGCGCCAGCCGCTCCGCTGCCGTCTGCAGCACCCAAAGCCCGGTCATTGCACCGCCTCCAGTTCGCTCTGAACCCGCGAGACCAATGCGACCTTTTCGTAGTCGGGGAGAAACGCGCTCTCGCACGCGTTCAAGACCACCCGCGCGAGCTCGTCCGGGTTGAGCCCCAGCCCTGCCTGGGCGAGGAAATACTCGTCGGTGAGAGTGATTCCGTCCATGAGACGGCCGTCGGTATTGAGCGTCACCCGCACCCCGCGATCGAAGTAGCGCTTGAAGGGGTGCTCCCCGATGGACGCGACCGTACGGGTGTGGAGGTTGCTCGTGAGGCACATCTCGAGCGGGATGCCGCGTTCCGCGACGTAGTCGAGCAGCGCGGGGTCCTCACCGAGGCGCGTCCCGTGCCCGATGCGCCGCGCCCCGCACTCGTGCAGCGCCTGCTGGATCGACGCCGGTCCGTCCCCTTCCCCCGCATGACAGGTGCAGGCGAGCCCGTGCCGCGCGGCGTATTCGAACGCCGCGCGGTGCTCCCGCGCCGGATGTCCCCGCTCGGCGCCCGCCAGATCGAACGCGACGACGCCCGCGGTCCGGTACGTCGCCGCGGCGCGGGCGAGCTCGAGCGACACGGCGGGCGCGAGCGTCCGAATCCCACAGACGATCAGCCCCGCCTTCGTCCCCGTCTCCGCCTCGGCCCGTTTGATCCCCGCGAGCGGTGCTTCGATCGCCTGAGTGAGCGTGAGCGCGGGCCGGTGCAACGCCGGCGAGTATCGGACCTCAACGTAGCGCACGTTCTCCGCCGCCACGTCCAGCACGAACTCGTACGCGATCCGCTCCAGTGCCTCAGCCGTCTGCATGACCGAGAGCGTGACCTCGTACTTGGTGAGATACTCCTCGAGGCTGCGCGAGCCCTTCACCGAGAGCGCCTGCGCCAACCCTTCAGCGGTGCCCGCCGGCAGCTGCACCCCCTGGGCCTGCGCGAGTTCGAGCATCGTCTGCGGCCGCAGGCAGCCGTCGAGGTGCACGTGGAGCTCGGCCTTAGGCCAGCGCCGCAGGGTCTCCTTGGAGAGGCGCCGGGGGCCCTGCCGGGCCGTCACAACGACGCGGAACACCGCGCCACCCTCGCCGACCGGGTCCCCCGCGTCCACCGGGCGCCCGACGCCGTCGGTGGCGTAGGCCGCGCCGCTCGCTAGCAGCCCGGCGAGCTCGCGGTCGAGCGCTTCCACCGCGTCGCGCACCGTCGCGCCCCGTGCGACCGTCACCGGCTGCTCGTTGACGAAGACGCGCAGACTCACCGACCGGTCCGGTGGATCCGTTCGTCCGTCGGCGCCTCCACGGGCTGCCGGAGCACGGCGAGGTATTGGATCAGCGCGTCGAGGTCCAGGATCCCCAGGTCCTCGGGCGTCAGCCCGCTGAGCATGGCAAAGCCGCTGCCGCCGCTCGCGACGAAGTCGCTGACGGCGAGGGTGTAGATCCGCTTGTCGTCGACGTCCCGCCCGCTCGCGAGCCTGACCTTCGTGATGCGGTCGCCGACGCGCTTGCGCGGATCGTACCAGACTTCGACGCCCGAGACATGCGCGTCGGCGTGGTCGCCCGCGACCGCCTGCTCCAGCGCCTGCTTGAGCACTTTCCCGGGGACCACGAGCCGGACCAGCCGGTTTTGGAACGGCTGGACGTGATACAGGTCCCCGTAGGTCACCGTGCCGCTGGGGAGATCGGCGCGGATGCCGCCGTTGTTCATGATCGCCACATCGGCCTTCGCGATATTGCGCTGCGCGTCCGCGATCAGGCGTCCGAGGCCGTGCTCCTCGCCCGCACGGCGCAGCTCGACCTTGATCCGCGCCACGGGGCGGCGCGTGATGTTCGCGACGGCCTGCTGATAGCTGCGCAGCGTGTCGGCGAGCGCGGGATCGGGGCGGACCTGGTCGGCGTACGGCGTCTCGATCCGGGCCCGCACTTCGCGCTCGGTCCCGCGGACGCGCACGAAGTCCACGACCGCGATACCCGAGCCGCTCGACCACGCCTGCACGATGGGGATCCCGTTTACCACCGTGTTCACCAGCGAGTGGGTGTGCCCGCTCACGATGAGGTCTACCGAGCTCGAGTCCAGCCCGCGGGCCATGTCGACGATCTCGCCGCGACAGGCCGGGGCCGGGACCGGCCCCGCTCCCTCCGCCCGATCGCAGAACGCGCCTTCGTGCGCCACCACGATGACGTAGTCGGCCGCCGCCCGCGCGCGGGGGAGCACGTTGCGAACCGCCGCCGCGCCGTCCCCGAACGCGAGCCCCCGCACCTGCCGGGGCGCGGTGTTCGTCGGCGTGGTCCGGAGGGCGAGCCCGATCACCGCGATCTTGAGGCCGCCCCGCTCAATCAACGTCCACGGCTCAGCCCAGTCGGGGCGCGCGCCGCTGGTGGCGTCGGTGATGTTGGCGGCGAGGAATCGGTGGCGCGCGCCCGCCATGCGGGCGCGCAGCGTGTCCACCGACCAGTCGAACTCGTGATTGCCGATCGCGGCGGCGTCGATCCCGAACGCGTTGAACGCCGCGATGACCGACCGGCCGTGGCTGAAGTTCGAGAGCAGCGTCCCCTGCATCTCGTCGCCCGCGTCGAGGCGGACCGTGGTGCACCCGCACGCGCGGGCGAGCGAGTCCAGCCACGTCTTCAGCGCCGCCGCGCCACCGACCGCCCGGCCCCCCGACCACGGCCGGGGACGCGCCTCGAGGGCCCCGTGGAAGTCGTTAATGGCGAGGACGCGCAGCACGGTGCTGTCTTTCTGGCTGAGCGACGGCGCCGCGGGCGCGAACGCGAGACGCACCGCGTCACGGGCGGGCGCCGGCGTGATCGACCAGCTCGGCACGTAGTAGGCGCCTGCCGCGAGCGTCCCCGCCTTGCGGATCTCGTCGGCGAGGAGGTCGCGAATCGACTCGCCTCGGTCGTACACGACGCGCGCCCCTTGGAGCATCGTATACCCGCCGCCACCCGCCTGGCGGTAGCTGTTGAGCGCCAGCGTGAAGCTGTCGCCGGGCGCCACCGGCCGGCGGCGGAACGACAGGCCCCGGATGCGTTGCCCGGGCGGCTGCGATAGGTCGATGTTGTAGATGACCCCGCTCACCACGTCGAAGTTGAACCCCGGGACGCTGTCGTTGATGACCGTACCGCCGGGCTGGTACGTACGGTAATAGCGGGACGACTGCTCGAGGTACGCCTTCAGCTGCGCCCCCGAGATGCGGACCGCGCGCAGCGTATTTTCGTAGGGATAGGTTCCGGCGACGTCCCGAATGCGCACTTCTCCTTCGGGCAGCCCGGCGTCGAGATCGAAGTCCGCCGCGGCCGACAGCTCCGCCCCGGCGCGGCGGCGCTGCACCTCGTTGATGAAGTCGAGAAGCGGCGTGTCCTCCGCGCGGCCGAAACGCGCCGAGAAGCCGGGGCCCGCCGTGCCCAGCGGCGTAGCCGCCCAGGCGCGCACCCGTTCGTGCGCCGGGTTGAAGCGCCGGACCAAGCGCGGCTGCTCCGGCACGGTCGCGAGCGGGATCAAGTCCGAGCGCACCGACGCAACCCGGTACGGACCCCTACGCGTTCCTCCTTTCCCCTCTTCGCGCACGAGCCAGACGTGCACCGCCACGAGGCTCAGGGCGCCGTGCTTGGGCTGCACGAAGTGCACGCCGTTGGCGACGGAGTCGCGCAGCTCGCGGTGGCTGTGCCCCACGATCACGAGGTCCGGCCGGGGCACCACGCCCGCCAGCCTCAATGCGGCGTGCTCGGCCCCCACGCCCGTGGTATCGTACGAGGACCGCTCGCCCAGCCCGCTGTGAATGAGCACCACCTTCAGGTCGACCCCCGCCTGCTCCAGGCGGCGCAGCGCCGGCGCCGCTGTTTCCTCGATCGGCCGTACACGCACGCGCCCCGCGACGCGTGCCCGGTTCCACACCATCACACCGGGCGTGGTGAACCCGGTGACGCCGATCTTCACGCCGCCCCGCTGGATCACGGCGTGGGGCGCGTATATCAACGTGTCGCTCGCGCCCTTGAAGATGTTGGCTGAGAGGTAGCGATACGTCGCGTCCTCAACCGCGCGCCCGAGCACGTCCAGGCCGAAGTCGAACTCGTGGTTCCCGGGGGTCGCCGCGTCGTACTGCATCGCGTTGAGCGCGTCGACGACCGGGTGCGGGCGCTGGAGATCCTGCGCGGCGAAATAGGCGGCGAACAGGTTGCCCTGAATCAGGTCGCCCGCGTCGAGCAGAACGACCTGGTCGGGGTACTGCGCTCGCAGGGTCTCGAGGATCGTGGCCGCGCGCGCCAGGCCGCCCGGCGCGACCGCGTCACGGACGTAGTCCCACCCGAGCACGCGGCCGTGCACGTCGGTCGTGGCGACGATGAGAAGGTGCGCGGTGTCGGAGGCGGTGGGAGGGGGGGCGAGCGGTGAGACGGCGAACAGCAGCGCCAGGGCGAGATGCATAGTGCGCAGAAAATTGCCAAGGCGCCCTCGAATGCGCTACCTTCTGTCACCGCATGGCCGAATCCCACCGCGTGCTGGTCGTCGACGACGAGGCCGACATCACGGCGCTCGTCGCTTACCACCTCGCGAAGGCGGGATACCGTGTCACGACCGCGGCGAGCGGCCGCGACGCACTCTCGGCCGCGCGCGACGAGCGCCCCGACCTCGTCATCCTCGACCTGATGCTGCCTGGCGTCTCGGGGTACGACGTGCTCGCCGAGTTGCGCGGCCGGGAAGAGACGAAGGAGATCGGGGTCATTCTCCTCACCGCCCGGAAGGAGGAGCCCGACCGCATCAAGGGGTTGGCGCTGGGCGCCGACGACTACCTTCCCAAGCCGTTTTCTCCCCAGGAGCTCGTGCTGCGCGTGGGCGCCGTGCTGCGGCGCCTCGCCGCACCCGCCGTCGCCGCTGGCGGCGTGCTCACGGCCGGGTCGATCGTGCTGGACCGGACCGCGCACCGCGTCACGGTGAACGGCGCCGAGGTCGAGCTCACCGCCACCGAGTTCAAGCTGCTCCGGACGCTGCTCGAGCGCGAAGGGCGGGTCCAGAGCCGGGCGCAGCTTCTCGAGGCGGTGTGGCAGGCGCAGCCCGACATTCAAACCCGCACCGTGGACATGCACGTGCAGCGCCTGCGTCAGAAGCTGGGACCCGCCGGCGACTGCATCGAGACGGTGCGCGGCGCGGGCTACCGCTTCCGCCGGCCCGAGGCGCGTACCCGGAAACGACCCTGAAGCTCGCCACGCGGTTGTTCATCACGACGAGCCTGCTGGTCGCGGCCGTGGTGGTGACGTTGATCGTTTCGGCAGACCAGATCCTCCGCGGCCACCTGGAGGACGAGATCGGGCGCGGGCTCGAGCGGGAGGCGCGGCTCGTGGCGGCGTTGCTGCCGCCGGACTCGCTTCACTGGCCCGACGCCGCACGCGAGCTCGGCACGCTGATCGGGCACCGGGTGACGCTCGTCGACCGCGACGGCCGCGTCCGCGGCGACACCGATTTCGACCGCGCCGCCCTGGCCCAGCTCGAGAACCACGCCGGACGGCCGGAGATCCGGGACGCGCAGGACCGCAGCGTCGGGCGCTCGGAGCGGCTCAGCGCCTCCACCAACGAGCGCCAGCTCTATGTGGCCGTGCGTGGCGGGCCGGGGGATCTCGCCGCGGTTCGCGTATCCACCACCCTGGCCACAGTGGACGCCCAAGTCCACGCGGTCCAGGGGGCCGTCGCGCTCGCCGCGCTCGCGGCGCTCCTAGCCGCCGCCGGGCTCGCGTGGCTGCTCGCCCGCCAGGTGGCGAGGCCGCTCGTGCAGGTCGCCGAAGTGGCCCGGGCCATCGCCGAGGGGCGCTCGCCCGCGTTCCCTGACTCGACGGTGCCCGAGGTCTCCCGGCACATCTTGGCCCTGCGCGCCATGCATCACGAGCTCGAGCGGCGCTTCGTCGAACTAAGGAGCGAGCGGGAGGAGATGGCGACGCTGATAGAGACGATGGCGGACGGCGTGCTCGCGGCTGACACGCGCGGGGGGATCGTGACGCTCAACACCGC
>JBOHSI010000210.1:0-4166 GCA_050733055.1 Gemmatimonadales bacterium
CGTCGAGCCAGCGCTCGCGGCCCGCAGATTCGCGCTCCCGGAGCACGGCGGGGCGGTTCACGCCGATCCCACCCTCCTGCTCGCACCAGGTGAGGAACGCGCTGATGGCGCAGAGGTCCCGGTTGATGGTCGCGCCGCTCACGCCCTCGCTTTCCCCGGTCGACTCCCGGCGGACTTTCCCCCGTGGAAATCCCGGCAGAACTGCCGGTGGAAGTGCCGGGTGACTAGCGGAGTAACGAGCGGCTTCACTAGCGGAGTGACGAGCGTGTTGCTGCAGGCGAGACGGCATCTTGGAGAGGTAATTTGTATGCGCGCACGGTCAGCTCATAGGATCCCGGAGGCCCTCCGGCGCCACAACGATGAGCAGCGGCGCGATCCAGAAGATGTGGTGAACAATTTCGGCACGCGTGTCCGGGTCGTCGTGCTGTGGCGCCAGCGCGATGACGACCCGGAGCAGTGATCTATCTCGAGCGGATGCGGCCGGACGAGTTCTCGTACGAGACAGTGAAGGAGCGCTGGGGCGGTGGCGCGTACCGCATCCGGTTGTTCGGCGCCTGGGAGCGCCCGCGTCGGCAAGAAAAGTACATCACGCAGGTGGCCTTCTGGATACATCGCGGGTTTCCGCCCACGCCAGCCCTTCGGGCACGGCTGCAGCGGCGGAAAACCGTTCGGTGACGGTAGCTCCCTGTACGTGCATCAGGCGGGCGCGTCGGCCGCTATTGTGAGTCTCTTGTGGAAAAGATTCTACTCCCTGCCCACCGCCGCGCCGCTGGTAATCCGACGATCCGCTTGGGAGGCTGAGCTGTTGCTCAGGCGCGGGCAGTCTTGAAGGCCACGCAGCACATCCCGGGCTGAGGGTCGAGCGCCGCAGCTACGCCCCGCAGGCCGAGGCCGCTGATCAACCCTCTCATCAACGACAGGTTCATGCCGCAGACCAGGGTGCGATGGTCCCTGGCCAACCCGTCGAACGGACAGTTACGCAACCGGAGCTGTCCACCGCCGTCGCGGCAGGGCTCGAAGCCGTGGGCGCGGAGGACCGCCTCGGCATGGTTGAGCAGGCGATCGCGGCTCGGTCGGGGGCCGGCCTGGCGCCGTGCCTCCCGGCCGAGGCGGTGGCCGAACCGCCGGGCGGCCCGCTCGAGCCTCGCCAGGGTGGCTGGCCGAGCCGCTTCGGCCAACGTTTGCGCGAACAGGCTCGCCGCAAGCTGGTAGCGACGCGGCGGCAGGCTCACCTCGAGTTGCGCGCTCGATCGCCGGTAAAGCTTGGCAGGTCGCCCAGCGCCCGGGCCGCTCCGTCCCGATAGCCGACGGAAGGTCACTTCGAGCAAGCCTGCCTCGACGAGCTTGTCGAGGTGAAAGGCCGCGAGCGCTCGGGAGGTCCGAAGCGCCCGCGCCGCCTCCTCCCGGCTCACGTCCCCCGGCCGGCTGGCCACATAGAAATACAGCGCCTGCCGGACGGGCTCCGCCAGCGCCGCGACGCTCGCGATCCGCCCCTCCAGCTCTCCGCTGTTCATGGCCTGAATCTATAACAAATGTCAGCTTGCGAAATGGGGCTTGCGCAGCGGGAACCAATACTCTAATAATAACGTATATTATACTTAGAAACCCTCACGGAAAGGACGGCTGTTATGCCCATCGGCAGCTTCATCAACGCGATCCCAGCCCCCGTGTTCATGGTCATCCACCTGACCGCCCTCGTGATCGGCGCCTACTTCGCCAGGCGCTCATTCGGGGCTGGCGCCTCGGGATTCGGCTGGGGCTTCACCCTCTATGCATTGGCCGAGCTCAGCTATCTCACCTACCACCTCGACTGGACGGTTTTTCTCTTCGCGCACACGATCAGCGAGGTGTTGGATCTGCTGGCGTTCATCATGATTTTCGCCGCTGCGAGCAGGCGCCTCTTCGCCCGTTCGACCGGCGGGACCGGGGGATCCCGATGAGACTGCGTAGCGCATGCGCCCTGGTGTTGCTGCTTTCCGTCATGGCATGCACGGGCGCCGACCGGCCAGCGGCGGTGCCCGTCGCGACGGATCGCGTGAACCTGCCGAAGTCCTATCGCTTCACGCCGGCCGCCATCACGGTGCCGGCTGGGACCGCGGTCGCTTGGACGAATTCCGACAACTTTACCCATTCGGTGCGCTTGCTCGACGACGGCGGGCGGACGCTGGTGCTGAAACCGGGGGATAGCGTTCGCTTCACCTTCAGCACGCCCGGACTGCACCGCTACGACTGCTCGTTTCATCCCCACGACATGACGGGAACCGTCACTGTGACGGCTGCCCCGTGAACCAGCAATCGACATCTGCCAGAGGAGAGCCCGAGCATGCCGGGAGCGGAGCGCCTAGGACTCAAAGTCTCTGACGGTGGTCGGCGAGCCAGCGGGCACGCGGCGTGGCACGCTGAGGACGGTTCCGCGAACGAAGAGGAACCCGTTTCCGACCCCAAGATTCTCAAGGTCGCCGCGAAGCTGCGCGAAGTGCTCGATGCGCTCGACCTCGGCCGCGACGACCCGAATCTTGTGGGTACCGAATTCCGGGTCGCGCGGGCTTACCGGGAACTCTTCGCCGGGCTGTACGCTGGCGCCGAGCCGACCCTGCGCACGTTCCCGAACACCGAAGGGTATTCGGAGATCGTCTCGGTGGTGGGCATCCCGTTCTACTCGCTTTGCGCCCACCATCTTCTCCCCTTCTTCGGCACGGCGCACGTCGCCTACCTCCCGAAGGAGCGAATTCTCGGGTTGTCGAAGCTCGCCCGTGTCGTCGAGTTTTACGGCCGCCGCCCGCAGCTCCAGGAACGGATGACGGAACAGATCGTCGACTTCCTCGACAAGCGGCTGCGGCCCGCCGGGGCGATGGTCGTCCTCCAGGCGCGCCACTTCTGCATGGAGATGCGTGGCGTCGGGAAACCCGGCCTCACCACTACCACGAGCGCGCTCCGGGGGGCGTTTGAGGACGACGGCATCCGGCAGGAGTTCCTTGCGCTCCTCCCTGGACGCCTTGGTGCCGTCGACAGCCTCGATTCTCCACCCGACCGCGTAGGCCGCGGCGGCTCCGCCCGCCGGGAGAGCGATCGTGCGGCGACCCCGTCCTCGATCCGAAAGATCGGAGGCTACTGATGGCAAACTACCGGTACTTGATCATCGGCGGTGGCATGGCAGCCGATGCGGCCGTGACCGGCATCCGGGAGGTAGACCCCGTAGGGACAATCGGCATGATCAGCGCCGATCCGCACCCGCCCTACAACCGCCCACCGCTCTCCAAAGGGCTGTGGAAGGGGGAAGCCGTTGAGAGCATCTGGCGGGGCACGGAGGCACGCGGGGTCCAGCTGCATCTAGGGCGTCGCGTCGTGGGAATCGACGCGCATGCGAACAGCGTCACTGACGATCGCGGCAGCATTCATACGTTCCAGAAACTTCTGCTCGCGACGGGTGGCGACCCACGGCGCCTGCCTCTTGAGTCCGGGCAGGTCATCTACTTCCGCACGTTCGACGACTACCGTCGCCTCCGCGCGATCGCCGAGCACCCCGTGCGGTTTGCCGTCATCGGCGGTGGGTTCATCGGCTCGGAGATCGCCGCTGCCTTGCGGATCCAGCGCCGTGACGTGGTGATGCTCGTACCCGAGGACGGGGTCGGCGCTCGGGTCTTTCCCGTCGATCTGTCGCGGTTCCTGGTCGACTATTACCGGGGGAAGGGGGTGGAAATGCGAATGGGGGAGGGGATGGTCGGCCTCGATCCGCGGGGAGGCAAGGTCGCGGTACGCACCACTGCGGGGAAGGAGTTTGTGACTGACGTCGTCGTCGCGGGCCTGGGCATCATACCGAACGTCACGCTGGCAGAGGAAGCAGGGCTGCGGGTGGAGAACGGCGTGGTCGTCGACGAGTTCCTCCGCACGAGCCAGCCCGACATCTATGCGGCCGGGGACGTGGCAAACTTCTTCAACGTGGCGCTCGGGAAGCACATCCGGGTGGAGCATGAAGACAACGCGAACACGATGGGCCACAAGGCCGGTCTGAACATGGCGGGCCAGCCGGCTCCCTACAACCATCTCCCGTTCTTCTACTCCGACCTTTTCGAGCTCGGCTATGAGGCGGTGGGCGACCTCGACGCCCGCCACGAGACCGTCGCTGACTGGAAGGAGCCGTTCCGTGAGGGCATCGTGTATTACGT
>JBOHSI010000211.1:0-3158 GCA_050733055.1 Gemmatimonadales bacterium
GCTCGGCGAGCCAGCGGGCGAGGTCGTGCACGTCGCGGCCCCGGGCGCGCGCGCCGGTCCACGTGGCTGCGAGCGCCAGCTCGAGCGAAGCCACGCCGCCCCACGCGCGCACAAAGTCCCCCGGCTCGAGGCACTTGAGGGCGGGGGGCGCGGGAGAATGGTCGCTCGCCACGAAGTCGATGGTCCCGTCCGCGAGGCCGCGCCACAGCTGCTCGCGGTTGTCGCGTTGGCGAATCGGTGGGGCGCACTTCCACGCGGTAGCGCCGTCGGGAATGTCTTCCGCGGCGAACGTGAGGTAGTGCGGGCACGTCTCGACGGTGATCGGAAGGCCGGCGCGACGGGCGTCGCGTAGCCGGTCCAGCGCGGCAGCCGTCGAGAGATGCACGATGTGGACGCGGCACCCCGTTTCACGACACAGTCGCAGGACCAGATCGACCGCCTCCAGCTCCGCCACGGCCGGCCGCGAGGCGAGGTAGTCGGCGTAGCGGCGCGGGTCGGCCGTGCGCGAGGCCGCGGCGCGTGCGATCGGCCCGGGGAGCTCGGCGTGCACGAGCAGCGGGAGGCCGAGCTCGGCGAGCCGGGTCATCGCCGGGCGCAGGTCGGCTTCCGAGACGGGTGGAAACTCGTCGATCCCCGAGTCCACGAGGAAGCACTTGAAGCCGAGCGCGCCCGCGCGAGCCAGCGGGGCGAGCTGTCCGTCGTTCCCCGGCACGACGCCGCCCCAGAACGCGTGGTCGACCAGCGCGCGTCCGGCGGCCGCGCGGGCCTTCTGCTCGAGAGCCGCCACCGTGGTCGTGACCGGGATGCAGTTCAGCGGCATGTCCACGATCGTCGTGACCCCTCCCGCCGCCGCGGCCCGCGTGGCGGTCTCGAAACCCTCCCACTCGGTCCGCCCCGGCTCGTTCACGTGGACGTGCGTGTCCACCACCCCGGGCAGCACCACGGACTCGCCGACGTCCAACTGCCGCGCGGCGTCGGGTACCGCGCCGTACCGCTCGACGGCCGTGATCACGCCGTCGGCGATTACGACCGTGGCCGGCGCGACCCGCTCCGGCGTCACGACGCGCTTGCTGGAAATGATGAGATGAGGAGGCGCCACCGCCTCCGCCATCATGATGCGGAGGCTTGCGCCTGACGTGGAGCGAGGAAGCCGCGCATCACGCGCTCCAGGGCTTGCTCCGGGGCGAGCGCGATCCGCATCTCGCCGGCCGTGAGTCCGAGGTAGGTACGCGCGTGCAGCTGGAGCGTCTTGGCCTGGGCGTAGCCCAGCCGTTGGGCGACATCATCGATGGTGAACCCGGGGTCCTGCAGCAGGCGGTGCGCGTACAGCACCCGCGCCGCCGCGAGGAAGAGACGCGGGGAGGGAAGCCCCACGCGCGTGAACCAGCGCTCGAAGGTGCGCCGGTCCACGCGGGCGCGCGCGGCCACCTGCTGCACGGTCTGCGCCTCGGCCGGCGCGCGCAGCGCCTCTTCGAGCACCCAACGCAGCTCGCTCGGCAGCGGGGCGAGCGCCCACGCGAGCTGATCGATCAGTTGCTGCGACGTGGACCGCGCTCCTTCCTGGGTGAGCACGTCGCGCAGGTGCGCGGGGTGATCGTCGTAGCGCACGAACACCACGTGCCGGATGCCGCGCTGGCCGAGGGCGAGGAGGACGGCCGCCGTATGGGGCGTGAGGGACGTATACAGGATCAGCGGCAACGAGGGGAACAGCACCCGGAGCCGCTCGATCTCGTTGGCGCTGGGAACGCCCTCGAGCAGCGGATCCACCACCGCCAGCTCCACCGGACGTCCGCGGATCGTGGCCAGCGCCTCGTCCCAGCTCAGGGCAGACCCGAAGGCGAACCGCGCCGGGGCGGCGCGGCGCAGCCGGTGGAGCTGAATCCCGGGGACGGCCGCTAGGACGAGCATGGCTGTCGCAAAAGCACCCCACGATGCCGCGAAAACACCCTAATAAACCCGGCCGGGACCGGCGAGCTTACCCCCACTGGCGCAGTTCATTCCAACCCCATCAGTGGAGGCTCTATGTCTCGCCACATCCGCACCCTGCTTGCTGTGTTCGCTGTTTCGTTCGCGCTCGTCGCGTCGGCGTGCGCCGATGCCACGGGGCCACGGTCGGCTGCCTGCGACGTGAACAATCCCAACGTCTGTCGCTGAGGGCACTCATGCGCTGAGCTGGGCGAGGGACGCCGAGATCTCTCGCACCGACTCGCTGTACTGAACCGACTCCGCGGCGGCCTGAGCGTACCCACTGAGTTCGTCCTGGCAGTCGCGGAGTCGGTTCTTGATTCGCTCGATGCGGAACACCAACTCGTGTAGGCTGGCGTCGTCGGCAGTCTCGAGAGCCACGCGCAGGAGCGCCTCCGCCCGATCGAACTGGCCGAAGCGTGCCCGCCCCAAGCCCGCCTTGAGGTAGAAGTCGGCCAGGATGTTCGGTGGCATCGTCTCCATGCGGGCCTCGCACCCCTCCCGCCAGCGTTCGAAGCCCAGCCGATCACGTTGGTACGACGCGCAGTGCATCAGCTCAACCATTGCGTTAGATACGGCGTCCTGCATCGCGTGCCCTCGCGTCACTACCTGCAGAAGGGCGCCTTCCGCGCCCGCAATCTCTCCGATGATCAATAGCATCGAGCCCAGGTCGCCGAGTGCCCTGACGTGCGACGACTCATCCTCGTACAATCCGAACGCGCGCCACACATGGGGGATCCCCTCGGCGACCTTCCCGCGAAGCAAGAGAGTCGTCCCGAGCGCGTGCTCGGCATGTGCCTCGATTTCCCTTTCTTTGAGCGTCTGCGCCTCGGCCGAGATTTCGCGGAAGGATCGCTCGGCTTCTCCGAGGTTGCCTCTCGTCTGAATTGAGATTGCGCGTCCGACGCGGCTGAGTAATGTCGAGTGCACATCCCCCGCGGCCTCTGCCAGCTCCGCCGCTGCGAGGTACGCAACGTCGCCCTCGTCAAATCGGTTCAGCTTGCGGTTCACGCGACCGATGCGCAGGTGCGCGGCGATTGCGTCTGAGGGCGGTAGTCGGTCGGCGCCCGCGCGGAGCAGCGTCTCCAGCACATCGAGCGCCTCTCCGAGCCGCAGCTCGTCCTCGAGGTAGTGCGCGTAGGCGAACAGCGCCGGAACGGCGAGCCGGACGTCGCGCTCCCGGAAGGCGTCCA
>JBOHSI010000212.1:0-8738 GCA_050733055.1 Gemmatimonadales bacterium
GCCCCGCTCCTCGCGGGGCCTTTGCTTTCCGCGCGCGCCGCTTACGGGAGGCCCAACAGCTTGTGCGTCTGCAGGCTCAAGCGCCACCGGGGGTGGTCGAGACAATAGCGGATCGCGAGCTCCGTGTTGCGCGAGCGCGCCGGCCCGTCCATCGGTTGCAGGAAGAAATGCCGGAAGTCGAGGCTCTCGAAGCGCTGCGGCTCCGCGCCCTGCTGCGGAAATATCAGCTTCAGCTCGTCGCCGGACCGCTGTACGAGGTCAGCCTTCGCCTTGGGGCTGACGCAGATCCAGTCGATGCCGAGCGGCGCCCGCAGCGTGCCGTTGGTCTCGATCGCCACTTCGAATCCGGCCCGGTGCAGCTCGTCAATGAGTGCGGTGTCGAGCTGCAGTAGCGGCTCGCCGCCGGTGCACACGATGAATCGGCGCGCCCCGGCTGGTGTGGCCGGGGGCCAGGCGGCCAACACCGCCCGGGCCAGGGCCCGTGCCGACGGGAAGCTGCCGCCGCCCGGACCATCGGTCCCGACGAAATCGGTGTCGCAGAAATCGCACACCGCCGTTGCGCGGTCCGCTTCCCGCCCCGACCACAGATTGCAGCCCGCTAAGCGCAGCAGCACCGCCGGGCGTCCCGTGTTCGCGCCCTCACCCTGGAGGGTGTAATAGATCTCCTTGACGGCGTAGCTCACCGGGTGGCAGCCGTCCTTGCCGCGCCCACTCCGCCGCGGTAGCGCGCGGGATCGGTGGCTCCGGCTTCCGCGAAGCCCTTGAGGCGCAGCGAGCACGCGTCGCAGCGCCCGCAGGCCTCGCCCTGGGCGGAGGGGTCGTAGCAGCTCACGGTGAGCGCGTAATCGACGCCGAGGGCGAGGCCGGTCCGGATGATGTCCTGCTTCGAGAGCCCGATTAGGGGCGTGTGGATCGTGAGACGCTGCCTGCCCTCGACGCCCGCCTTGGTGGCGAGGTTGGCCATGCGCTGGAACGCTTCGATGTATTCGGGGCGGCAGTCGGGGTAGCCGCTGTAGTCCAGGGCGTTTACGCCGATGAAGATGTCACTCGCGCCGAGGACCTCGGCCCAGGCGAGCGCGAAGGAAAGGAAGATCGTGTTGCGCGCCGGCACGTAGGTGCTCGGGATGTCGTGCGCCATCTGGTCGGGCGTCCGGTCCTTCGGCACCGCGAGGTCGTCCGTGAGCGCCGAGCCTCCGAACCGCCGCAGGTCGAACTCGATGATCGCATGCTCGACGACGCCCTCGCGTCGAGCGACACGGCGCGCCGCCTCGACCTCGATGTCGTGGCGCTGGCCGTAGCGGAACGTGAGAGCGCATACCGCGAATCCCTGCTGCTGCGCCACGGCGAGTGTGGTTGTCGAGTCCACGCCGCCGCTCAGGAGTACGACTGCTCTGGGTTTGGAGTTGGTCATGGACCGCAGGTCCTGGAACGGCGACGGCGCACGTCGTCCGCCGCATCGTTATGTTATGGAAAAGCTAACGCAGCCGGCTGCCGAGGACACGACAGATGAAACAACACGAGTTGAGGCTCCCCCGCAGCGGGCCCCTGCCCCGCCCGGCGAATCCGGCCGAGGCGCGGGAACACCTGAAAGCGGAGGCCTTTCCCGCTCCCGACGTCCAGGCGGTGACCCTGACGGCCACGGAGTTCACGTCGATCTGCCCCCGCACCGGTCAGCCGGACTTCGGCAGCGTGACGATCGAATACACCCCGGCCGACCGCTGCCTCGAGTCCAAGGCGCTCAAGTACTATCTGTGGTCCTACCGCGATGAAGGCGCGTTCTGCGAAACGCTCGCCGGCCGCATCGCGGACGACATCGTCTACGCCATCGGCCCCAAGACGGTCCGCGTTCAGGTCAATCAAAACGTGCGTGGCGGCATCGCCCTGGTGGCCGTGGCGGAACGAGGGGCACGACCTCCGTCGCCCTAGCTGACCGTGATCTCCTTCACCATCCCGTGCGCCAGGTGCGGCTTGCCGTCCTTCGAATCGGGGACGTAGCAGGTCAGCAGGTATTTCCCCGGCGTGAGGGTGACGGTGAACCACCCGGTCTTCCCCACATCCGGTCCGATGAACCCACCGACCGGCTTGGTCGGGGGCTCTCCCTTCATCCCCGTCGCCATCCAGCGCCGCACGTCCGCCAGCGTCTTGCCTGGCGCGAGTTGCTCGATGGTCACCTCGTGAAGCTGGGGGCCGTTGTTCTCGACGCGGATCGTGTGCGGGCCCGCCGTGAGTGGCGCCGAGAGCGTGAAGGTGTAATCGGAGAGCGTCACGGTGACGTCGGACTGGGGCTCGGGCGCCGGCGCGGCCGCGCGCGAGGCGGCGGGAGCGGGGGCGGGGGCGGTGACGACGAGCCGCCGGAACATGCCTTTCATCACGTGCATCTGGCCGTCCGGGCTCTGGATGAAGCACATGATCAGGTAGTTGCCCGGCGCGAAAACGCCGGTCGCGTTGGAGCTGTCGCCCCCAACGACGACCGTGGGGCCGGCCGGGAACGTCAGCCAAGCCGGGATGGGACCCTCAGTCTTCATCACGGTCTCGAGCTCTTCCCAGCTCCTCCCGCTCGCTCCCGCGATCACGGCGTGGTGCGGCTCGCGACCCTGGTTCACCAAGCGGAACGTGGTGAGGCCGGCGGGAATCGTGTCCGGGGCGCCGAAGGCGTAGTCGGTCGCGGTGATGGTAACGACGTTGGGACCGGCGGCCTGCGGTGCGGGCTTGGCGCAGGCCGCGACGACGAGCAGTCCGCTCACGAGCGGTCGACAGAGTCGCATGCTGTGGTGGTCCTTTCTCTGGTTGAGTGGCGAGCGTGGTAAGCTAGCTCAGCGGCGTCGCAACAGCACGATGCCCGAAAAGCGGTGCAACTGCTCGCGCTTGGACCGCGGCAGGAGCCGGGCGACGAGCCGCCAGAGCCACGCAAGCGCCGCTTCGCGCTTCAGGCGCCGGGACTCCTCCCACGTCGAGTGGAACTCGGCCTCGGTCCACCCGTGGGGCTCGAAGAACCGCGTGCCCTCGGGCGGCGCGAACCGGAAGGGTGCGTTGCCGGCGGCGAGGGGACGACCCCATGTCTTTTCCAGCATGCGGAGCAGCCGCGGCGAGGCCACGTCGAGCAGCCACCACCGGAACGGCGGCTCGGTGGCGAGATCCGTGGCGAGCGCGGCGACCTGCTCGGGAGTGAGATAGATCAACAACCCCTCGCTGACGACGAGGACTTGCCGCGCGGCCACGCCGATCTGGGCGAACAGGGCGCGCCGCCGTGGCAGGTCGGCCAGGTCGAGGCCGACGTACTCGAGGGCGCATGTCGGCCGCGCGCCGGCCAGCTGCTCTTTCTTGTAGGTGATCACGTCAGGGAAGTCGACATCGACCCAGCGTACCGACGGCGCGAGCCGGAGGCGGTAGGGGCGGGTGTCGAGCCCCGCGGCGAGGTTGAGTACCGTATCGACGCCGTCCCGCTCGATGGCCCGCAGTATCAGCTCGTCCATGACGGCGGTACGCACGATCATCGGCCACGCCCAGGCGCGACCCTTCGGGAGCGACTCCACTATCCGCTCGCCACCGGGCCCCGCCAGGCGCCGCGCGTACGGATCGTGAAACAGCGCATCGGGGCGCTCGGACTCTAGCGCCCGGTACATGGCCACCCAGCGGGCGGTGTCGGAGACGTGCGTGATCGGGGGGGACGCGTCGCTCATGGCGCCATAACCTAGACGCCGTGGGAGACCGGTCAATGTGGCGTGTCGATCCCGCGAGGTTGGCTCAGCGCCTGGCGGTCGCGAGGCTCAGTTGGAGCGTGAGCGCAGAGAGCTGTTCCCGGCGCCGCCACGCGTCCCGGACTGGGAAATCGTACCGCTCGAGCGAGTAGAGCGCTCTGAGCGTGAGCGGGCTCGCCGCGTATTCGAGGCCAACCGCGGCCGTGAAGGCGAAGTCGGGTCGTTGCAGCCCCTTGACCGAAACGACCGGGAGGAAGCCGACGCGGGCCAGTCCGCGCACTGCCTCCTCGGTGAACGGGACCTGGATTTCGGCGCCGAGGCCCACCAGCGTCCACGCCTGCCGAGCGATGGTGCTGGAGTAGACGCGGCGGCTGGCCTCCGCTTGCAGGCAGAGCCACGAAGCCGCCGCGACCCTTGTCGCGACGGCGATCTCTCCCAGGTCCCGATCCACCGCGCCGGCGGTGGACGCCTTGAGCGAACCGCCTTGGGCCCGCAAGGCGAGCTCCAGCAGCGGGCCGAGGTGCCCGCTCGCCGTGGCGCCGACTACGAGGCCCGAAGCTCGCTCCAGCCCGAACCCGGCGTCGACGCGGTGCTCGGCGAGCGACGCCCACGCCGACCCGGAGAGACGCCGCTGCGCCGCTGCCCCTTCAAGAACCGCGAGTCCGAGAGCGAGCAGCAACGCCACCGTTCTCAAGGACCGATTCCCGCGGCGGGCGAGATGATGAGGGCGGTGGCGGCGAGCCTCTCGGCGTTGCGGCGTTGAATCGCCGCGTTCGAGTCGGCGCGCTGCGCGCGCCGGCGGCTGTTTTCGGCAACGTTCTCGGGAAGGACGGGGCGGCGCCGCAGTCTGAGAAAGGCGACAGTTCCGCTCACGGTCGCCGCGCCCGCGATGACCCCAGACCCTGCCGGCACGGTTCCGCCGAGGTCCCGGTTCGCGAACACGTGCGCGATCACGAGGGCGCCCGCAGCCACCCCGAGGCCCTTGAGGAGATCCCTTGTGGCCGCCGACGCGGGCAGGTGCTCGGGAAGGAGGTCTGTGTCCATGAGCTCCGGCAACGTGTCCTCGAACGGGGGTGGGTCGTGTCGGAGGTCGAAGTACACACGAGCCGAATCGACCCGCCCGAGCAATCGGCTGCGAGCGGCGACCAGCAGCTCATATCGGCCCGGCGGCGCGAGGCGGCCGTCGGCGAGTAGGCCGCTCCAGGCGAATTCCCGGAGCCCATCGCCTTCACCGTCGAACAGCGTCGCACCGCGAAAGGTGACCGTCGGTCGAATCTCGATGTGTAGGGCGGCCGAGTGCGTGGTCACGATCGTGAGGGTCAGGCGCTCGGTCCTCGGGTCGATCCGGGCGGAGGGCACGGGGCGTGCGGCAACCGCGAAGGTGAGCCGCCGGGCTCGGCTGAACAGCTCGAGCTGCGCCGGGGTGAACAGGCGGGGATCGAGGTCAGTGAAAGGCTCCCGCTCGAGAGCGGCGCGAAAGTAGGCCACGGCGGAGTCGCGTCGGCCCACGAGCGCCAGGCAGGCGCCGAGGTACGTGTACGCTTCCACGCGCTGTTCCACGGTGACTTCGAAGGGCCAGCCTGGAGAAACCACCTGCCGCAAGAGCGGCAGGGCGCGCTCGATGTCCAGTCGCTCGTAGAGGTCGTGCGCCTGAGTCAGGACCTCGGCGGTGCTCCCCTGCGCGGCCGCGCGGGTGGCGAGGCTCGCGAGCAGGGCGAGCGGGACCGTGAATCTCTTCACG
Organism: Gemmatimonadales bacterium; assembly: GCA_050733055.1. Lineage (GTDB taxonomy): Bacteria > Gemmatimonadota > Gemmatimonadetes > Gemmatimonadales > GWC2-71-9 > DASUAL01. The sequence goes on from JBOHSI010000212.1 coordinate 5,440, forward strand.
CGCCCCCACCCGCGTCCCGGCCCCGCAGCGTGATCCGGCCGAGCCGGTGGGTCTCGCCGATCTGTACTACGATGGTGGTGTCGAACGTTTCGTACCCCGGCGCGCGAATGCGCAGGCGCCTCGGTCCGGTCGCAACAACGAGATCGAAGACGCTGCCCACGCCGACACGCCGCCCGTCGATCGAGATCACGGCGTCGGGTGGGTTCGTCAGTATGCGAAGCCTGCCGGTCGGGCTTGGCGGCGCGACCGCCGCCGTGACGGGTGGCGGCAACTCGACAGCCACCGAGGCCGGTGCGGAATCCGCGGCCCGCGGCCGAGTCGCGGTGCCGCTCGTGTTGTTCGTCCACCAGACCGCGCCTACCGCGAGCAGCACTCCGGCGGCGGCCCCGGCGATCCGAGCTCCACGACGCGGGCGCGGCCGGGGAGGCGTGACAGCGCCCAGGGCGACCGTGGGAGAGTCCGGGAGGGTCGGGAGCGACCGCGTGGCGATCCTTGCGACCGGATCCCCCTGCGCGAGCTTGCGCAGGATCCGCTCGCTCTCCCGCCGGTCCGCCTCCGAGAACGGGATGGCGTCGATCGCGGCCAGCATGTCCCGGGTCGACGGAAAGCGTGCGCCCGGCTCTTTGGCCATCGCGACGTGCAACACGTCGACCAGGGCGGTCGGTACATCGTCGCGCACGAGACGGACGTCCGGTGCCGGCGTGAAGAAGTGGTGGTGCATCATGCCGGCGAGTGTGTCCGACTGGAAGGGCACCGACCCGGTGAGCATGTGAAAGGCGACGATTCCGATCGAGTACTGGTCGCTTTGCGGACCGGCCCGCTGACCGGCGCACTGCTCCGGGCTCATGAATGGCGGCGTCCCGATCACCGCGCCGTCCGCCGTCAGCGTGATGTCGGCAGCCCGGAGGGCGACGCCGAAGTCCGACACCATCACCCGGCCATCGCGGTCCACCAGCAGGTTAGCGCCCTTGATGTCTCGGTGGACGATCCCACGGTCGTGCGCGTACGCAAGGGCGCGGGTGGCGCCCCGGAGCACGTACAGCACCACGGGCACCGGGAGCGCGCCCTGGGCCCCGATAATGACGTCGAGCGACCTCCCGTCCACGAACTTCATCACGATGTACAGGATGGTGCCGATCTGCCCCACGCGATACACGGGGATGATGTTCGGGTGCTCCAGGTCGGCCACCATCCGCGCTTCGCGCTTGAACCGCTCGACCGCCCGAAGGGTGAGGCCGAGCTCGGGCGGCAGGACCTTGATGGCGACGGCACGGCCCAATCCCACCTCCGTCGCCTTGAACACAACGGCCATTCCACCGCGCGCGAGTTCGCTCTCGACCTCGTACTCGCCGGTGAGCACCAGACGCACGCGCTGCAGGAGCTCATCCCCTCCCTCGAACGGCGCGACCAGCGTGGCCGCGTGCGGGTCCGTGACTGGGGTGCCGCAGCTGCCGCAAAATCGCGCTTCCGGCGTTACCTGCGCGCCGCACTTGAAGCACTTAGTCTTCACGGTCTGACGCTGATGTGCTGGGTAAGCTGCGGCGCTGTGGCTGTGTCGGGGAACAGCGAGCTCTCCAGGCGGATCGTGAGCCTCGCCGTCCCCACCTTGACGCCCTTCAGCGAATCCTGTCCCGCGATCAGCGCGACGATGGCCTCGTCTGAGGACGTGATTCGAAGGCGAGGTTGGGCCAGCGGCGCGCCGCCGGTCTCGACAATGACGGTGAACCCCACCGTCGAGTCGCGCGTCACCTCAGTCGGGCCCTGGTAGATCAAGCTCACGGGCTCGGGGCCGGTCGATGAAAAGACATCCCCGAGCCCACAGGCTAGGAAGGCCATGCCGCCGACAACTGTGAGCGCCGGTCGCGTCACCGCACGAGAGGGCCGCATCAACACGCCTAGGGACAGGGCGGCCTACATATGGGGAATCAGCGGGGCGATTGCAAGACTCGAGAGCGGTTTCGGCGTGGGACGACTAGCGACTGAGGCGACGAGACCTCCTCGATAACGCACCGACCGACGAGGCCGCGAGCGGCTCGAGCCGTGCGGCGGCAGACAAACGCGCGAGGTGCGTAAGCCATCCGGACACGCTGCTCTGCGTCGCGAGAAAGTCCCCTGCCGTCCGCCGACGCCTCGCCGAAAGTGTCGGCCACGACGGCCTCAACCGCTTCGGGATCGGTGAGGACGGCGTAGGCCGTCGCGTACACGGTGCTGCGGTAGCGGGCGAGCAGTTCCCAAAAAGCAGCCTCGTCGCCACTGCCCATACGCTGGACGAGCGTGCGATCCGGCGCCCGGCCGGCTGAGCCCATTCGCAACGCGACGTGTGCCATACTCCCTAAAGAGCGTCCCGCCGCGCCCCGCGTATCGCGATCGGTCGCGGACGCTCGCGCCCGGTCCCGCTGGCTTGTGGAAGTATAGGCGTGAGGCGAACTTTGGTGCACCCGACCCGGTAGCTCAGTTGGTAGAGCAACGGACTTTTAATCCGTAGGCCGCGGGTTCGATCCCCGCCCGGGTCACTCTGCATCTCTCCGCTTTGCAAGCAGTTCCGCGACGACTCCATGACGAGCCTCCCGTTCGACACGGCGACAGTGGAACAAACAGTGGGACCCATCGCCATCGCGACGATCACGCCGAGCGTGCGAGTAGCACGTCGGCCATCGTCCGCGCGCTCTCGCCCTTGTCTCGCATCGTGGTGTACTTCCGGGTCATCGCGGCCGTCGCGTGCCGGAGACCCGTCTGAATCTGCGCCTCGGGCAGCCCCGCCTCGGCGAGCCACTGGCCGTAGCAGTGGCGCAGATCGTGGAGCCGGAGGTCGGCTGGCGCGCCCACGGCGGCGAGCGCACGCTTCCAGTGCAGGCGGAGCCACTTGTACTGGAGCGGCGACGGCACGCCCGCCAGGACCCACGGCCAGACTCGCTCATCCACCCGCACCACGTCGGCCGAGCCCGCTGTCTTGGTGCCCGGTACGTTCACGGCGCAGGTGTGTGGCAGCAGGTGGTCGCGGGTAAGCGCGAGATATTCGCCGACGCGCAAGCCCAGGGCGGCGATCGTCACGTACGCGGCCCGCACGTACTCCGGCGCAGCCTGCACGATGCGCCAGAACAGCGCCGGGGGGAGGTCCGGCACCCGGCTGCGCTCTTTCCGCTTCGGGATCGCCCGCACGACGGCGCGCCGGAACGGATGGTGCACGTCGCCCAGGTGCAGCGTGAGGAAGTGCGAGACGGCCCGCCGGAGGTGGTTCCAATCGCTCGCGCCGCCGCGCCAGGCCCGCTGGACAACATCCCAGGCGACCGCTGCTAGGT
>JBOHSI010000213.1:0-3639 GCA_050733055.1 Gemmatimonadales bacterium
GCTTTACTGCGTGCGGATCGGCGAGGAACGTCGAGACGGCGCCGCACCCCGAGGCGAGCACGCGTCGGCGGTTCTCCCCCTTCACCCGGGCCACGCGCTCCGGTTTCACGTCGGCCCAGAAGCCCAGGTCTGGCGCGCAGGGCCGGAGCTTGAGGAGGTCGTCGAGCGTCTCGATGTAGCCTTCTCCGTGCAGCCACCCGGTCGCCAGCTCCTCGAGCTGGTCGGGGGTGCACATCCACGTGACCGCCGGCTCGCCGTTGACCTCGAGCCACACCGCCATCTCCTCGACGGCCGCGGACTCCGCGAGCATACGTCCCCGGCGGGAGCCGGGGGCGTGTCCGGGGTGAGTGGGGTCTGACCCCGGGCGCAAGCCCGGGGCGCCCGGGACTATGGGGTCGGGCTCAGGCTTCACCGAAGTACTCGGAGTAGATATGGGGACCCTCCTGGATCCGCACCGCGTGCAGCTGGACGCCCGACGGCAGCCGGGGGGCGAGCCGCTCCCACACGTACACCGCCAGCGCTTCTCCAGTCGCCAGCCGCTTCCCGTCGGCGAACTCGGGGACGGCGTCGTTGATGCTCTTCCCGTCGAACCGCCGGACGACCTCGTCCTCGAGCAGGCCGTCCAGCGCCCGGAGGCTCATCACGCCGCCGGCTTCCCCCGCGAGAGGCCCGCGCACCGTGACGCGGCAGTGGTAGCGGTGCCCGTGGTCCGTGGCCGCCTTGCCGAACTCGGTGGCGTTCCGCTGCTCGCTCCAGTCGGCGCGGCGGATGCGATGGGTCGCGGTAAACTCGACGATACGCGTAAGGTAGCTGATCGCCATCCCTAAAACACCCGCACCGCGCTAGCCTTGAAGGCGAACACCACCGGGCTGCCGGGGGTCAGCTGCAGGTCCCGCGCCGCCTCTTCCGTGACCACGGCCACGAGCTCCACCCCCACGTCCGCCGCGACGTGCAGCTGACCGGGGCGCTGCCGCGCCAGCCGCGTCACGCGACCGGCGAACACGTTGCGCGCCGACGACGGGACCGGCTCGCGGCTCAAGAAAATGTCGGTGGGCGGCACCGCCAGAATCGCCGGTCCGGACTTGTCGGTCATCGCCGCGATCTCGATCGAGCCCACGCGCACGTGCTGCAGCTCGACTCCCGCGGCGCCGGTGCCGGGCAGCTCCACGCGGAACAGGTTCTCCGGCGTGACGGGCGAGAGCCGCCCCTCGGCGAGAGCGCGGATGTCGTCCGCCCAGCGGTAGGCGTCTTCGAGCTGGTGCGAGGCCAGGCAGATCGCGAGCGGTCGCCTGCGGCGCTCCTCGTCGAGCGCGCGATACAGCGTCTGCGCCGCCGCTCGGTCGGCGGAGCTCACCGGCTCGTCGAGCAGCAGCACGTCGGGCTCGACGGCGAGCGCGCGCGCTACCGCGATGCGCTGCACCTCGCCGTCGGAGAGCTCGTGCCGCCGGCGCGCCAGCAGCGGCGTGAGCCCGAGTCGCGCGGCGACGTCTTCTATCATCCTGTTCACCGCCGTGCGTCGGACACCCCTCACCCGTAACCCAAACTCCAGATTCTCCCGAACCGTTCCGCGGAGGAGGATGGGCCGCTGCTCGACGAGCGTGACGTGGCGACGCACCCGCGCCCCAGGGCGCGCGCGTGGTGCCCCGCCCGAGACTACCGCGCCGTCGAGCACCACCGAGCCTTCGGTGGGCCGTTCCAGTAGCGCGAGCAGTCGGAGCAGCGTGCTCTTGCCCGAGCCGTTCGGCCCGACGATCGCGATCAGCGCGCCGGGAGGGACCTCGAACCGGTCGAGGTCGAGCACCAGGCGGCCGTTGTAGCGATGGCGCACGCCCACGAGTTCAAGCATGGCCTCGACCCTGGAGCACCTGGAGCGCCACGTTCACGAGCAGGGCGAGCGCGAGCAGGATGATCCCGAGCGCGAGCGCGAGGCCGAAATCCCCCTGTGCCGTGTGCAGCGCGACCGCGGTCGTGAGCGTACGAGTCGTGCCGCGGATGTTGCCGCCCACCATCATCGCGGCCCCGACCTCGGCCACCACCTGGCCGAAGGCCGCGGTGATCACCGCTGCGAGCGCGAAGCGCGCCTCGCGGGCGACGGCCCAGGCGGTACGCCATGAGCCCGCGCCGAGCGTCTCGGCGGTGCGACGAATGCGCGGGTCCACCCCGTGCACCGCGGCGGCCGAGAGCGCAGCCGCGATCGGGAACGCGAGCAGCACGTCGGCGATGACGATCGCCTGCCAGGTGTAGAGCCAGCCGAGCCCGCCGAACGGCCCGCGGCGCGACAACAGGCCGTACAACAGGAGGCCGACCACGACGGTGGGGAAGGCGAGGGCGGTGTTAACGACGGTGAGGGCGGCTCGGCGCCCCCAGAACGGCTTGGTCGCGAGCACGAAGCCCGTGGGCAGGCCGAGCGCGCAGGCGATGACGGTGGCGGCGACGGCGACTTTGAACGTGAGGAGGGCGATGCCGTAGACTTCGGCGTCGCCGCCGAGGATCAGGGCGAGCGCCCGCCGCAGTCCCTCTCCTAGAAAGTCCATCCGAGGCCGACGGTGATCGAGGGATGCGTCGTCCATTCGTCCAGCGACGCCGTAAGCGGGAGGACGCGACTGCCGTCGGTCGCGTTCGGGACCTTGTAGGACACCGGGTACTTGAGCTTCCAGAACACCAGGCGGAAGTCCGTGCGCAGCGAGACGCGCCGCGCGGGATACCAGCGCACCCCGAAGTCGGGCGCGAGGGTGATCTTGGTTCCGAAGTCGTACCCGCTCGGGTCGGGCGGCGAGCCGCCGCCGATTGCCAGACCGAGCGACGCGCCGACGTACGGCGCCAAGCCGTGCCACGCCTTGCGTCCGGTGAGCACCAGCTGGAGGGCCGCGTCCGCGAGGACGACGTCGTTGTTGAACGGGCCGGTCGTTCGGGTGAGCGAATCCTGGGTGGGATCGACGACGAAGCGGGTCGTCTGCGCGTAGGCGACGCCGAGCGACACGCCGATCGCGCCGCCGAGCGGGACCTCGTACCGCAGCCCGCCGGTCGGCCCGTCCGAGATCCCGACGCCCGGCCCGCCCCTGCCGCCGCCGAGGTAGCCGCCCGTCATCAGCACAGTCGAGCCACGGCGGACGTCGCGGTAGGGCGAGCGAGCGGGGTCGTGGCCCACCTGGGCGGCGAGTCGGCTAGACGGGTCGAGAGCTAGTAGCACCGCAGCGCCGGCGAGCGCGGTTGCTCTAACCGTCCAACCGTCTAACCGTCTAGCCGCCTGGCGGTCCATTAGTCGCTCTCCCGTAGATCTCGCCCCGTCATCTCCGGCGGCGGTTCGATGCCCAGCATCCGCAGGACGGTCGGCCCCACGTCGCGCAGCGAGCCGCCGTGGCGGAGCGGTCCGTTCGTGTCCTCGCCCACGATCAGGAACGGCACCGGATTGGTGGTGTGCGCGGTGTGCGGGCCGTCCGTCGTCGGGTCGATCATCAGCTCGCAGTTGCCGTGGTCGGCCGTGACGAGCAGCGTCGCCCCGGCCTGCTCGCCGCTCTTGAGCACCCGGGCGAGGCACTGGTCCACGGTCTCCACGGCTTGCACCGCGGCGCTTAGTACCCCGGAGTGGCCGACCATGTCCCCGTTGGCGTAGTTGCAGAGGATGAAGTCGTGGTGGCC
>JBOHSI010000214.1:0-9723 GCA_050733055.1 Gemmatimonadales bacterium
GCGGACTATTCGCCGGTGCGCGGGTGCATGGTGATCCGGCCTCACGGGTATCGCATCTGGGAGCTGATGCAGGGCGCGCTGGACGACATGTTCAAGGCGACGGGCCACCAGAACGCGTACTTCCCGCTGTTCATCCCCATGAGCTTCCTCGCGAAGGAGGCCGAGCACGTGGAGGGGTTCGCGAAAGAAGTGGCGCTCGTGACCCACACACGGCTGCGAGCGACGGGCAAGACCGGGGCCGAGGCAGTCGCGGTGGATCCCGAATCGAAGCTCGAGGAGCCGCTCGTCGTGCGGCCGACGTCCGAGACGATCATCTACGCCATGTTCGCGAAGTGGATCCAGAGCTACCGTGACTTGCCCCTGCTCATGAACCAGTGGGCGAACATCGTGCGCTGGGAGCTCCGCACGCGGCTGTTCTTGCGGACGACGGAGTTTCTGTGGCAGGAAGGGCACACCGCGCACGCCACGGAAGCTGAGGCGGAGGCCGAGGCGCGGCAGATGCTCGGCGTCTACCGACGGTTCCAAGAGGAGTGGATGGCGATGCCGGTCATCACCGGCCGCAAGACCGAAAGCGAGAAGTTCGCCGGCGCGTTGCGCACCTATGCACTCGAAGCACTGATGCAGGACAACAAGGGGCTTCAGGCTGGCACGTCGCACAACCTCGGTCAAAACTTCGCCAAGGCGTTCAACGTGCAGTACCAGACCGCGGGGGGCGGCCTCGAGTACGTTTGGAACACCTCGTGGGGGGTCTCGACGCGGATGATCGGCGGCCTGGTCATGACTCACGGGGACGACCACGGCGTGATCTGCCCGCCCAAGCTGGCGCCGGTCCAGGTGGCGATCGTCCCGATCTGGAAGTCGGACGAAGAAAGGTCGCAGGTGTCACGTATCGGGGGCCAGGTGAGAGACGAGCTCGCCCGGGCGGGGCTGCGGGTGGAGCTCGACCTGCGTGAGAACCTGAAGCCCGGGGCGAAGTACTTCGAGTGGGAGGCGAAGGGGGTGCCGCTGCGCCTGGAGATCGGCCCCCGGGACGTCGCGGCGGGTCAGGCGATGGCCGCACGTCGCACCGGGGGCAAGGCCCCGATGCGGCTCGACGCGATCGGGGGGGCGGTGCGCGCAGCCCTGGACGAGATCCAGGCGGGCCTGTTCAACGCGGCGCGGGAGCGGCGCGAGGCGCATTCGATCCGCGGCGCTACGAAGCAGAAGTTCATCGAGTTCATGAAGGATGTCGGCGGGTTCGCCTACGGCGGCTTCTGCGGCTCGGCCGAGTGCGAGGCTCAGATCAAGCGGGAAACGGCCGCCACGGTGCGCGTGCTCCCCGATCCCGAATTTCGCTCGCCCGAGGCGCCCGCGACGTGCTTGTGGTGCGGCAGGCCCAGCGTCACGGAGGCGGTGTGGGCGCAGGCGTACTAGCGCCGTTCCAACTCTTCAGGGCTAGAGGCAGGACTCGTGACGGAACAAGTTGGAATGGCACTAGGCTTCGACCCCGCGCTGCTCCGCGGCATCGCGGAGCGCGTGGGCACGCCCGTCTACGTCTACAGCGCGAATCTCATCCGGGCCCAGTATCACGCGCTGTCCGACGCGTTGCAGGCCGTGCCCCACCGCATCTGTTACTCGGTCAAGGCGAACGGCAACATCGGTGTCCTCAAGGTGCTCAGGCAGCTAGGCGCGGGTGCCGATATCGTGTCGGTGGGCGAGCTGCGACGCGCGCTCGCCGCCGGCTTCGATGCAGCGTCGATCGTGTTCTCGGGCGTGGGCAAGACCACGGCCGAGCTCGAGGAAGCGTTGCGCACCGGGGTGGGGTTTCTCAACATCGAGTCGCCCGCCGAGCTGGACGTCGTCGTCGCCGCGGCCCGGCAGCTCAAGAAACGGGCGAGTCTCGGCATCCGCGTAAACCCGGACGTCGCCACCGAGACACACCCGTACACCAAGACCGGAGAGAAGACCGCGAAGTTCGGCGTCCCCTACGACGAAGTGGTCCCGGTCGCGCAGCGCATCGCGGCCGAACCGCTGTTCGTGCTGCGGGGGCTGGCAATGCACATCGGCTCGCAGATCACGAACGTGGAGCCCTACCGTCGCGGGACCATCAAGCTGTTGGAACTGGTGACGGCCCTGCGCGCCGGCGGCGTCACCACGATCGAAGCGATCGACGTCGGGGGCGGCCTGGGGGTTCGCTACCACAACGAGCGGGCGCCGAGTCCCAAGGCGTTCGCCGAAGCGGTAGCGCCGGCGATCCGCCAGGCAGGGCTCGCGCTGCTGTGCGAGCCGGGGCGCTACCTCGTCGCCAATGCGGGCGTTCTGCTCACCCGGGTGCTGTACCGCAAGCACGCGGGAGGTAAGGACTTCGTGGTGGTGGATGCCGGGATGACCGATTTCGTGCGCCCGAGCCACTACAACGCGCATCACGAAATCGTGCCGCTCAAGGACGGCAGGGGGGTGGGAGGGCCCGAGGAGATGGTGAACATCGTGGGCCCGATCTGCGAGTCCGGCGACTTCCTGGCGCTCGATCGCAGGCTGCCGCCCGTGGAGCCGGGGCAGTACTTGGCGGTGCTGGGCACAGGCGCCTACGGATTCGTGATGAGCTCGACCTACAACCAGCGACCGCGGCCGCCCGAGGTGCTGGTGGAGGGCGACCGTTATTACGTAGCGCGGCAGCGCGAGACGCTCGACGACCTGCTGCGGGGGGAGGTCCTCGAGCCCACGACGTGGTACCGGGCGTGAACCGCATCTTGATTCTCGACTACGGGTCGCAATACACCCAGCTCATCGCCCGCCGAGTGCGGGAGGCGCACGTCTACTGCGAGATCCATCCCGCCGCGCGGGGGACCGATCTGGCGTTCATCCGGCGGTTCGCGCCGCGAGGCATCATTCTCTCCGGCGGGCCCAACTCCGTTTTCGACCGGGGCGCGCCCACCGCGGACCCCGAGATCCTCGACCTGGGGATCCCGCTGCTCGGCATCTGCTACGGCATGCAGCTCGTGGCGCAGCTGGCAGGGGGCAAGGTCACGCCGTCGCCCGAGCGCGAGTACGGCCGCGCCGAAGTCGCGATCCGCGAAGCAGCGGGGGGAGGGCTGTTCGCGGGATTCGAGCCGCAGACCTGCATCCAGGTGTGGGCGAGTCACGGTGACAGGATCGACGCGCCGCCGCCCGGGTTCCGCGTGCTGGGCTCGAGCGCCAACGCTCCCGTGGCGGCGATGCAGCACGAGTCGAAGCCGCTGTTCGGCGTCCTGTTTCACCCCGAGGTCGCCCACACCCCTCGGGGCGGCGAGATCCTCCACAACTTCCTGTTCGCGATCTGCGGCTGCACGCCCGACTGGACCCCGGGCCATTTCATCGAGCAGGAGGTGGAGCGAATCCGGGCCCTGGTGGGAGCGGCCAAGCACGCGATCTGCGGCCTCTCGGGTGGCGTAGACTCGGGCGTCGCCGCGGCGCTGGTGCACCGGGCCATCGGCAGCCGGCTGACGTGCCTGTTCGTGGACCACGGGCTGCTGCGCCTGAACGAGCGCGAGCAGGTGGAGCGGACGTTCCGGGCACACCTCGGCATCGACCTCCGGGTCGTGCCCGCGGGCGAGCGGTTCCTCGCCGAGCTCTCTGGGGTCGAGGATCCCGAGGAGAAACGGCGCCGGATCGGGCACACGTTCATCGACGCGTTCGAGGACGCGGCCCGGCAGGTCGAGGGCGACGTCGGATTTCTGGTGCAGGGGACGCTCTATCCGGACGTCATCGAATCCGCGTCGCCGTTCGGCGGCCCGTCGGTCACCATCAAGACGCACCACAATGTCGGAGGGCTGCGACCCGACCTGCCGTGGACGCTGATCGAGCCGCTGCGCGAGCTGTTCAAGGACGAGGTGCGTCAAGTGGGGCGCGAGCTGGGCCTCCCCGAGGAGATCGTCGGACGTCATCCGTTCCCGGGTCCGGGCCTGGCGATACGGGTGCTGGGCCCGGTCACGGAGGAGCGGCTCCACCTACTGCGCCGGGTGGATGCCATCTACATCGAGGAGATCCGCGCCGCGGGGTTGTACGACCAGATCTGGCAGGCGTTCGCGGTGCTCCTGCCCATCAAATCGGTCGGCGTGATGGGGGATGGCCGGACGTATGATCACGTGGTTGCCCTGCGTGCCGTGACCAGCCGCGACGGCATGACGGCGGATTGGTTCTCGTTCCCGCCGGAGGTGCTCGGGCGGATCAGCAGCCGGATCATCAATGAGGTGCGCGGGGTGAATCGGGTGGTGTACGATGTGAGCTCGAAGCCGCCGGCGACCATCGAGTGGGAGTGAGGCGTTACCGGCTACCATGAAGAGGCGTTGCCGGGAGAGGCGTGATCATCGTTCGGGCGCGCGCTTCCATCATTTGTCGGCGAGGCAACCGGCAACGCCTTCAGATGTTTTTCTCTTCCAGCAACCCCAAGAACTCCTGGGGCGTATTCAGCTTCGCCAATCGATCGGGCACGTCCCCCTCTTTCGCGAACTGCGCGATCTTGCCCAGGACGGGGAGATACTGATTGGAAACCTCGAGTGGAGGCGCGACGATGAGGAAAAAATAGTGGACGGGCTTGCCGTCGATGGCGTTGAAGTCGATGCCCTGGAGCTTGCGGCCGAAAGCGACCCGGAGCCGGTTCACGGCGAGGGCCCGGCAGTGCGGGATGGCGATGTGCTGGCCGATGCCAGTCGAACCGAGCGTCTCGCGCCGCTTGAGCATCTTGACGAGAGTTTGCTCGGCCTTGTCGTCGAGCTTGAGCAGCCCGACCAACTCCTTCAGCACCTCGTCCTTGGCGGTGCTCTGAAGCTGGAGGTTGATGCCGTCTTCGGAAAAGAACTCGCGCAGGCGCAAGGCGTTCGCTCGGCGTCAGGACGGCCGCGTAACGTAATGACTGGTTGCCCCTTACGCAACGCGTCATTACGTTGTCTCGCATGCGGTTGCCATATCGGGTGACACACGAGTTTCCGCTCTTCCTGGCACCCATGTCCGGGGTGTCGGAGTCCCCGTTCCGGCTGCTGTGCCGCCGGTTCGGGGCGGATGTCGTCGTGTCCGAGTTCATCTCGGCCGTAGGTGTGGCCCGCGGCATCGAGCACCTGTTCGAGGACATGCGCTTCGAGGCGCAGGAGCGTCCGATCGGGATCCAGCTCTACGGCGCGGACGCAACCGTCATGGCCCGTGCTGCCGAGATGGTGACGGCGGTGTGCAAGCCCGACTTTATCGACCTCAATTTCGGATGCCCAGTCAAGAAGGTCGTGAAAAACAACGGCGGATCGGGCTGCCTGAAGGACTTAGGGCTGGTCCACAGCATCATCCGCGCGGTCCGGGGGGCGACCCATCTCCCGGTTACCGTGAAGATCCGGAGCGGCTGGGACGAGACCCAGCGCGACCCGGTGACGATTGCGCTGCGTTGCCGCGAAGCGGGGGCCCAGGCGCTCACGCTGCACGCCCGCACCCGCACCCAGATGTTCTCGGGGAGCGCCGATTGGGACGAGATCGCCCGGGTGGTCGGGGCGCTCGACATCCCGGTGATCGGCAATGGCGACATTACGACGCCCGAGGATGTCGTCGCGATGCGGCGCCACACCGCGTGTGCCGGCGTCATGGTCGCGCGCGGCTCGTTCGGCAACCCGTGGATCTTCGCACAGGCTAGGGACCTCCTCGACGGAAGGGCGAAGCGATGCGACCCCACGCCCGGGGAGCGCTTCGCGACCGCCGTCGAGCACGCCCGGCTGGCGCTGCGCCTGCAAGGCGACACGCGCAAGACCGTGCTCGAGTTCCGCAAGCACCTCGGCTGGTACACCAAGGGCGTCCCCGGCGCCGCCCAGCTCCGCGAGCGGCTGCTTCAGGTCGAGTCGATGCGCCAGGCGGAAGCGATCTTCTCGGCATACCTGGCGGAGCCGGCCGCGGCGCGGGCGGCGTGATGCCGGATGATCTCGGACGGCTGATCGAGCGTCTCCCTTTCGCCACGATCGACCATCTCCGGCCCCTTACGCAGGGGTACCAGGAGGTGATCCTGTGTCAGGGGAAGACGGCCGCTCAGGTCGTCGGGATCGCCGACCGCCTCGCGGCGGCGAGCGGCAGCTTCCTCGCAACCCGGGCGGACGGCACACACCGCGAGGCGCTCAGCGGACGCTTCCCGCGCGCCGAAGTCAACGAGCTGGGTCACACTGTGTACCTGCCGCCCGAGCCCGAGCCCGAGCCGACGGGGCGGGGCACCATCCTCGTCGTCACCGCCGGCACCAGCGACCTCCCGGTGGCCGAAGAGGCCGCCGTCACCGCGCGTGCGCTGCGCAACCGCGTCGACCGCCTCACGGACGTCGGCGTTGCGGGGATCCACCGCATTCTCACGCAGACGGATGCGCTGCGACGCGCGGCCGTCATCATCGTGGTGGCGGGGATGGAAGGCGCGCTCCCGAGCGTCGTCGGTGGCCTCGTGCCGGTACCCGTTATCGCCGTGCCGACGAGCGTGGGTTACGGGGCCTCATTCGGCGGCGTCGCGGCCCTGCTCGGCATGCTCAACTCCTGCGCTTCGGGCGTCACCGTAGTCAATATCGACAACGGGTTCGGCGCGGCGGCCGCGGCAAGCCGTATCAACCACTCATGAACCGGCGGGGGGTATGGGTCGGGCGCGGGCTCGCCGTGCTCGGCCTCGCCGCCGTGGTGTACGCCGTGGTGCACGCGAGCCTGTGGGCGCTGCTCGCGGCCGCGGGCGGCTTCCTCGCCGCCGCCGGGCTCACGCTCGCGCCCCTGGTCCGCATCTGGCTCTCGGAGCGGCCGGTTACCCGGCCCTCCGACTTTGAGCACACCATCGACCTGCTGCGCCGCGCGCACGGCGCGAAGGCAGGATGGATCGTCGGGCTGCGCGAGGAGGACGTCGAGGTGGTGGGGAAGGACGACGTCAGTGGCGACATGCGGCGCCGCGGCGCGGCGATCGTGCAGCTCGCCTCCGTGGACGGCCGCGCCCACGTGGCGCGCGAGCCGCAGGGCACCTACGTCGCGGTCGGCGACTTTCCGTTCGGGGGGGGGCTGCTGCTGGGGCAGCCGGATGCGACCCCCGAGCTGGCCGAAGCCGTGGTCGACGAGCTGCGGCGGCTGGTCGCGAGCATGCGGCTGGCGCAGTCGGAGGAGCCGGGCGAGCAGGCGGGCCAGCTCGTCGCCAAGCAGCTCGCGGCGATCGCCGCGGGTGCCAAGTCGCTCGAAGGCATCGCCAAGGCCGGGGTCGAGCTCGCCCAGCAGTTCTCCCAGCGGGGCGCGGCGATCGTGCTGCACGGCATGGGCTCCGCCGCTGGCGGTGCCCGGGTCGTGGCCGTCTCGACCGCGGCCGACGGGCGGGTCGCGGGACTCACGCTGCCGGCTGACGCGCCGGCGCTGCGCGCCGTTCAGTCCGGCGTGCCGGTCGTCACCCACGGTGTGGAGGACATCCTCGGGAGCGCGCTGCCGGACCGGCGGCGCCAGGACCGCGCCGGCGCGGCGTACCCGGTCTTCGACGGTCACTTCGTGGTCGGCGCGCTGGTGCTCATGGGGCCGCCGATCCCGCCCGCCAGCCCCGTCGCCGAGCAGATCCAGCGGCTCGTTACCGAGCTGGGGTCCCGCCTTGCGGCCGCGCGCGCCGTGTACGAGGCGGAGCAGCGGGCGGTGAGCGACCCGCTCACGGGGCTCCGCAACCGGCGGGAGTTCGACCGCGCGCTCGCCAAGCACTCGGCCGCCCAGTCGCCCGCCATCGCCACCCTCATCTACGCCGATCTCGACCACTTCAAGCGGCTGAACGACACGTTCGGCCATGGGGCGGGCGACTCCGCCCTGCGCCACGTGGCCCGAATCCTCGAGGGCGCGGTGCGCGACAAGGATCTGGTGGCGCGGATCGGGGGCGAGGAATTCGCGGTCTGGATGCCGCACAGCCCCATCGAGTCCGGCCTCGAGGTGGCCGAGCGCATCCGCCACACCGTCGAGCGTACGAAGTGGCAGTGGAACGGCGGGACGTACCCCCTCACGCTGTCCTGCGGGGTCGCTGCGTACCCCGACAGCGTGCGGGAGCTCACCAACCTGCGGAGTACGGCCGACGCGGCGCTATACCGCGCCAAGCAGGCCGGCCGCAATCGGGTTGAAAAAGCCCCCGCTGCCGGCTAGGTTAAGCGCTAGGGGGCGACAGGCTTCGACGGGTCTGGCGAGGATGTCGCTGCGTGCCCAGGTTGTCAGTCACCTGGTAAAACCACTGGCAAACATCATAACTGCCAACTCTGAATTGGCACTGGCTGCGTAAGCTTCGGCTTCACGCACCTGCGTGAGTGGCAGCCCGCCTGAGGCGGCGCTCACGTATCGCAAAATCGGGCTGGCGTGACCTGGGGCCCGAACGGGTCGCGTAAGAGCTTGCAAGGGCTCGTTGCTGCCGAGGCCGGCGAGGCGCCGCGGTGGCGAGACCAATTAAGCGTCGCCTACGCACGTAGTGGCGGTATCGGAGTCATTCTCGGACCGGGGTTCGATTCCCCGCGCCTCCATGAAAGTCGAGAAGGGGAAGAGGGAAAAGGGGAGGGGTCTGCATGCCTCTCCCCCTTCGCGTTTTCCATGATCACGCGGTAACATCAAGCCCTCCTCCCCCTGGAGGCAACGGATGGGTGCGGTCCTGGATGTAGTCCGTGTGCTGTTCGAACCGACGACCGTGTTCGAGCGGGTACGGGAACGGCCCCGCTTTGTCGCGCCGGTCGGGACGATCACGCTGCTTTCGGTCATGATCGGGTTGCTCACACTTCCCTATATCAAGGCGGCGCTCGGGCCGGTGCTGGCGCAGGCGGCCACGGCGCGCGGGGGCCCGGGGCCCGACGTGGGAATGATCGCGATCTTCCAGGTCATCGCGTCCGCGGTCTTCGTTCCGATCTTCGTTGCGCTCGCGGGCGGGATCCTGTGGGTCGTGGTGTCCCTCTTCGGTGAGGATGCCAAGTACCGGCTCCTCACGTCGGTCGCGGGCTACACGAGCATCATGTACATCCTGCAGCTGGCCATGGGGTTCGTGGTGCTCTCGATCCGCGGGGTGGAGAGCATCGCGTCGCCGCTAGACCTGCAACCGGCCTTCGGCCTCGATCTGCTCGCCCCGGACGCGACTGGGTACGTCGGCGGGGTGCTGCGGGGGATCAACGTGTTCTCGGTGTGGGGGCTCATCCTGAACGGGATCGGAATCACGACTACGCATCACACGTCCAAGGCGACCGGCTACAGCGCGGCCGCGGTGGCGTTCGTCGTGACCGTGCTGTTCGTAAGCCTGTTTGCGCTGTTGCAGCCGAAGTCGCCGGGCTAGGCGACCTACACGGTTGCCTTGGTGCGGTTGATGACGCCCCGCTCCTCGAGCGCCGCCTGTGCCGCGGCGAGACGGGCGATGGGGACGCGGAACGGCGAGCACGACACGTAGTTCATGCCCATGCGGTGGCAGAACTTTACGGAGTCGGGTTCGCCACCGTGCTCGCCGCAGATGCCGATCTTCAGCTCGTTCCGGGTGCCACGTCCCAGGCGCACGGAGATCTCGATGAGCTTGCCGACCCCTTCCTGGTCGAGGACCTGGAAGGGATCGTCCTTCAGGATGCCGCGCTCCACGTAGAACGGCAGAAAGCGGCCGGCGTCGTCGCGGGACAGTCCAAACGTCGTCTGGGTGAGGTCGTTGGTGCCGAACGAGAAGAACTCGGCTTCCTTCGCGATCTCGTCGCTCGTGAGGGCCGCCCGCGGCAGCTCGATCATCGTGCCGACGAGGTACGGCAC
>JBOHSI010000215.1:0-14995 GCA_050733055.1 Gemmatimonadales bacterium
CCTCCGGCGGCAGCGGCGGTGGGCACCCAGTGACCGGCGCGGTGATCGGCGGAGCCGCGGGTGGGGCTGCGGGCGCGCTAATCGGCGGCTTCCTCGACCGTCGGCCGGCTCCCTCCTTCGTGCCGGGACGCGTTCTGGCGCTCATCGCGCTCGCTCCCGCCGACAGCATGTTGGCCACGGCCTGGGACCTGATCCAGGGTCGCGGCCTGTTGGTGGTCGAGGTCCATCCGCTAGCGTCCAGCGCGGACGGCCTCGTCGTCTTCGAGATCCGGGACGGTGGCGCGGTGGCTGACGAGGTGGCGGCCCTCCGGCGGGATCCACGGGTACGGCTCGCGCAGCCGGATTTCATCCATGTCACGCTGGTAGTTCAGACTGACGCCGCCGCGCGCCTGTCGTACGGGCCACGGCTCATCAGAGCCGATCGACTGCGCGGCACGGCAAACGGCAGCGGGATCACCGTCGCGGTGATCGACACCGGGCTCGATTCAGCACATATCGAATTCAAGGGAACGGGCATCGAAGCCCTGGACGTCTCAAGCGCCGGGTTCACGCCGGATGTCCACGGGACTCTCGTCGCCGGGATCATCGCGGCCGACCCCCACAACGGCTTCGGGATCGGCGGCGTGGCTCCCGGAGCGCGCCTGCTTGCGATCAAGGCCTGCGTCCCCGATGCCCCTGCGCAGGCACTCGCCCGCTGTCGCTCCAGCGCGCTCGCGCGCGGCGTGGACGCAGCGGTCCTGAAGCAGGCTCGCGTGCTCAACTTGAGCGTCGGCGGGCCGCGAGACGACCTGCTCGCGCGTCTCGTCCGGTCGGCGGTAGCGCAGGGCCGGGTCGTAGTCGCTGCCGCCGGCAACGACGGGCCACGCGGCCGGCCACGCTACCCCGCCGCGCTCGAAGAGGTGGTGGCGGTGACGGCGGTCGACGCCGCGGAGCGCCTCTACCCCGAAGCGACCCGCGGGCGCCACGTGGACCTCGCGGCGCCGGGCGTCGAGATCTTTTCGACGAGCCCGGGCAACTCGTTCGCCGTGGCCTCGGGCACCTCCCTCGCCGCGGCGCACGTAACGGCCGCCGTCACCGTGCTGCTCGCGGAGGCGCCCGGCACAGGGCTGCTGCGGCTCCGGGCCGTGCTCGATGAGACGGCGAAAGACCTGGGGCCGAGCGGGCCCGACCGCGATTTCGGCGGCGGCCTCGTCGATGTGTGCCGGGCGCTCGAACGGCTGTCGGGGGCCGCCCGGGCGTGTGACTGAGGTCACCACGCCCAGCCATCTCCAATCGCTTCCCGCTCAATCGGTTACGGGTGTCGTTGAACCGCCCCGATGCGCAGCGCGACCTACCTGACGAGTTCGGCCGCCGGGCGGCTGGGGAGCCGTCCACGCTCGCCGAAGGCGCTCAAGGAGGAGCATATGTCAGCGGGACGGTTGCGGTTCCTGGGGTTCTCGGCGGCTCTGATCGCGGCTGCGACGGGGTGCCGGGACAACGGGCTCGTCGAGCCCGGGCTTGAAGAGGTCGTCGTCGGCGACCAGACGATCTCCGACAAGGTGTTCCCGAGCGGCCTGCACGTGCGGAGCGGAGCCGACATCACGGTGGTCGGCTCTCGCGTCACGGTCCGTGGCGATCTCGTCGTCGAGGATGGCGCGAGCATTCACGGTACGGGAGAGATGCTGGCCGTGGTTGTGAGCGGGAACCTGACGCTCGCCGGTCGCATCAGCGCCGTGGGTCACCTGGTCCTCGTCAGCGATTCGACGAAGGTGCCGGCGCTGGCGGCGCTCAACGCGCCCGGCGACGACGCGAGCCGGATCGAGGTGGTGGAGGCGACCGTCTCGCCACCGGGCGTACTGAGCAACTGGCGGATCACGGGCGATGCCGTCGCCAGCTACGCGCCGGCCGGATCCCCGTCGGGCGCGCCAGCAGCGGGGGCGGCCGGCTCGGGTCGTGGTCGGAGCGGGCGCACGTCGTACTTGGAGGCGACCGCGCACGTCGTGATCGGCGACGACCAGGGTGCCCCCGCGATCCGCAACGTGGAAAACGGCGGTGACGGGCGCGACAAGTCGGAATGCGGGGCGGTCGGCGACACGGGGGGAACGGGCGGGAGCCTCGAGTACTTCGTGGAAGGCACGCTGTTCATTCGGAATACGGACTACCGGGGCGGGAACGGTGGCCGCGGCGGCAACGTCGTGGCCGGCCCGTGCCCCGGCGGCTCCGTCACCGGCGGCGTGGGTGGGAAGCCCGGACGCATCCAGATCCGCGTCGTGCGGTTCGGACAAATTCAGGCCGCCTTCCGTCTGGACGGCGTCACGTTCGACGGTTGGAACGGGGGCGACGGCGGAGCGGCGACCATTACCGGGAGCGACGGCAAGCCGGGCGCGTCGGTCGAGGCCGTCGGTGGCAAGGGAGCCGACATCAAGGAACCGCTCCTCTTTGTCAACGGCGCTGTCGGGCCTGGGGGAGTGACCTTCAGCGTCCTGAATGGCGGCGACGGCGGGGACGCCGCGGCCACGGGAGGTAACGGGACGCCGGGCGTCTGCGACCTCAACTCTGGCGTGGCCTCGGCCAGCGGCGACGGGGGTCAGGGGACCGCGAATGCGGGCAAGGGCGGGAGCATCCTCGCCCCTCCGAGCGGCACCGTCCCGCCCGGAACCATCACCGAGGCGAGCTTCTGGGGCGGGCACGGGGGCGACGCCACCGCCGTCGGCGGTCTCGGAGACCACGGTGTGCCCTGCCCACGGCGCGGGGGGGACGGCGGCGGCGGCGGGCAGGCGGAAGCCCAGCCGGGCGCTGCGGGGCAGGGCGAGATCCCGCAGAAGAACGGCGCCCGGGGCGCTGGCGCGGCGACGGGGAGGGCGGGAGGGCGGGGTGGGGAGGGCGGCAATGGTGGCAACGGCGGTCACGGCGGCGATGCCGTCGGGCTAGCGGGGTACAGCGTCACCCGCACGGGCGGAAGCGGGGGGAACGGCGGCGACGCGCCGGTGGACATCCCACCGCCCAACGGCCTGGGCGGCGCGGGGGGCGATGCAGGCTGCCCGGTCGGCGGTCCCGGTGCTAACGGCGCTCCCGGAACCGGTGGAAACGGTCGAGTGATCGGGCCGAACGGTCAAGCGTGCCCGTGAGGTCGCTCCGGTGAATACGAGACGCCCCGCGTCACTTCGCGTGATGCGGGGCGTTCTCGCGACAGCCGGTCCGTGGTAGGTAGCTCTAGGGTCCACTCGTCCTTCCGGCGGTTACCTGCGTCGCCTGCTCGTGAAACGCGTCGACGTTCTGGGCGTGCTCGCCGTACTCCGGCCGGTTGCGGGCCCGCTCGGCGGCCTCGTTCTTGAGGAAGTCACGGTAGGCCCGACGCGAGCCAGCGGTGTCGCGCTGCAGCTCGAGCGCCCGCGCCCGCAGCATGAAAGCGAAGAGATGCGTCGGAATGGCGCGGCGGATCGAGTCCGCCTGCGCAAGCACCGCGACGAAGTCACCGCCCGTCAGGTTCAGCACTCCGAGGTGATAACGAGCGTCCAGATCGAGCGCCGGGAGCATGGCATATGCCTGGCGCGCCATGGGGAGGAAGAACGCGGCGCTGTCCGCCTGCCCCTGGGAGTGCAACGACATCACGCGGTTGTAGAGCCGTGTGGCGCGTTCCTCGGGGGACATTTGCGATATGTCGGGAGCGGAGCGTTGGGAGCGGGGAGCGGTACCTTCAGGCGCACCATCGGGTCCCGCTCCCCGCGCCTCGCTCCCGCCGATGCGGAGCGCCAGGACCGTCACCAAGACTCCCAGCGCCGCGCCCGCGACCCCCCACGGGAGCCCGGCCCGCCACCCGGCCGCCGGCGCGCCACCGACCTGGGCGCCGCACTTGTGACAGTACCTCGCAGTGGTGGCGAGGGCGGTGCCGCAGGCCTGGCAGTTCATAGGAGCGGAAATTTAACTGGCAGGAATGTCACGAGGAGCGTAGTGTATTCCGCTGTGAACGGCAAACCGCCAGCTCCACCCGCCCGACCGCCTGACCGCCAGACTGACCCGTGAGCGCCCCCTTCCCCGGCCAGGAGCGCGCCAAGCACATGGGCGAGCTCAAGCGCGGCGACGAACGCTGGGAGGTCTACATCGAGACGCAACCGGATGCCGATCTGGGCCCGGGCGCCGTACGCGGTCGAGTCCATTTCATGAGCGGCGACCGGCATCGCACCACGAGCTGGATCTTCCTCGAATGGTCGGAACGCGAGATCCAAGAGCGTTTCGGTGAATTTTCGGCCGTGGAGCTGTGGCACTTCGTTGAAGCGCTGGACACTTGACGCCGCGTATCGAGGAATTTGCAGATTCTGCAGATCCTTGTTTGCACCGATGCAGAAAATGGGGGTCGATAGCGTCATGTAACGGCAGATCGTGGCGTCTTGTACACGGAATGGTTGACACCACGCAACACCACCTTTAGCTTCCCCCATGCCTGCGGCAGCGTATCCCCTTCCAGATCGAGGGAGAACCCGTCGTCCTGAGCCCGGCGCCGGGCCTGCGCCTCGGTGGCATCGACTGTGCGCTTGCCCCGTGGTACTACACTTGTTCGTGACACTACAGACTGCTCGAGGAGAGTGACGCTATGACCGCGACGCTGGAACCGTCTACGACCACGCCGGGGGCTAGGACGGCTGCCGGCACGACGCCCGCCGACGTGATTCGCAAGGCGAAGGATGCCGGCGTGCAGGTGGTGGACCTCCGCTTCACCGACCTGCCGGGGACATGCCAGCACTTTTCGATTCCGCTGAAGGAACTCAGCGAGGAGCTGTTCAGCGAGGGGATCGGTTTCGACGGATCCTCGATTCGCGGATTCCAGGCGATCCACGAGAGCGACATGCTGCTCGTCCCGGATCCGGCGAGTGCGTTCGTGGACCCGTGTCTCGAAGTACCGACGCTGTCGCTCACGTGCGACGTGGTGGACCCGGTGACGGGCGAGCGCTACTCGCGCGACCCGCGCTACGTGGCGCAGAAGGCTGAGCAGCATCTGGTGAAGACCGGCATCGCCACGACCGCGTACTACGGGCCGGAAGCGGAGTTCTATATCTTCAACTCCGTCCGCTTCGATCAGAATGCCCACGAGGGCTATTACCACATCGATTCCGACGAAGGAATCTGGAACTCGGGCACGAACGGCGGGGGCCCCAACCTGGGTCACCGTCCGCGCCACAAGGAGGGCTACTTCCCGGTGCCGCCGGTGGACAAGCTCCAGGACCTGCGCTCCAAGATCATGCTGGCGATGATCGCGTCGGGCATCGACGTTGAGGTGCACCACCACGAGGTGGGCACCGCAGGCCAGACCGAGATCGACATGCGGTTCACGACGCTCACGCGCATGGCCGACCAGTTGATGATGTACAAGTACATCGTGAAGAACGTGTGCGCTCAGCACGGCTACACGGCGACGTTCATGCCGAAGCCGCTGTTTGGAGACAACGGCTCCGGGATGCACGTGCATATGAGCCTGTGGAAGGATGCCAAGAACCTGTTCTTCGACCCGAAGGGCTACGGGCTGATCTCGGACACGGCGCGCTGGTACATCGGGGGGCTAATCCGCCACTCGCCGGCACTGCTGGGTTTTGCCGCACCCACCACGAACAGCTACCGACGGTTGGTGCCGGGGTTCGAGGCGCCGATCAACCTGATCTACTCGCAGCGCAACCGCTCGGCGATCTGCCGGATTCCGGTGTATTCGAAGTCGCCCAAGGCGAAGCGGATCGAGTACCGGGCGCCGGATCCCTCGTGCAACGGGTACCTGACCTTCGCAGCGCTGCTCATGGCCGGCCTCGACGGTATCAAGGACAAGATCGAGCCGCCGAAACCGATGGACGTGGACCTGTACGAGCTCGAGCCCGAGGAGCGGAAGCACGTGAAGAACACGCCCGGAACGCTGAGCGAAACGCTAACGGCGCTGGAAGCGGATCATGACTTCCTGCTCGAGGGCGGCGTGTTCACGAAGGACTTGATCGAGACGTGGCTGGCCTACAAGCGCGTCAAGGAGGTCGACCCGGTGGCGCTGCGGCCGCATCCCTACGAGTTCTTCCTGTACTACGACGTGTGAGCGGTAGGAGGCGGTAAGGGGCGGTAAGGGTGCCGCCCCTACCGCCCCCTACCGCCTCTTACCGCCCCTTACCGCTCATGGCCACTCGTGACGTTCTCGACGAGCTGAGGAAGCGCGGCGTCCGTTTCTTGCTTCTGCAGTTCACCGATTTGTTGGGCGTGAACAAGGCCGTCGAGGTGCCGGCAGCTCAGTTCGAGCGCGCGCTGGCCGGCGAGGTGGTGTTCGATGGCTCGGCGCTCGAGGGGTTCGCCCGGGTGGAAGAGGCGGACGCCTTGCTCGTCCCCGACCTCGAGACCTTCCGCGTGTTCCCTTGGAGGGATGGGGCCCCCGCGGGCGACGGGGCGGTGGCGCGGCTGATCTGCGACATCGGCTACCCAGATGGTCGGCCGTTCGAGGGGTGCCCCCGCACGACGCTGAAGCGGCAGCTCGAGCGAGCCGGGAAGCTGGGCTTCACCATGCGGGTCGGCTGCGAGGTGGAGTTCTTCATCTTCGAGCGGGGCGAGCGCGGGGAGCCCACGACGCGGGCGCTCGACGCCGGCAGCTACTTCGATCTCGTCCCGGTGGACCGCGGGGAGCAGGCGCGCCGCGCCATCGTCGCGGCCCTTGAAGAGATGGAACTCGCCGCCGAGGCGTCGCACCACGAGGTGGCCCCCGGCCAGCACGAGATCGACCTGGGGTACGCCGACCCGCTCACGATGGCCGACCATCTGGCCACCGTGCGCTTCGTGGTGCGGACTATCGCGGTCCGGCACGGCCTTATCGCGACGTTCATGCCCAAGCCGATCTACGGCCGCAACGGCTCGGGGATGCACACCCACCAATCATTGTTCGGCAAGGGGAAGAACGCCTTCGTCGACCCACAGGGGCCGATTCAGCTCTCCGAGGTGGGCCGGTGGTACATCGGCGGCCTGCTCCGGCACGCCCGCGGCTACTGCGCGGTGACCAATCCGCTGGTGAACTCCTACAAGCGGCTCGTGCCGGGGTACGAGGCCCCCGTGAACGTTTCGTGGTCCACCCAGAACGTGTCGCCCCTGATCCGGGTGCCGGCGCAACGGGGCGAGGCGACGCGGTGTGAAAACCGCATGCCCGACCCATCGGCGAACCCCTACCTCGCGCTCGCCGTACAGCTCGCCGGTGGCCTCGACGGCATCCACGAACGGATCGACCCCGGCGAGCCGGTGAACAAGAACATCGCGCGCATGTCCTACCGGGAGCGCCGTCGGTTTCGGATCGACGACCTGCCCCGGGATCTGCACGAAGCCCTCGACCACCTCGAAAAGGACTCCGTGGTCCGCGAGGCGCTGGGCGAGCACATCTACGAGCGCTATCTCGACGCGAAGCGCGAGGAATGGCAGGAGTACATCGGGCAGGTCAGCGAGTGGGAGTTGAATCGGTATCTGGGTAAATACTAAAGGCGTAGCACAAAGGCGTCCTCACGGCTCCGGCGGCGGGTGGGCGATCAGACGTCCGAGCATCTTCAGCACGATTGCCACGCGGTTCTCGAGTGCATGGATCGCGTGGGCGTTGGTCGGGTCGAGCGCGGCAGCGATCCGCAGCTGCGTCAGCGTCTCTTGCGCAGACCCACGAGCGTACGACAGGAACTGGCGGAATTCAGCGACGGTGCCCCGGCCGCACGCCTCCGCTATGTTGGAGCTGACCGAGAGTGCTGCGCGGACCAGCTGATCCGCCCGGTCGGCGGCTCCAGGCCCCGAGAGGGTGCGGGTCAGGCGCGCCGCTCGGACGGAAATCTCCACGGCCAGTTCGTGCGCTGGTAACCGTCGGGCGTAGGCACGCAGCACCATGCCCAACCATACGGGGAGGAGTCGCTGAAGGCGGTATCCCATTTACGCCTGCGGGCTACGTTCTTGTGCAACGTCGCTGCGAAACGACTGTGCTTGACGCCCCTGTTGTTGGCCGCCTGTGACGTCTCCCGCGCCGGCGACACGCAGGGCCTCCAGAGCCTCGGCCGCTGGGAGTGGCACGGTCGTCTCGTCGTGGAGCCCGACCCCCATCTGACCGTGGTGCGCATGCGAATCGACACGATGGCGACGGGCGGCGACGTCGTGCTCGCTCGCTACGATTTCAACCCCGCCGCTGGCGAGGGCGACGAGTATGCGCTGACGCTCGGCCTCGAGCTCGGGCGGGTCCGCGAGCTGGACCTGAACACCCCCTACCCGCTCGGGCCAGCGCCGGCGCGGGTCGCCGCGTTCGCGTCCGCCACCTGCTTGTGCCGCCCGCTCCGACCGGACTCGGTGCGCGGCACGTTCCTCCTCGCAACGCGGGGGCTGCGGCAGCTCACGGGCAGGGTCGACGCGACGCTGTACTTTACCGAGTGGAACGACAGCTCCCGGCACGTCTCCTATGCGCTGCACCAGCGCATTGACGCGATCAAATAGAACGGCGGCGGTCGGGCGGTCAGGGGGTCCGGCGGTCGGTCTCGCGCTGGCGCTACTCTCCGCCTCTCCGCCCATCCGCCTATCGGCCCAAACGATCGACACCATCGTCGTCGTCAACCACAACATTTTCGACCTGCAGCAGGACGGCGAGGCCCCGGCCTTCCTCGCCCGGCTCGCGAACGCGCTCCACGTGCGCACGCGGCCGGCCGTGATCCGCCGTACCCTGTTCGTGAACCCCGGGGACCCGTACGACTCGGCGCGCGTGGCCGAGAGCGAGCGGGCGCTGCGGGCGCTGAACGTCTTCAGTAGCGTGCGGGTGGACACCATCCGGATCGGCGCGCGGCTCGCGGCGCGGGTCGAAACGACCGACGGCTGGAGCACCAAGCCGCAGCTCGGCTACTCCACTTCAGGCGGCGACGAGACGTGGCTCGCCGGGGTGGTCGAGGAGAACCTGCTCGGCACGGCGACGGCGTTCACGGCGGTCTACAACAAGACGCCCGACCGCAGCAGCGTCGATCTCCAGCACCTGAATCCGCACTTCCTCGCGCGCCACGTGCGGCTGGCGGCGCAGTACACGGACAAGTCGGACGGCCAGCGCGGGCTGTGGCTCCTCGGGGTGCCGTTCTACCAAACGGCCGCACGGCACGCGCTCATCACCGACGGCGAAGCGGCGTCGGAGCGGGTCCTGCTGTTCCGGGAAGGCGCGCCCGATACTACCGCCGGGCCGAACGGGGCCGTCGAGCGTCGCGCGCTGCGCTTCGGCATGACCGCGGGCGTTGCCCTCCGCGCGACGAGCCGGGACTACCTGCGGCTCTGGCTTGGCGGGCAGTGGCGGCGCGAGGACTTCGCTCCGGAGAGGACGACCCCCTTTCCCCGCTCGCAGTTCGGCACCGTCGGGGCAGGGCTCGACATCGGGCACGTCCGCTTCCAGGTGCTCGAGCGGTTCAACTCGTATGCCCGCCGCGAAGACGTGAACCTGTCGCAGCAGGTGCACGTCGGCGCCTGGGTCGCGCCGCGGGCCTGGGGCTACCCGTCGGGCCGGGCCGGCGTGGGACCGGAAGTGGGCGGGCAGGCGAGCGCGCTGTGGCGGGGCGGCTTCGCGCTGCTACGCGGCTGGGCCGACGGCGTCTACACCGCGGACGGCCTGGACTCCGCGCGCGTCACCGGCAGCCTGACAGTGGCGAGCCAGAACCTCCGACGTCACACGCTCATTGTCCATCTCGAGGGCGGCGCGCTGCGGCGTCCGAACCCCGGCGGCGAGTTCGATCTGTGGCTCGTGCGCAAGGGACCGCGGGTCTTCGGTATCCATCAGTTCACCGGCACGCGCATGGCCTGGCTCGCGCTCGAGGACCGCATCCTCGTGAGCGACGAAGTATGGGGTCTCCTTGGTGTCGGGGTGGCGCCGTTCTTCGACTACGGCGGCGCCTGGTACGCCGAGGACCCGGTGCGCCTCGGCGGGGATGTCGGGTTGTCCCTGCGCTTGGGACCGACCCGCAGCGTGCGCGGTGACGTGGCGGAGTTCGCGATCGGATACCGCTTCGGCGAGGGGTTCAGCGGTAGCCGGTGGGCCATCTCCATACGGAACGGGTTGGTGTTCTAGCGACGCCGCCTCTAGGTTTTCTCCTCCCCCGCCGCATCAGCGCTTCGGTCGGTCGAGACGTTCTGAAACCCGGGTAGGCCGGGATGCTCCCGACCGCGCTGGCGCTCGGCGCCGGGTCCGAGTTCCGCGCCCCGTGCCCTGCTGACTAGCAGCGCAGCTTCATCGCTTGGTTGACTAGCACGACGTTCTCGCCACTCTGAAACTGGCTGAATTGGTACCGGCTGGTGGCGCGGTAAACGGAGGCGCTACAACCTGCACGGAACCAGTCGTGCAACTCGATGATGATCACGCCGACGTGGCCCAACCACGCTTCGTAATCCGATTCGAAGAGCTCCTTTTCCGCGCCCTCGATGTCCACCTTGAGGATGTCGACTCGGCTGGCACCCGCCATGCCCATCAGCTCCGGCAACGTGACGGCTTGTAACCCCTGCTCCTCCGGTGCACGGGATTCCTGCACCTGAAACGCCCATTTCGCAGCCCGCGGGTTCGCGATTTCCAGGGAGGTCTTCCGGTTCCAGAGCGCACCCCGAATCGGGGTAACGTTCCGGCAGTGTCGGGTGTTACGGATCAGCAGATCAAAGTTGGAGGCTTCCGGCTCGATCGCGAGGATGCGCGTGCCAGGATACTTGAGTGCAAAGAAGCGAGTCCCGAACCCGACGTTCGCTCCGGCGTCGATAATCAGTTCCGGCTTCAGATCGAGGAAAGGGAGCTCGTATTCGCGCGCCACGAACACCTGCTCGAACGTGGGCACGTCCGACGTCCGCGCCCTGCAAAACAGGGGTGCTGGATCCTGCGGCAGCCGGACGCGGAGCACGCCGTTCCGGGCCAGGCGGAGCTTGGCTAAGACCCACAAGCCGCGCGCCGGGCCAAAGTTGCGGATGTAACCCCACAGGCGCTTGATCCGCTTGCGGGTCTTGGAATGGTTTCCAGCCATGAACTCTCAATCTGTGCCGGTCGTGGCAGCCGAGCCAGCACGCCCCGAGGCGCGTCGCGTGGGGTGGTGACTCGGGAACCACAACGGCCCCGGTGGCGCTTCCGGGGGGGGGCAGACCGACCGTGCTACCCGTCTTCAAAGTGAGGGACCAATGACCACGCTCGCCCACGACACCAGCAACGATCTGCCGGAGCACGTCCGGGGGCAGGTCGTCGAGCTCTTGAACCAGCGCC
This sequence comes from Gemmatimonadales bacterium, assembly GCA_050733055.1. Taxonomy (GTDB): domain Bacteria; phylum Gemmatimonadota; class Gemmatimonadetes; order Gemmatimonadales; family GWC2-71-9; genus DASUAL01. The sequence continues at coordinate 11,210 of JBOHSI010000215.1, forward strand.
TCGCCGACGCGATCGATCTCGCGGCGCAGGCCAAGCAGGCCCACTGGAATGTGAAGGGCCCACAGTTCATCGCGCTGCACAAGCTGTTCGACGAGATCCACGACGCCGTCGACGAGTACGTCGATCTTCTGGCAGAGCGGGTCGTTCAGCTGGGAGGGATCGCGGAGGGTACGATCCCGACAGTGGCGGACCGCTCGGAGCTTCCGGACTATCCCCGCACCATCGCCGACGGGAGCGAGCATGCGACCGCGCTCGCCGGAGCGCTGGCGGAGTTCGGCACCCGGATCCGGCGGGCGATCGACGCGACCGATGACCTCGGCGACCGCGACAGCGCCGACATCTGCACCGAGATCTCCCGTGGCATCGACAAGTGGCTCTGGTTCGTGGAGGCGCACGTGGCGGCGCCGGCCAGGGCGCGGGCTTCCTGATCAGGCTCCCCCGCCACCGGGGCGCAGCAGGCGGGCGTTCACGGCCACGATGACCGTCGAGACCGACATCAACACCGCGCCGAGCGCGGGGGAAAGCAGGATCCCCGCGCGGGCGAGCACCCCGGCCGCGAGCGGAAGCGCGATCGCATTGTAACCGGAGGCCCACCAGAGGTTTTGCAGCATCTTGCGGTAGGTGGCGCGCGCCAGCTCCACGATCGCGACCACGTCGCGCGGGTCCGAGCGCACCAGGACGATGTCGGCTGACTCGATCGCCACGTCAGTCCCGGCACCGATGGCGATCCCGACGTCCGCTTCGACAAGGGCGGGCGCGTCGTTCACGCCGTCGCCGACCATGGCGACGGTGAGGCCCCGGCCGCGCACGGCGCGGATCCTCGCGGCCTTCTCGCCCGGTAACACTTCTGCGAAGTACTCGTCGAGCCCGAGGTCGCCCGCCACCCAGCGGGCCACCGGCTGTGCGTCGCCAGTGAGCATCATGACCTTGATGCCCATCCACTTGAGGCGCGCGACGGCGTCAGGCGATTCGGGCCGGATCACGTCCGCGAGCGCAATCGCGCCCGCGAGGCGGTCGTCCAGCAGGAGAAACACCACGGTCTTCCCCTGTTCCGCGAGACGACGGATTCGCTCGTCCGACACGGCGATGCCGCTTGCCGTCAGAAACCCGGGGCTCACCACCTTGACGGATCGACCGTTCACGATCCCCTGCGCGCCGATGCCCGGAATCGCCGAGAAGTCGGCCGGCGGCGTGAGCGACAGGCCGCGCTCCTCGGCCGCGCGGACGATCCCCACGGCGATCGGGTGCTCTGAACGGCTCTCGAGCGCGGCGGCGAGCCGCAGAACTTCACGGTCGTCCCCGCCGTCGAGCGCGACGACGTCGCTCACACCGAACCTTCCCTGGGTGAGGGTACCGGTCTTGTCGAATACGATCACGTCGAGCTCGCGTGCCCGCTCAAAGGTGGACCGGTCGCGAATGAGGAGCCCGCGCCGGGCGGAGAGGGTGGTGGACACCGCCACCACCAGCGGAACGGCCAGGCCGAGCGCATGCGGGCAGGCGATCACCATGACGGTGACCATTCGCTCCACCGCGAAGCTCGCCGTGCTGCCGGCAGCGAGCCAGGCGGCGAGCGTCGCCGCGCCGCCGCCCAGTGCCACCAGCGTGAGCCACTGGGCCGCCCGGTTGGCGAGGTCCTGGGTGCGGGACCGCGTCTCCTGCGCGCGGCGCACCATCTCGATGACCTGAGCGAGGTAGGTGTCGGCGCCCGTCCGCGTGACCTCGATCGTCACCGCTCCCTCGCCGTTCACCGCACCGCCGATCACCTCGTCCCCCTCACCCTTCTCCACGGGCCGGCTCTCACCCGTGAGCAGGGCCTGGTTGACGCTGGTGCGCCCTGCGACGATGCGGCCGTCGGTCGGCACCCGTTCCCCCGGCTTCACGAGAACGCGGTCGCCCGGCTGCAGAACGCCGACCGGCACGTCCTCGATCATCCCGTCCGGCTTCAGCCGGTGCGCTTCGGCCGGAAGCAGCCGGACCAACTGCTCGAGCGCCTGCGAGGCCCCTAGCACCGAGCGCATCTCGATCCAGTGCCCGAGCAGCATGATGTCGATGAGGGTCGCGGTCTCCCAAAAGAACACGGTGCCCGGCAGGCCGAACACGACCAGCGTGCTATAGCCGAACGCGACGCTGATCGCGAGGGCCACGAGCGTCATCATGCCCGGCTGGCGTCTCTTGAGCTCTGTTGCGAACCCCGTTAAGAACGGCCGGCCGCCGACCGCGAAGACCGCCGCTCCGAAGGCGAACTGCACCGCGCGCTCCCCGCGGAACCCGAACAGCCCCTCGACGCCGAGCAGCATCCGCACCATGGGGTCAAGGACCAGCACCGGAACGGTGAGCGCGAGGCAGATCCAGAAACGGCGTTGGAACTCGCCCACCATGTGCGCGTGGTGGTCGTGCTGCCCGGCGGCCGCGTGGCGCCCGTGGTGGTGCTGCTGCATCGAATGGGCCAATGGTCCCTCCGGGGTTGTTACCTCCCGAGGCTTGAAGAACCTCCAGCAGCTAGCGAGCTTACCCTGTCCTCGGCGCCGTAGCCAAGTGGTAAGGCAGAGGTCTGCAAAACCTCTATTCGTCGGTTCGATTCCGACCGGCGCCTCTATACCTCCCAACGACCACGACGGAGGCGATGCCCGCGACGCTGTAGGCGAATTCGGTCCGCCAGGTAGGTGGCCATACGTCCCTCGGGTGGCTGGCTCAGGCCCGATAGGGTTACAAGGGGGCCCGCCGCACTCGCACGGCGTCGGCCACCACGACGAAACCCTGCGAGTCGCTGCGGGCGAGTACCACCCGGTTCCACCCGGCCGAAAACGTCCACGTCCCCAGTGTGTGCCAGCTGCCGTCCCCGCCCCCGCCCCCGCCGCCGCCCCCGCCCCCCGTCGTCTGGTCCACCCGTAGCGTCGCGAGCGTGTCGCCCGCTGCGGTGATCACGACGTACGCCGCCCGGGGCGAGCGGTTCGACCCGCTCGTCCAGCGCGCGTCCACACTGCGCGGGCCGGCGGCGTCCAGACGGAATAAGAAGACGGCGCCGTCCGTCGCTCCAGGCAACGTGGACGCCCAGCGGTACCCGCCGCCGTAGTAGTCCGGCGTGGTGTCCGCGGCGAGCCACGCCGCCGGCACCTCGCTGGCCGCGACCCCCGGGTCGTTGAACTGCGTCGCGTCGTCCACCACGACCTCCCCGCATTGTGCCTGGATGCGGTGGACGTAGGCGATCCAGGGCCAGTTGGGCCCCGGGTCGATCCGGTTCTCGGGCTGGAGCTGCCCGTGGCCCAGGATGTGCTGCCAGTCGCGCGGGATGCCGCGGTCGCGCGTCACGTCGCACACGAGCGCCGCGGACGCCTCGAGCTGGGCCGCCGGAAACGACTGCTGCGAGGCGAAGCCCGCGTGCTCGATCCCCACGGTGAAATGGTTGCTCTGCACCCCGTTGAGCCAGCAGTCGTGGCGCCGGTTCAGGTCGCAGTCGTAGACAGCCGCGATGTGCCACGCGCGATCGCGCTCGAGAACGAGCTGCGACATCTCGGTGCCGTCCTCGTTGATCACGTAGTGCGCGCTCACCTGCGAGACGGGATTCACGAGCCAGCTCCAGCAGCTCGTGTAGTTGCTCTCGCAGGTGTGGACGATCACGGCGTGGATCGAGCCGGTCGGGTCCGCCGGCCGCTCGTTGAAGTTGGGCGACGGGCGCCAGCCGGCGGGCGCGTAGTCTGGAGCGCTGCCCGAGTCTGGACACGGACCGGCCGGGGCGGCGGCCGCTCGCGGGCCACCGAGCGCGCCGTGCACGGCGCGCACGTAGGC
>JBOHSI010000216.1:0-9446 GCA_050733055.1 Gemmatimonadales bacterium
GCACACCACCGTGCCGGTGGGCGGCGCGATCGTCGGTCGCTTGTACGACCGCTTCGCGAACCAGTTTACCCTGAACGCGTTCAAGGTCACCGTGGACCGGCCCTACACGGCCGATCGCTGGGACGCCGGGTTCCACGCCGACGTCGTCGTCGGTCAGAACGCCGCCGTGTTGCAGTCTAGCGGGCTCAGCCTCGGCGCCAGCGGCGACGTCACCCAACTCTACATCACCCTCAGCGCGCCCACGCCCAACGGCAACGGCCTCCAGTTCAAGGCGGGAAAGTTCGTGACGCTGCAGGGCCTCGAGGTAATCGAGACGGTGGCGAACCCGAACTGGTCGGAGGGCCTGCAGTTCGTGTACGTCGAGTGTTTCACCCACACCGGCGTCGAAGCGGCTTACAAGTTCAATCGGTTCCTGGATGCGCAGGTGCGCCTCTCGAACGGGTGGGACCGGGTGGTGGCCAACCAGCAACACAAGTCGTTCATGGGCCGGGTGGGGCTGTACCCCGGCAGCAGCACGTCGGTCGGGCTGCTGGGATTCGTCGGCGCCGAGCAGTCGGGGACCGATGCCAAACGGTACGGCGGCGAGGTCCTGATCAATCAGAAGGTCGGCGCCGTCACGACCTGGCTCCAGGTGGATTACGGCAGGGAAGAGGCCAACCCGGCGCTGCCGGACTCGACGCGCGACGCGACGTGGTGGGCAGCTGGTGCGTGGGTGGCGTACGACCTCACGTCGACGCTCGGGCTCGGCCTGCGGGCCGATTACCTCGATGACCGGGAGGGAGCACGCACGAGCGCCGCGTTCGGCCTCGCCGCCGCGCCCCGACACACGCTATGGAGCGGCACCGCGACGCTGAACATGCGGAGCTGGCCCGGCGCGCTCCTCCGACCAGAGGTCCGCTATGACCGCTCCAACCTGACGCCATTCGACGGCAAGCGCGATCAGCTCACCGTGAGCCTGAGCCTCGCGTACCTGTACTGAGCAGTGCGGCTCAGCCATAGTCCTGAAAGGGTTCCGTCAGGAGGCGGATGTTGAGCGGCTTGTAGCGCAACACGTGCGTCAGGCGGACCTCGTCGGCCACGCGCTCCACGCGCGTCTCGACGAGCTCGAACTCCTGCGCGTCGCCCAGCCCCATCGCATTCAGCCGGGCGGCCTCCCCTTTGCACACGTCCCCGGGCGTGGGCTTGGGGTTGGGATACGCGTCTTCGTGGTGGGCGCGAAGCGCGTTCCAGTGCTCCTCGGCTGCTCGCTCCACCGACTCCCGGATATCGTCACGGGTGAACGGCACAGGGCTCTCCCGGCTGCTTCACGAAATGGCGCTGTCGTGCAGGTTCTCCTGCGGGGGAATCATAGCCCGCGCCGAACACCCCGGGAGGCCGAGCCGCCGCCGGGCTACCTGACCGGCAGCCCGACATGGAGGTGGTCCGCACTGCCCACGTGCCGGAGCGTGTAGAACCCCATGCTCCAGAAATACAGCTGCACCAGCCGGTTCTTTGCCTCGCCGCGCCCGACCGTGCGCACGTCGGCCGCGTGTGTGTACCCGTCCCGCTGCCGGTAGTGCAGCGTGCCGTCGTTGGCCGGCAGGCCCATCCCAGCGTAGTCCTCCGGCCGGCGCGCTGCGTCGGTGATCACGATGTCCCGGTCGATGAGAATCCAGGTACTGAGCGCCACGCGCAGTAGTGGATGAAGCGACGTGTAGTACTCGCGCACGCGCTCCGATTTCGCGTTCAGCGTGGACACGTACAGCAGCGCATAGGCGCAATAGGCGAGCACGAGCGGGAGCGCGACCCGCCGGCTGAGCGCGAGCACCCGCGCCCGGCCCGTGAGGCGCTGCGACAGCCACGCCGCGTAGAGCGTGACGACGACCAACATGCAGCACACTCCCACCACCAGGGCGAGCCACGTCGGAGAGCGGACGTGGGAATACCAGAACACGGACGCCCGCACGAGGATGAGAAACGGCAGGACGGCGAAGAGCAGGAGCTTCGCAACGAGGCCCAGTGCGCGGCGCGCAACGGGTGTCCGCGCGCCCAACGGTGCCGGCCGCGCCGCCAGTCGGCCCTCGAGCCGCGCCCACTCCTGGAGCGCATCGAGCTTGAGATCTGGGATGACCACCGGCGGACCCTACGTGCACCGGCCGACGGGGGTTCCGTCACCCTACCGCGAGACCAGCCTTACCTCGATCGGCTGGCCGGCAACCAACACCGGTGCTTGGCGTTCCTGGGCCGTCGTGTTGAATGCCGCCACGTCGCTGCGGAGCAACTCATTGAACCGCCCCAGATACCCGTCGAGCGCTGCCCGAAGCTCCTTCATCCGAGCCGCCTGGACTTCGGTGGGCGGCTGCGCGTACGCCAACGCGAGGCCGAACCCCGCACTTTGCAGGCGATCCTGGAACCGCTGGAGGTAGTGGATTTGGTCCTGCCCCGCGTCGCGCTGCACCTCGGAGTTGTACAGGCTGTCCTTCAGCTCCTTGAGCTTCCGGCCGAGCTCGCGCCCCTGCTGCAGAACCGGGGCGGCGCCGGCCGTGTCACCCCGGGAGTTCTCTCGCAGCGCCTGTTGGACGTTCTTGAGCTGCGTCTCGAGGCTGACGATCCGGTTGAGCATCTCGTTCAGCGCGGACATGGCGTTGCGCTACTCGAGCCCGGCGCGGAGCTGCGCCGCGAACCGCGCGGGTTCGCCGCCGAGGATCGGGTCGGGCTCGACGACGACCGTCTTGGTCTGCCCCTTGCCGCCGGCGCTCACCGTCACGGTGTAGCTCCCGGGAACCGCCCGCGGGCCGAGAGTGCTGCGCAACGGGCTCTCCTCCTCGGCGCCCGTGGGCCGCTCGAACGTGAGCCGGGTCGGTCCCGCATAGCGCAGGTTCCACACGTGCCGGTTCACGCCTTGTTTCCCCGGAGCGCTCGAGTCCACGACTACGGTGTCACCGCCGGCGTCGGTGATCGTGACGATCACCCGCGCACGCGAGCGCTGCTGCGGCTCGCCCGGAGCCCGCGGCTCGGCCCCGGTTGTGTCGAGGGCGGCTCTCAGATAGTAGTCGATCATCGCGCCTGCCGGGGGGTTCGGGGCCGTGAAGCGCGACGGTGCCGCCCCCGTGCGCCGCGGACGCACGCGGATCTGCGCCGGCTGCGTGCTGAAAACGGAGAAGTCCGAAGCCGCGACTTCCGGACTCATTTCCTCGAGCGGCGTGATGTTGTCGAGCACGAACAGCCCGCGCCCGTGCGTCGCGACCACCAAGTCGTGCGATCGCTTGATGAACTTGAGGTCGTAGACCGGTGCGGTCGGGAAGCCGGCCTTGAGGACCTTCCACGTCGCGCCCGCATCGCGCGAGTACCAGAGCGCCGCATCAGTGCCCAGCACTAGGAAGCCACGCAGATTTGGGTTCTCACGCACCACGACCACCGGAACGTCCTCCGGGAGGCCGCGCGAGATGTCGGTCCAGATCTTCCCGTAGTCGCTGGTCTTGTAGACGTAGGGCCGGCGGTCGTCCAGCTGGTGTCGGTCGATGGCGAGGTACGCCGTCCCCGCATCGAACGGTGACACGCCGATCTGGTACACCCGCCCCTCGGCGTCTGGCGGAAGGCCTGGAAAGCGGCCGGCCACGTTGGTCCACACCTTCCCGCCATCGCGCGTGACGTGCACGAGGCCGTCGTCCGAGCCGACCCAGATCACGTTTGTATCGGTCGGCGCGAGGTTGATCGTGAGAATCGTATGGTACGTCTCGGCACCTGAGATGTCGTAGTTGATCGGGCCGCCGCTCGTCACTTGCTTCGCCTTGTTGTCGCGCGTCAGGTCGGGACTGAGCACCGTCCAGCGCTCCCCGCCGTCGGTGGTCCTGAACACGACGTTGCCACCGAACAGCACCGTATTCGCGTCCGTCGGCGATACCTCGATCGGCGACGTCCAGTTGAAGCGGTAGCGCAGATTCGCCGGTCTCGTCTCCTGCACCCCCACGAGGTAGGGCCGGATGGACCGCGTGACTCCGGTCTTCAGGTCGACGCGGGAGATGTTGCCGTTCTGCGTGTCCAGGTAGACGATCGTCGAGTCGCTCGGCGCCGGCACGACATACTCGCCGTCGCCGCCGCTCACCGGGAACCACTCCGAGCCGGTGAGGCCGCCCCCGACGCTTCCCCCGGCCCCACCCCCACCCCCGCCACCTCCGGGACCCGCGGACATCCCGCACCAGGCGTTGTTGTCCTGCAGGCCGCCGCACAGCATGTAGGGCACGTTGTTATCGGCAGCGACCATGTAGAACTGCGCGATCGGCAAATTGTTGAGGAAGCGCCAGGTCTTCCCGCCGTCGTGGGTGAGGTAGACCCCTCCGTCGTTTCCCTCGAGCATCCGGTCGGGATTCTGCGGGTCGATCCACATCGAGTGGTGGTCCACGTGGACCCCGCGGGAGATGTTCCGGGTGGTCTTCCCGCCGTCCTCCGACAGCAGCAACTGATAGGACAGGAAGAACACCTTGCGGTCGTCCACGGGCGAGACCTCCACCCGCGAGAAGTAGAACGGTCGGGTCGAGAGGCCGCGGAAGTCGGAAACCCGGGTCCAGTGGTCGCCGAGATCCTTCGAGTCCCACAGCGTCCCCTGCTTCGACTCGATCAGTGCGTAGATGTGGTTCGGATTGGTGACTCCCACCGCCAGCGCGATCCGACCCATGAGTCCTGACGGCAGGCCCTCCGTGAGCTTGTCCCACGTCAGACCGCCGTCCTTGGAGCGGTAGATCCCGCTTCCCGGGCCGCCGGAGGTGAGCTCCCACGGTCGGCGCACGACCTGCCACATCGCCGCGAACAGCACGCGCGGGTTGCCCGGCACCATGATAAGGTCCGCGACGCCGGTGGTGTCGTTCGCGAACAGCACCTTCTGCCAGGTCTTGCCGCCGTCCGCGGTGCGGTACACGCCGCGCTCCGGGTTCGGGGCCCAGGCATGCCCGATCGCCCCGACGAACACGATGTCGGGGTTGCTGGGATCGATGACGATGCGCGAGATCTGCCCCACATCGTCCAAGCCCAGAGCCTTCCACGTCTTTCCCGCGTCGGGGGAGAAGAACACCCCGCGGCCGTCCACGATGTCGTTGCGCAGCTTGCTCTCGCCCGTGCCGACCCAGACGAGGTTCGGGTTCGACGGGGCGAGGGCGATGTGGCCGATGGACGCCGTGGGCTGGTCTTCGAAGACGGCTTCCCAGGAGTTGCCGCCGTCGGCGGTCTTCCAGACGCCGCCTGCTGCGGCGCCGACGTAGTAGGCGTTGGGCTGGCCGGGGATTCCGACGACGGCGCTGACGCGCCCGCCCGCGACGGCGGGGCCGAGGTTGCGGAACCTGAGGTTGTTCAACGAGTCCGCTCCCTGGGCGGCTGCGACGGCGGGCTGGGCAGGCAGTGCCTTGGGTCGCCGGCGTCCCTGGCCCGCCGCGGGCACGGCGACGAGAACGGTGAGCAGCCCGCCCAGGAAGCCGGACGCGCGGCAAACGATTCGGGACATGACGGGCTCCTTCGTGAGACGATCGGCTGGGAGCGACGTGCTCGGAGGACGAGGCCCCGAGCCGGGAGGTGGAGGTTACCGGCGTCGAGCAGAGGCGTCAAGCAGAGCGTGCATCTGGGGAGAACGGCTTTCTACGTGCGATGCGGCGGGCGTTTTCAGGCGGTCTGGCGGTCAAGCTGCTCAGAGGCGATAGTCATGCGAGCGATCACAGCCAGGAGACCTGTATGGCCGACACAATCCGGAGGGTGAGCTACTACTACACCACCGCGCCCGACAAGCCGGGCGAGGGGGCCCGGCTGCTGCAGGCTCTCCGGAATGCGGGCGTCAACCTGCTCGCGTTCCACGCGTTCCCGCGCGCCCGCAAGTCGCAGGCGGACTTCGTCCCGTCGGACGAGACGACGTTGACGGCCGCCGCGAAGGCCGCCAAGATCAAACTCTCCAAGCCGAAGACGGCGTTCCTCATCGAGGGCGACGACCGTGTCGGCGCGCTCGCCGGCGTGATGGCGCGGCTCGGCGCTGCCAAGATCAACGTCACTGCAGTGAGCGCGGTCTGCGCCGGTATGGGCCGCTACGGAGCGATCTTCTGGGTGAAGCCGCGCGACGTGAACAAGGCAGCGGCGGCCGTGGGAGCGATGTAACCACGAAGGGACGTCGAGCGGAACGACGTCGAGTAGGAAGGCGTCGAGCGCAAACGTTTGGTCAGCGGCCCCGACCGCGCCCCAGCGCATCGGGCCCAAACTTCTCGCGCACGGCGTCGATCACGCGCGAAATCATCCGGTCGCGCTCGGTCTCGACCCCGGGGCCCGGCAGCTCGTGCAGCAGCGGGAGCTGTGCCCCGGCGTCCGCTGGGACGAACTGCGACAGCGAGATGCCCAGCAGCCGCGCGGGGAGGCGGCGGGCGGCGCGCAGCCGGGCGAGCAGTTGGCGCGCGACCTCGTACACCGCGCGGTCCGACTGGACCGGGTCAGGGAGGGTGCGGCTCGCCTGGCGCGTCGTGAAGTCCGCATCGCGCAGCTTCACAGTGATGGTGCGCGCCAGGAGTCCCGCATCACGGGCATCCGACGCCGCCCGGTCGGCGAGCGCGAGCAGCCTGGCTGCGAGGGCGTCGTCCTCGGCGATGTCCGCCGGGAAAGTCTCGTCCCGGCTGATCGATTTCGGCTCACGATCGGGTTCCACTTCGCCGTGGTCGATCCCCCGCACGCGCTCGTAGAGCCACCCGCCCTCGCGCTCGCCAAGCCAGCGAACGAGCGTGTCCCGGTCATGGCGCACCGCGTCCACCACGGTGCGCAAGCCGAGCCGGTGGAGCCGTTCCTGGAACTTGGGACCGACCAGCGGGACGTCGGCGAGCGCGAACCGCCGCATGAAGTCCGCCTCCCCGCCGGGCTCGACCACGTGCACGCCGTCGGCGGGGCTGCCCGGCCGGGGCTTGGCCACGCCCGCCGCCAGCTTCGCGACGAGCTTCGACGTGCCGCCACCGATCGAAACGGTCAGTGACGTCTGCTGCGCCACCGCGGCGCGCATCCGCTGCGCCGTCGCCGAGAGAGGCTCCCCACGATACAGCTTCTCGGTGCCCGTCAGATCGAGGTAGAACTCGTCGCTGGACGCCTGCTCCACCGCCGGTGTGAACCGCCGCAGCACTTCCTTGATCTCGTGACTCGCGCGCGCGCACGCCTCCCACGGGACGGGCACGACCATCGCCTTGGGGCACAGCCGCACGGCGCGGGCCATCGGCATCGCGGAATGCACGCCGTACGCGCGTGCCTCGTACGACGCCGAGGTCACGACGCCGCGGCGCTCGGGCGCCCCGCCCACGATGAGGAGCGGTGCCTTGCCGGCGCCCTCAGGATCGACGAGCCGCGCCACCGACACGTAGAAGGCGTCCGCGTCGACGAGGAGAATCCGGCGGCCTGAGTTCAACACCCTGAAAGGTAGACCAGCGCCCGCTCCCAGCCAGTTCGCCCGCTGCGCACGGGCTCAGTAAAGATGAAGGATCCGACAAGCTAGGTTCCGCGTTTCTTCAGACCGTCGGTCGTATGTAGTGACGCATGACAGCGACACGCGCAGTGCTCGCTGCGCCGGGGGCGTTGTTCGCCGCTCTCAAGCCACCCTTGGGCGACTCCCTGGCAATGGTCGAGGCCGATCGCTGCCTCGCGTGCGGCGGCCCCGCCGCTCCGGCACCGTGTGTCGCCGCCTGTCCGGCCGGGATCGACGTCCCCGGCTTCATTCACGCCATCGCCCTCGGCGACGCGATCGCCGCCGCCGAGACCATCTTCGCTGAGAACCTGCTGGGCGGCAGCTGCGCGCGAGTCGGCTCGGGGCGGCCAAGTCCGAGGTGGTGCTGTCTCACGGCGAGATCGCCTTCCCCGAAGTCTTGCTTCCCGATTGCCTCGTCTGCCTCTCCCGCGACGCCTACGCGAAATACGGAGCCCAGCTCGCGCCCGGCGGCGTGGGAGTCGTCGACCGGCAGGTGCCCGCAGAGACAGTGGAGGCGCCCGGCAGCGTACTGCGGCTCCCCATTCTGCAGACCGCCCGAGAGGCCCCGGTGGCGCGATCACGGCGAACGTCGTGGCGCTGGGCGTGATCGTGGCGCTCTCAGGCATCGTGTCCGAACCGAGCTTGGCCCGGGCCATTCGGGAGCGGGTGAAGCCCGCAACGCTCGATCTCAACGGGCGCGCGCTGGCGGCGGGATTGCACCTTGGCGCAGGCACCGGAAAGGAGTGGAGCCATGTCCCTCAAGAGGCTGAAAGAGTACCTTGACGGCCACGACGTGAAGTACGTGACGATCAGCCATTCGCCGGCGTACACCGCCCAGGAGGTCTACGTGGCCAATGTCCTCGCAGAGGCCGAGGAGATCGTGTTCAACGCGGGCTCGTTCACCGAGCTGATGAAGCTGCGGTACCACGACTACGCCCGGCTCGTGCATCCCAAGGTGCTGCACTTCGCCGCCCACGTGTGAAGGTGACCGCGGAGAGGCTAGGGATCGGAATCGGGGGGGTGGTCCTGGAACACCTGCCGCAGGATCTGCCGTCGCTCAGCGATGTCGTGCATCGTGAGGCGGTACACCTCATCGTCGGCGCCGCCTAGTACGCCTGCATAGCGGCCGGCCTCCGGGGTGATCGAGCGCTTGGACTTCTGCACCAGGCGCAGCTCGTCGATCTGGGAGATCGCGAAGGCGTGCGTCGTATCGGCATGCCGGACGACCAGCGTGTCGCCCGCGAGCTTCACGAGGTGGAGATCCCACAGGATCTCGCCGCTGTTGAGCGTGAGCTGCCAGCGATCGCCATGCTCGCCCTGCGCGGCGCACGGCGCGGCGACGAGCCCGAGACACAACGCCAGGATTCCTCTCATGTCGGGCGGCCTCCCGCCGCCGCGCGGGTTGCCGCGGCCTTCCGGCGCTTTTGCTTTTCCTTTTCTTTCTTTCTGCTGCGCGTCTTTCCGTGCGTGCCGCGGAAGATCTTTCCGCGTCCGGTGCGGATGTCGCCCTTGCCCATGAGACGTTCTCCGTGCTCGGCTGTCCGTCTTCCGTCACTTCGCGCCGCCCATCGCGAGCAGGCGCTTGAACTGGTCCGCCGCAGCGGGCATCAGCGACAGCCGGCCCATGCGCACGAGGGCCAGATCGGCGAACGCCCGATCCTTCTTAATCTCGGCGAGCGGCACCGGTCGCGGCAGTCTCCCCACAGCCTTGAGGTTCACGACCGTGAGCTTCGCGTCCTTCTGTTTGGGGTCGGGGTATGGCTCCGACACGACCTCGGCCACGCCGACCCCGGCTTTCTCGTCTCCGGAGTGATACACCAGCACGCGGTCGCCGGGCTTCATCTGGCGCAGATGCTTGAGCGCGAGGTTGTTGCGCACGCCGTCCCACACGGCTCGCTTGTCCCGCTCGAGCTGGTGGAAGCTGTAGGTGGATGGCTCGGTCTTTACGATCCAGTGGTTTGGCATGGATGCTCCCCGTAAACCGGCAGGGGTCTCGCTT
>JBOHSI010000217.1:0-5181 GCA_050733055.1 Gemmatimonadales bacterium
GGCACGTCGAACCCGCACAGTGCCAACACGACGAGGTCGGGCGCCAGGGCGGAGAGCTCCCGCCACGAGCGAGTCGCGGAGGGCGTCCCCGGCACGCCGGCGACGTCCTCTCCTCCCGCGACCTCGATCAGCTCGGGCACCCAGTGCCCGGCGACGTAGGGGGGGTCGAGCCACTCGAGCACGAGGACGCGCCGGGCAGCGGCGGCGCCGGCGGCCGCGCGCCGCAGCCGCCGCAGCCGGTACGCGAGCCCGGCGACCAGCTCATCCGCCTCATCGCGGAGCTCCACGGCCTCGCCGACCTTGTGGATGTCGACGAACACCTCGACGAGCGTATGCGCGTGCATGGTCACGACCCACGGCGTCGGCAGGAGCGTCGGGACGATGCGCGCGAGCTCGCGGTCCCCCACCGCGCACACGTCGCACAATGCCTGGCCGATGACGACGTCGGGGCGCAGCCGCGCCAGCAGCTCCACGTCCACGTCGATGGGCGAGACGCCTGCGCGCTTGGCTTCCGCCAGCGCGCGGTCGATCGCATCGGAGGGAAGCGCGGGATCGACGCGCGTGCGGGTCACGCGCGGGAGGACGCGCACTTCGGGCGGGTAGTCGCACTCATGCGACACCCCCACCAGGCGGCTGCCCGCTCCCAACGCAGCCACGATCTCGGTGGCGGCGGGGAGGAGTGAGACCACCCGCACGGGTCAGGTCTTTCGCAGGGCGATCCGGTAGAGCAGCGCGCCAAGCAGCGCGAACAACCCCAGGGCGGGGAGGTTCGAGCCGGCGACGACGTCGAGGCGATGCGACAGCCCGACGACCTCCGACAGCCACTCGGCACTCCCTTTCGCACCTGCGATCGCGGCGATGACGATGCCGGCGATTGCGCCCCCGGCGATCAGGCCGCTCGAGAACAGCACGCCCGGCCCGGACTCGATGTCCGCGAGGGAGCGCGCTTCGGACTTGACCCGCCGTTCGATGAGCCAGCGCGCGATCCCGCCCACGAAGATGCCCGCCGACGTCGAGAGCGGCAGGTACACGCCGACGGCAACCGGCAGCGACTGTATCCCCATGAGCTCGATGGCAACGGCGATGAAGACGCCGATCAACACCAGCGTCCAGGGCAGCCGATGGGTCAGGATCCCGTCGGTGATCAGCGCCATCAGCGTCGCCTTGGGTGAATCGAGACGGGTCAGGGTCCGGCCCTCGTACTGGCGAATGCGCCCGCCGATCCCCGGGTCCACGACGTAGCGGATCTGCCGAGTCGCCGAGTCCACGAGGTATTTCCCCGGGGGGACGCCGCTCGTCTCCACGTACACACGGATCACCTGGTAGCTGTTGTAGTCGATGGAGTCGCCGCCGGCGATGCGGAAGCCGGACCTCTGCTGGTCGAGCACCGCCACGTCTTGGTTCTGCGCGCAGCAGCTCGCGGCGGGCGCGGTGAAGGCGGCGTGCCGCTCGGGCACGGGGTACTCGTAGGCCTTGTTGAGCAGCGTCAGCGTCCACCCGACGATCACGGCCGAGGTCACCGCTCCCACGATGATGCCGATCTGCTGGCGCCGGGGCGTGGCCCCGACGAGGAAGCCCGTCTTCAGGTCCTGGGACGTGGCCCCGGCGTTGGCGGCGGCCACCGCGATGACGCAGGCGATCGAGATGGCCTGGACGCGGTGGTCGATGCCCGTCCATCCGAGCAGGAGGAAGATGGACGCCGTCCCGATGAGCGCGGCGATGGTCATGCCCGAGATGGGATTCGCCGAGCTGCCGATCTGACCACAGATGCGTGACGAGACGGTCGTGAAGAAGAAGCCGAACGTGACGATGAGGAGCGCGCCGAGCAGATTCACGCCGATCTGCGGCAGTAGCGCGAGCACGAGCGCGAGCACGAGTGCGCCGATCGCCGTGAGGGCGATCGGGAGGTCCTCGTCGGTCCGCAGCCGCGACGCCACCGCCCGGCCCAGGCGGCTCTTGCGCAGGTCGGCGAACCCGGCCGCGAACGCGCCGATGATGGTCGGCAGTGCGCGAGCCAATGCGATGATCCCGCCCGTCGCCACCGCGCCGGCGCCGATGTAGAAGACGTACGCGGCCCGAATCTCGCCCGCCGACATGTTCCGGATGAGCTTCGTTGCCGGGTACATCGGCGCGAGCATGCTCTCACCGTAGAGCTTGATCCCTGGCATCAGCACGAGGTAGGCGAGAATGCCGCCGGCGAAGAGGTAGCCCGCGATCCGGGGGCCGATGATATAGCCGACGCCCATCAGCTCGGGGCTCACCTCCATCTGCACCTCGGCGCCCTTGAAAAAGCCCATGACCTTGGTCGGGACCTCCCGCCACAGGCGCAGGCCGGACATGAGGAACTTGTAGGCGAACGCGATGCCGAAGGCCTGGAATACGGTCTTGGCGTGAATGCCGCCCTTGTCCCCCGCGATCAGCACCTCGGCGCACGCGGTCCCTTCGGGGTAGGTGAGGTTCCCGTGCTCCTGCACGATCAGTGCGCGCCGCAGCGGGATCATCATGAGGATGCCGAGGACGCCGCCCACCACCGCGAGCACGGCGACTCGGTTGATGTCGAGGTCGTACCCCATGAGCAGGATGGCCGGGATCGTGAACACCACCCCGGCGGCGATCGATTCTCCGGCCGAGCCCACGGTCTGGGTGATGTTGTTCTCGAGGATCGTCGCCCGTCCGAGGGCGCGAAAGATCGTGATGGACAGCACCGCGATCGGAATGGATGCGCTGACGGTGAGCCCGATCTTCAGCGCGAGGTACACGCTGGACGCGCCGAAAATCAAGCCGAGGACCGCCCCCAGCCCGAGCGAGCGCGCGGTCAGCTCGGCGGGCGACTGCGCCGCCGGGATGTACGGTTGGTGGCTCGTCATAGGCCCGACAATCTGGGCCTTACCGCCACGTGTCGCCAGACGTCAGGATAGCCGCGATGTCCGGCACGCCGGACCGGCTGTTCCTCCGGTTCCAGGCGGCGCTCGCTGGCGCTACTCGCTCGAGCGCGAGCTGGGACGCGGCGGGATGGGGATCGTGTACCTCGCGCGGGACGTGCGCCTCGACCGGCCGGTTGCGATCAAGCTGCTGCCGCCGGAACGAGGCGCGAGCGCTGTGCTGCGCGAGCGCTTTCTCCAGGAAGCGCGCACCGCCGCGAAGCTCTCCCACCCGCACGTCGTACCGATCCACGCAGTGGACGAGACCGGCGAGTCGTGTTCTTCGTCATGGCCTACATCGAGGGCGAGGCGCTGGGCCACCGCGTGCGGACCCGCGGGCCCTTGGCGCCGGCCGAGGCGGGCCGGGTGCTGCGAGAAGTCGCGTGGGCACTCGCCTACGCGCACGCTCAGGGAGTGGTGCATCGCGACGTGAAGCCCGAGAACATCCTGCTCGAAGCAGGGACCGGCCGGGCGCTCGTGGCGGACTTCAGCATCGCCCGGGTCGCCGAAGCCACGGGCCTGACCGGAGGCGGTGGGCTGGTCGGGACCCCGGAGTTCATGAGCCCGGAGCAGGCGAGTGGAGATCCGGTGGACCAGCGCAGCGATCTCTACTCGCTCGGAATCGTCGGCTTCTACGCGCTGTTCGGGAGGTTGCCGTTCGTCGCGACCACCATTCCTGAGGTGCTGGCGCTCCAGATCAGTGAGTCGGCGCCGCCGGTCGCGACCGTCGCGCCCGCCACGCCGCGCCGGCTTGCACAGGTCGTCGACCGCTGTCTCGCGAAGGACCCGGCGGCGCGGTTCCAGCGCGGCGAATCCGTGGCGGACGCGATCGCGCTGTCGGTACAGCCGCGACCAGAGGCGCCGCTCCCGGTGCGCTTGTTCCTCACAGAGCAGAAGAATCTGTCGGCGCTGCAGCTGTTCTACCTGCTGCTCATCGCGGCCGTTTCGGCCCGGATCTTCTTTCCGCTCATTTTCGCGGAGTTCCTCACGGTCGTCCAAAACCAGGTGCCGGGGGTGCACGAGGTCGTGGTCGACCTCCTCCCGGGCGCGCTCGTCGCCCTCGTCGTGCTCGCCCCGGCGGCGCTGCTGCTCTACCGCGTCCGGCGCTTGCTGCGCGCGGGCTCCCGGCGCCGCGACTTGCTGGACGCTCTCAAGACCGCCTGGCAGCGGCGCCGGGAGGAACTGGCGACGGCCTACGGCCGACGGCCCCGGTGGCTCGAGCGGGCGGTCTACCGCGTCTGGGTCGCCTGCGTTGCGGCGGGAGCGGCATCGGGCCTCGCCGCGCTGGTGGTCCCGATCGGCTCGGCCACGCTGGTCGTGCTGCTCGCGACGTTTAGCGTCGCGGTGGTGATCGGTGTGTTGAGCTACGGCACTGGCACGCGCGTCCACCTCGCCCAGGGCGGGCAGCTCCGATTCTGGCGAGGGCCGGTCGGCCGCTGGTTGTTCCGGATCGCTGGCGCCGGTGTCGCGGCGCGGGCGACCGCGATACCGGTGACGCACCGGCCGACCGAGTTCGCCCTCGGCGGCGCGGCCGAAGCGCTGTTCGAGGCGCTGCCCAAGCCCCGACGGGCGCATCTTCCCGCCGTGCCGGATGTCATCCGGCGCCTCGAGGGAACGGCGCAGCGGATGCGGGCCCGCGCCGAAGAGTGTGCCGATCTGCTCACCCGCGTCGGCCCGGACGCTGCCGGCGCGCGATCGGCCATCCTGAGGGCGGGCGCGCCGGAGGCCGAAGCCCTCGCCGAACGGCGCAAAGCGCTGCGCGCGGACCTGGGCGCCGCACGCGACGCCGCCCAGCGGTACCTCGCGGAGGCCGTCGCATCGCTCGAGGCGATCCGCCTGGACCTCATGCGCCTGCGCGCCGGCGTGGGAGGCACGGAGAGCATCACGGCCGACCTCACCGCGGCCGAGCGCCTGGCCGACGAGGCCGATCGCGTGCTCGAAATGCAGGGAGTGGTTGCCCGAGTCGCCGAACAATCGGCGACGGTCACGCCCGACCGGACTCCGGAGGATGAAGTGAACGGCGATCGCTGACGCGATCGCGTTTCGATTTGGAGCGCCGGGCAGCGGGAGACGAACCTCGGGCACGCTGCCGGTGTACTGAGTCTCCGTCACGCTGGTCTCCGCGTTCACACCGGCCCCACGCCGCCCAAACCTCGGATGTTCGGCCATATGCCCGATCCGCTACCGTCTGTCGGGGAGTTGCAGCGCGCGCTGGCCGGCCGCTACGTGCTCGAGCGGCGCCTGGGCCGCGGCGGCATGG
>JBOHSI010000218.1:0-6773 GCA_050733055.1 Gemmatimonadales bacterium
GACCTCTGGCTCAACCTCCCGCGGGCGCCGCTCGAGGCGTGCGGCACCAGCGGCATGAAGGCGGCCTTGAACGGGGTCCCGCAGCTCAGCACTCTGGACGGATGGTGGGCGGAGGGATACGATGGGCGGAACGGGTGGGCCATCCCCCCCGTCCCGGCCGGAGGCGACGCCGACGCCGCCGATGCCGAGCAGTTGTACCGCCTGCTTGAGGACGAAGTCGTGCCGCTGTTTTACACGCGGGACGAGCGCGACGTCCCGCTGGGATGGGTGGAGAAGATGAAACACGCGCTCCGCGTCGGGGGCCATTCCTTCACGGCCCGGCGCATGCTGCGGCAGTACGTGACGGAGCACTACGTGCCGGCGATCAGGGGTCAGCTCCCGGCAGACGATCCTCCCACCGCCTGAACGAAGGGAGCGAGACACGACGGTTCGAGAGCCCAAGCCAGCCCGCGTCCGGACCGGCGCCCGCCGGAGACCCGATGCGGCGGTCGCTACGCCGCGTCCGCACGCCAGCGTCGCGGCACCGGTCGGGGTCGTCCACCTGACGGCCGAATGTTGGCCGTTCGCCCGCACCGGCGGCTTGGGCGAAGCGGTGAGCGGCCTGGCCACCTTCCAGGCTTTCGCGGGCATGCCGACGACGGTCGTGCTCCCGCTGTACCGCCAGGTGCGTGAGACGACGCCCTCGCTCGAACGGGCCGGGCCCCCCTTCACCGTCACGCTCGGCGGCCGGACGGAGACGGCCTGGCCGTACCGCGCTCAGGACGGCAACGCCGCGGGGCCGCAGATCTGCTTCATCGAGCACCCCGACTTCTTCGACCGCGCCGGCATCTACGGCGACGATGCGGGAGACTATCCGGACAACGCGCAGCGGTTCGCCTTCTTTTGCGCGTTCGCCCTGACGATCCTCCCCCAGGTTGCGCCGCAGGCGCAAGTGCTCCACGCACACGACTGGCATACGGCGCTGACGCCGGTCTACCTGCGTACCGCGTTCTCCGGTCAGCCGTTCTATGATCGCCTCGCGACCGTGCTCTCCGTGCATAACGCCGGGTTCCAGGGTCATTTCCCGCCGGAGACGATGGCGACGGTCGGCCTGCCTCCCGAGTTGTACGACTCGCGGCGCTTCGAGTGGTACGGACGGATGAACATGCTCAAGGGCGGGCTGGCGTTCTCCGACATCGCCGTGACCGTGAGCCCGAGCCACGCGGCGGAGCTGCGGACGGCGGAAGGGGGGTTCGGGCTGCACGACATGTTCACGGGGTTGGGCGACGACCTGGTCGGCATCCTGAACGGGATCGACGCGGAGGTTTGGAACCCGGAGACCGATCCAAATCTCAGGGCGAACTACTCCGCGCACGATCTCGCCGGGAAGCGGCGCTGCAAGGCCGCGCTCCAGCGGAGCTACGGCTTGCCGCAACGGGCGCAAACCCCTCTGTTCGGGATGAGCGCCCGCCTCGTGTCGCAGAAGGGGCTGGACTTGGTCCTGGGCGCCGACCTGCTGGGGGCGTCGGACGCGCAGTTCATATTCCTCGGCTCCGGGGAGCACCGTTACCACGCGGCGCTGACTGAGCTCGCTGCCGCAGCCACCGAGCGCGTGGCGGTCGAGTTCGCCTTCACCGATCACCTGGAGCACCGGCTGCTCGCGGGAGCAGACTTGTTGCTGATGCCGTCGCTGTACGAGCCGTGCGGCCTCACGCAGATGCGGGCGCAGCGCTACGGCACCGTCCCCGTTGCCCGTCGCGTGGGCGGGCTGCTCGACAGCATCGCCGACGGGGAGACGGGCGTGCTGTTCGACGAATACGCGCCGGCGGCGCTCGAACAAGCAGTGCTGCGGGGGCTGGGCTACTACCGCGACCGAGCGGCCTGGCGCAAGATGGTACATCAGGCGATGGCGCAGACGTTCGGCTGGGACGGCTCGGCCGCGCGCTATTTGGACGTTTATCGGCGCGCACTCGCGGCGCGAGCGGCCGCCGGCTGAACGCGGGAGCGATGGATTTCGTCCTCGCGCTGCACAGTCACCTGCCGTACGTGCTGCATCACGGGCGATGGCCGCACGGCAGCGACTGGCTGTGCGAGGCGGCGCTCGACAGCTACCTCCCGCTGCTCGAGAAGCTGCAGGGGCTTGCCCAAGAGGGCACGCCCGCGCCGGTGACGATCGGCTTCACGCCGGTGCTGGCGAACCAGCTCGCGAGCGCCGACTTCGCGCGGGAGCTCGAAGCGTTCTTCGACCAGCGCGAGGCCGCGTGTGCGGAGGCTCGCACGGAGCTCGCCGCAACTGGCGACACCGAGCTGCCACCCCTCGTAGAATTCTGGAAGGCGCGGCTCCGCCGCCTCCGGAACCTGTTTCACGCGATCGACCGCGATATCCTGGCTGCCTTCCGGCGCCTCCAGGACGCCGGCAATCTCGAGATCATCGGCTCGGCAGCGACGCACGGCTATCTCCCTCTGCTCGGCCGCGATGAGAGCGTCCGCCTCCAGCTCGCGGTGGGGCGGAACGAGCACCGGCGGCTGTTCGGCCGCGATCCCGTGGGCTGCTGGCTGCCCGAGTGCGCCTACCGGCCGCGCGCCGGCCGGCGTCGCGGCATCGAGGAGCACCTCGCCGCCGCGGGCTTCCGGTACTTTTTTGCCGACGCCCATCTGGCCCAGGCCGGCGAGCCCCTCGGCACGTATGGTGAGGTTCCCTTGGGCGCGGAGCGGTTCGACGTCGAGCGCCACGAGACACTAGGGAAACCCGCGACACGGCCCAGTCGCTCTCCCTACCGCGCCTATAAGGTGACGCCTCCGCGGGCGAAACAGAGCGTAGTCGCGCTGGTGCGCGATCCTCGGTCCTCGATGCAGGTGTGGAGCCGCCACCAGGGTTATCCGGGCGACGAGTGGTACCTGGAGTTCCACAAGATTCGCTGGCCCGGCGGCCTCAAGCTGTGGCGGGTGACGGGGCCCAACGTCGACCTCGGTGCGAAGCGCGCGTACGAGCCCGCCGCCGCGCTCGGCCGGGCCGCGGACCACGCGCGTCACTTCGCGCACCTCGTCGCCGGCATCGCGGCGGAGACGGCAGCGCGGGAGACCGACGCCGGGGTCGTCGTCGCGCCGTTCGATACCGAGCTGTTTGGTCATTGGTGGTTCGAGGGTGTGGACTTCCTGGCCGCGGTGTACCGCGAGCTGCGCCACCATCCCGGCGTTCGCCCGGTGACGGCGTCGCGGCACGTAGGGGACCACCCGGCGGGGGTGGCGCTGCGCCTGGCTGAAGGCTCATGGGGTGTGAACGGCGACCACACGATGTGGCTGAACGACCGGACCGCGTGGACGTGGCCGCGGCTGCGGGCGCTGGAGGACGCTTTCTGGAAAGCGGCCCCGGCGGCGCTTGCGTCTCCCGGGGCTCGTCCCGTGCTCGCCCAGGCGGCGCGCGAGCTCCTGCTCGCACAGGCTTCCGACTGGCAGTTCATGATCTCGACCGGCGCCGTGCCGGACTACGCCGAGCGGCGATTCAAGCTGCACTGCGAGGACGCCGAGCGGCTAGTCGCGGCTCTCACGCCGGGGCGCGGGGCTCCGGACGTGGGTCGCTTGGAGGAGCTGTCGCGTCGCGACGAGGTGTTCCCGGATATTCTCGCGACGGTCGCCGAGGTGCTGGGCGTTTGAGCGTCCGGTCGATCGTCATCCACGGGCACTTCTATCAGCCGCCGCGGGAGGACCCTTGGCTCGACGAAGTCGCGGTCGAGCCGTCCGCTGCGCCGTACCATGACTGGAACCGGCGAATCGAGCGGGAGTGCTACCGCGCGGTCGTCGCTGCGCGGCTGTACGCGCCCGACGGGCGCATCGCGGGGATCGTCAACACGCTCGCCTCGATCAGCTTCAACTTCGGCCCCACGCTGCTCGAGTGGCTGGAGCGGGAGGCGCCCCGGACTTACGCGGCCGTCCTGGACGCAGACCGCCTGAGTCGCGAGCAGCGCGGAGGGCACGGCAATGCGATCGCCATGCCGTACCATCATACGATCCTCCCGCTCGCGTCGCGCCGCGATAAGATCACCGAGGTGCGCTGGGGCATGGCCGACTTCCGCGGCCGCTTCGGCCGGGACCCGGTCGGCATGTGGCTGCCGGAAACGGCGGTGGACGGCGAGACGCTCGACGTGCTGGCCGCCGAGGGAGTCCGCTTTACCATCGTTGCACCCCACCAGGTGGAGCGAGCGCCAGCGCGCGGCTTCCCCGGCTGGTACCGCACGGCGGGCGGTCGCACGATCACGCTGTTCGTGTACGACGGCGGGATCTCCCACGACGTCGCGTTCGGGCCACTGCTGCGTGATGCGTCTCAATGGGCCGAGCGCCTGCTTGCGGCCGGCAAGGCCGGGGAGGAGCCGGGGCTTGTGGCGGTGGCCACGGACGGGGAGACGTTCGGCCACCACCACCGCTTCGCCGAGGTAGCGCTGGCTTGGCTGCTGCAGGAACTCAAGCGGCGCCAGGACGTGCGGGTCGAGAACTTCGCCGCCTTTCTTGCGCGCCACCCGCCGGAACAAGAGGTGAAGCTCGTGGCGCCCACGTCATGGAGCTGCCCGCATGGTGTAGAGCGCTGGCGGGCGGATTGCGGCTGCCGGCTTGCAGCGGAGCGCCCGACCCAGCAACGCTGGCGGGCGCCGCTGCGTGAAGCGCTCGCGTGGGTGGCGGGGGAGCTGCACGCGTGCTACGAGCGCGAGGGCGCGGAGCTGTTCGCCGATCCCTGGGCTGCCCGCGACGGGTACGGCACGGTGGTCAGCTCGAATGGGGCGAGTATCACCCGGTTCGCGGCGGAGCGGATGCGCCGCCCGGAGGACGTCGGCGCGCAGGTCCGGGCTCGGGAGCTACTCGAGCTCGAGCGCAACGCTCTGCGGATGTTTACCTCGTGCGGCTGGTTCTTCGACGACATCGCCGGGATCGAGGCCGTGCAGGTGCTGCGTTACGCCGCCCGGGCGATCGAGCTCGCGGGCACGGACGCGCCGCGGCTCGAGGCGGGAGTGCTGGAGCGGCTCGCGCGGGCGGAGAGCAACGACCGGGTGGCCGGCACGGGGCGCGCGGTCTACCTGGACAGGGCCAAGCCCCGCATTCCCCCGGCCGTACGCGCCGCGGCGGGGTACGCCGCCGTTCGGCACGTGGCGCCTGACGTCGCAGCCGGGTGCGCCGGCTGCTACATCACGCAAGAGTCGGGCGATCGGCTGCTGCTGACGCACGCGCGCACCGGTCGCGAGCACGCGTTTCGCGTCTCCGTCGCGCGCGAGGGGGGCGGGGGGGGCGCCCGGCTCATGGTGGACGTGGCAGCGTTCCCCGACGGAGCGACGGCAACGCGCGTCGGGCTCCACGACTTGCCCGAGGGGGCCCGGTCGGCCGTGGTGACACGACTGAGGGAACAGCTGGTCGAGCGCTGCTTGGCGCCGACCGAAACGGCGCTGCTCGCCACGGGCGCCGCCGACCTGCCGCACCTCGCGGCGCAGACGCTCGAGCGGGCGGTCTTGGCGCTCGAGCGCGATCAGTCCGAGCGGGCGATCGCCGCCGTCATGGATCTTGCCGACCTGCTCGACGTGCAAGGCTTGCACATTCCGTTCGACGTCCAGACCGCCTTTTACCGGATCTGGACTGCGTCTGCCGGCCTCGGGGCGCAGCGTGCGGCTCAGCTCGCACCCGTGGCGTGGCGGCTCGGCTTCGCAGGAGCGGGGGGCGACTAGCTGGACCCGCTCCGCTTCGCCTTCGGGGTCCACTTCCATCAGCCGGTGGGAAACTTCGACCACGTGTTCGAGCAGCACGTGGTCGACGTGTACCGCCCGTTCCTCGAACGGCTGGCGGAGCGGGAATTCTTTCCGATCGCCCTTCATATCTCCGGGCCGCTGCTCGAATGGCTCGAGGGACACGAGGCGGCGTTCCTCGATCGGATCGCACGGCTCGCGGGTGACGGCCGCGTCGAGCTCCTGCTCGGGGGGTTCTACGAGCCCGTGCTCGTCTCGCTGCCCCGGCAAGACCGGCTGGAGCAGATCGAGTGGATGCGCCAGGCGATCTCGCGGCGGTTCGGTGTCGAGGCAAGCGGGGGGCTGTGGCTGACGGAGCGGGTGTGGGAGCCCGAGCTGGCCGCGGATCTGGCCCAGGCGGGCGTGCGCTACGCGCTCGTGGACGACCGCCATTTCCTCGTGAGCGGCTTCAGGCGCGAGCAACTGCACGCCCCGTTCTGGACCGAGAGCGACGACCGGCGCGTCGCGCTGTTTCCGATCGACGAACACCTGCGATACCTGATTCCGTTCAAGCCGCCCGCAGACACGGTGGCCTACCTGCGCGGCCTGCGGGAACGCGGCGGGCGGCTCGCGGTGCTGGCGGACGACGGGGAGAAGTTCGGCGGCTGGCCGGGGACGAAGGAATGGGTGTACGAGCGCGGCTGGCTTGCGCAGTTCCTGGAGGCAATGGGCAAGTTGATCTCAGGCGGCGAGATCCGACTCACGACGCTCGCCGCGGCGCTCGCTGAGGTGCCGAGCGGCGGGCTCGCCTATCTGCCGACGGCGTCGTATCGGGAAATGGAAGGTTGGGCCCTGCCGGCGGACGCGGCGAGCAGGCTCGCGCGGCTCGAGCGCGAGCTCGGTGCGGAGCGGCTCGGCGGCCCCGACGGCGCGCTGATCCGGGGCGCGCACTGGCGCAATTTCCTCGTGCGCTATCCCGAGGCGAACCGGATGCACAAGAAGATGCAGGCCGTCTCCGCCCTCTGCCGCCGCCGGGGCGACCCGGCCGCGGCCCGGCGGGCCGTCGGTCGCGCGCAATGCAACGACGCGTAC
>JBOHSI010000219.1:0-13172 GCA_050733055.1 Gemmatimonadales bacterium
ACCGCCTGGCGTTGCGCGATCACCCGAACGACGCCCGCATCCTCCAGAACATGGCGATCGCGCTCACCAAGACGCGTCGCATCGACGAGGCCATTCGGCATTACCGGCGGGCACTGGAGCTCGACACCCAGCTCGCGGGCGCCCACTACGGCCTCGCCTTCCTGCTCCTGAAGCGGGGCGACCCCGACGGCGCGGCGCAACATCTGCGCGCGTTCCTCACCCACCCCCCCAAGGGACCCGATGCCCAGCGGTGGATCGAGCACGCGACCCAGGCGCTCCGGGACCTGGGGGGCGGTGGGAGTGCCACCGGACCCACCCACGCCGCCGCGGCGGAGGCTCCCTGAGGGGCAGGGCCCGGGGAGCAGGAGCCTGCGTCGTCGTCGTGACACTCTCGGCAGCGGTGGCGTGCGGCACGCTCGCACCGGACCTCGACCAGGTGGTCGCTATCGAGGTGGCGAGCCCGGACTCGCTCGAGCAGTTCGACACGCTGCGGCCGCGTGGGCGCGCCCTGGACGGCCGCGGTGACTCCGTCACCGCCACGATCCTGTGGGCGACCCTCGATGCGGCCCTCCTCACGGTCGTGAACGAGACCACGGGCGTCATGGTCGGCAAGCTGCCGAGCGCCGCTGCGGCGCGGATCCAGGCGCGGATCGGCAACCTGCGGAGCAATCCCATCCGCGTGTTTGTGCTCGCCGCGGCGGACTCGCTCATCGCCGCCGGACCCACGGCGCACGACGTCACCGTCTCGCCCACGGATTCGCTCTCGGATTCCCTGAAGATCCAGCTGGCGGACACCGTGTCGGGCAGCCTCATTGGGCTCTCCGGCCGTCCGATCGTGTGGTCCATCACCCACGCCACGACGCCGAATTCCGTGACGCTGGTGACGAACGACACGGCGCACGCCCTCGTCGCCGTGGACACCGTGCCGACCGTCGCGTCGGGGATCGCCGCCGTGAAGGTGCGCTTCCTCGGTGGCCCCCTGCCCGACAGCGTCGTGGTCACGGCCGGCTCACGCCGCGCGGTCGGCACCAGCGTTCCCGGCTCTCCCGTCACCTTCGTCGTGAGGTTCCTGCCATGAACGCGGGCACCCTGACCCAACTGTTCTTCGAGGCGGTAGATCGCTACGCTGCCCATCCCGCCGCGTTCCGGTACAAGGCCGACGGCGTCTGGAAGTCGCTCACCCACCGGGAGGCGGGCGAGCGGGTGCGGGCGATCGCGCTCGGCCTGCGCGAGCTGGGCATCCAGCCCGGGGACCGCGTCTCGATCCTGTCGGAGACGCAGCTCGAATGGGCGCTTGCCGACTACGCGTGCCTCTGCGCCCGCGTCGCCGACGTCCCCATCTACCCCACCCTCCCCGCCAACCAGATCGAGTACATCCTGCGCGACTCCGGTGCGGCAGCGGTGTTCTGCTCGTCG
The DNA here is from genome assembly GCA_050733055.1 of Gemmatimonadales bacterium. Taxonomy (GTDB): domain Bacteria; phylum Gemmatimonadota; class Gemmatimonadetes; order Gemmatimonadales; family GWC2-71-9; genus DASUAL01. The sequence goes on from JBOHSI010000219.1 coordinate 1,417, forward strand.
GCGCAGCAACTCGCGAAAGTACAGGAGGTGCGCGCCGCGTTGCCGTCGCTGAAGCACGTCGTCGCGTTCGACGCCGGCGCCGCGCGCACCGCAGGAGGAGCACTGTCGCTCGCGGACCTCGAGGCCAAGGGCCGCGCGGCCGCCGCGCGGTATCCCCGTTGGAAGGAGGACGCGCTCACGGTCCAGCCGGGCGACCTCGCCACGCTCATTTACACCTCGGGCACCACGGGCCAGCCCAAGGGCGTGATGCTCACCCACAACAACATCTGGTCCAACGTGATCGCCAGCGTGGAGGTGCTGCGGGTGAGCGAGGAAGACTCATGCCTCGCGTGGCTGCCGCTGTCCCACATCTTCGAGCGCATGGTCGACTACTACTTCTTCCACGTGGGCGTGACCATCAACTACGCCGAGTCGACGGACACCGTCCCGCAAAACCTGCAGGAGGTGCGGCCGACCGTGGTGGTGGCGGTGCCGCGGCTGTACGAGAAGGTGTACGCCCGCGTGCTCGAGAGCGCGCTCTCCGGCAGCGCGCTCAAGCGGAAGATCTTCGAGTGGGCCAAGCGGACCGGCGAAGCGTGGACCGCGCACCGGCTGGCGGGCATCCCCGTGCCGCTCGGTCTCAAGCTCAAGCACGCGATCGCGGACCGGCTCGTGTTTTCGAAGCTCCGGGCACGGACCGGCGGGCGGATCAAGCTGTTCGTCTCAGGCGGTGCGCCGCTCTCGGCCGAAATCGGGCGGTTCTTCTACGGGGCGGGGCTAGTGGTGATCGAGGGTTACGGGCTCACCGAGACATCGCCGGTGCTCACGATCAACCCGCTCGAGCGACCGAAGTTCGGCACGGTGGGGAAGACGATCCCCGGCGTGGAGGTCAAGATCGCGCCCGACGGGGAGGTCCTCGCCCGGGGTCCGAACATCATGCAGGGCTACTACAACAAGCCCGATGCCACTCGGGAGGCGATCGACGCGGAGGGTTGGTTCCACACGGGCGACATTGGCGAGATCGACCCCGAAGGGTACCTGAAGATTACGGACCGCAAGAAGGACCTGATCAAGACGGCGGGCGGGAAGTACATCGCGCCGCAGCCGATCGAGAACACGGTTCGGCTGAACAAGTTCGTCGCCAACGCCGTGGTGCTCGGTGATCAGCGCAAATTCCCGATCATTCTGGTGGTACCCAACTACGACCAGCTCGAGCCGTGGGCCAAGGAGCGGAATCTCTCGTACGCCTCCCGGGCCGAGCTGCTCACCCTCTCCGACGTCCAGGCGAAGATGGAGCGCGAGGTGATGGGAGGCCTGCGCGATCTCGCGAAGTTTGAGATGCCCAAGAAGGTGACACTGATCGCGCGGGACTTCACGATCGAGTCGGGCGAGCTCACGCCTTCGCTCAAGGTGAAGCGCCGCGCGGTGGAAAAGAACTACAAGGAGCTGATCGACCGGGTGTACGTCGAGGCGGACCGCACCGCCGCCGCCATCGAAGGCTGACTACTGCTTCTCCCCCACCCACAGCCCCTCGCCGGCCGCGAGCGGCGTGACGCCGGCGGGGGGCATCGTCCGTTCGTCCTCCACCACGAGCCGCCGGCCGTGCAACAACACCCGCCGCGCTTCGCCGAGCCACGGCGCCGTCGCTACCTCGGCGCCGACCACCACGGCCCGAGCGACCGCGTCTCGCAACGGGACCAGCGTCGCGCACACGAGCAGACTCAGCACCGGAAGCTCCTCCACATCGGGCGGCGGGTTGATCCCGACGAAGTGAATCCCGCCCATCAGTCCCGCGAGCCCGACGGCGTAACGCGCGGCCGAGCCCACCAGCACGACGTAGCCGCCGGGACCGGAAAGATCGAGGAGCGCCTGAAGGGTCTGGGCGTCGACCGGAGACGGGAGACCGGAGACGGGAGACTCCGTGCGCCGCGCCTCCCGTCTCCCGCCTCCCGAGAATGCGACCACTCCCTTGATGATCGGATACTCCCGCCCGCACACCGGACAACCCAGGACTCCCGATCGGACCATCCGCCCCAGCATCTCCCCGGTCGACAGCACGAGGAAGGAGCCCTCGTGCGTCTCGGGACAGCGGAGCATCTCCGTCAGCTCAATGTGCACCGGATCCGAACACCACCCACGTCACGCGGCCGGCCTCGACGCGGATCCGCTGACTCGCACGCTTGCCGTCGACGAGCACCGCGAGCGTGTACTCGCCCGGTTCCACGTCGCTCACCGCGAAGTGCTCCCGATAGGCGGGGTCGGGATGGCTGCGCTCGCCGTACGTCTCGGCGAACGAGAACGGCGTCTCCTGTGGCTCCGCCTTGATCAGCCCGTACACGCGTGCCTGCGGCACCGGCCGCCCCCGGGCGTCCCACACCTGCCCCGCGACAATCCCCGTCCCCGGCAACGGCTCGATCCACAGCTCGGGATTCACGGTGTATTTGGGATAGCGCTCGTTCGGATCGACCACGCGCGGCACCGAGTCCACCGGCGCGGCATGCACCTCGAGGTGAAGGTGTTCGTTCGTCGCCCGGCCGGTGTTGCCCACGGTAGCGATCACGTCCCCGGTTTTCACCCGCTGGCCCGCGAAGACGCGCTGCGCCGTGTTGTGGTAATAGACCGAATAGATGAACAAGCCCCCCAGCTTCCGGTCGTGGCGGATGGCCACGGTGTTCGCCCCCTGCTCCGCCGCTCCCGCGAACACCACGACCCCGTCGCCGATCGCGTGCACCCGCGTGCCGTCGGGATTGTTGAACTCCACACCCTGGTGCTGCTGGAAGTTGCCGCCCATCGTGGAGCCGTAGCGGTACGTTTGGTCGACGTACGGTTGGTCGGCGAGAGCGATGGGACGCTTGAACCACGTGTGGCGCTTCCCCTCGAACACCGAGTCGGGCCGCTGCCCGTACGACACGCCGACAAGGCTCAAGCCCTGGTCGAAGCGACACGACGACAGCCCGCTGGGGGCGGGCCGTCCCGCCGCGTACCACCCCGGCGCGAGTGGCTGAAAGGAGGTAGCGGCCGCGACGGGGTCGCAGCGGCTGAGCGGGTGGCCGTCCTGCTCGTAGATGCCCTCCCGCGTCGCAGCGTACACCTGCCCCGCACCGGCGCGATGGAGCGCCTGGACCGCTGGCATGTCCACCCGGCAGCCCTTCACCGGGGGTGCCACGGCGCACGCCGGGCGGGCGCGCTGGTCGAGCCACGCGTTGCGCGCGGGGTCAAGCCGGTACAACCCGCGCTCCGTGCCCGCCCAGATCACGCCGCTGTCGTCCAGCGCGAGCGCGCGGACGCGGTTCGAGCACTCGGGGTCGGCGCAGCGAACCGGCGCTGGGAACTCGGTCCACGTGCGTCCGCCGTCGCGCGAGCGCGCCAGGCCGCGGAGGTGGCTCGCCCAGAGGCTCCCGTCGGGTCCTGCGGCGAGCGCCAACACGTACTGGTTGCGGAGCCGACCCCACACGTTCTGCACCGTCGTCGCGCCCGCCGAATCGGTGATCTCCGCCCAGCTTGCCCCCTGGTCCCAAGACAGCTTGATCCCATCCGCCGTGCCGATGTACACGGTGTCGCCGCGGGTGACGATCCCGTTGGGCGCGACGTACTGCCACTGCGGGCCGAGCTGTTTGAATTCCCAGTTGGTCCACGTCTTGCCGCCATCGCTCGAGCGGCCCCAGCCGTTGCCCACCGTGCCATACCAGATCGCCCCGCCCGGCCCGAATGCAAAGGCGTGGACGAAGTCCCACGAGATCGACCGCGCCGACGTGTCGCCGGAGTGGCGCAGCTGCTCCCAACTCCCCGCGCCGGGCCGGAACACGAAGGCCCCTTGGCCGTAGGTCCCGACCCAGATCGCCCCGTCGGGGGCGCGGGCGAGCGCGAGCACGTGCACGCCGAAGCCGGTGGTGTCGGGGAGCGGGGGGAGCGCCTGGGCAGTCAGGGACTTGGCGCAAGCGAGGAGCACGGGCAACGTGCAACGGGCAACGTGTGACACTTAGCCTCTCGGTGTGTAGACCGCCGGCATCAACCGGATCTCGGTGACATCCACCCGCGCCGGCCGCGTGACCGCGAAGACTACCGCGTCGGCGACGTCGTCGGCCTGCATCATGTCCTTGCGCTTGGTGAAGCCGGGTTGCGAATCGGGGTCGACGGAGTCCCACAGTTGCGTATCCACCGGGCCGGGCGAGACGAGCGTGGTGCGGACGCCGGTGCGCGACAGCTCGACGCGCAGCACCTCATGCATCCCGCGCACGCCGAACTTGCTGGCTGCGTACGCGGTCGAGCCGGGGTAGGCGACGTGGTCGGAGACTGAACCGATAGTCACCAGATGCCCGGCACCACGTTGTACCAAGTGGGGGATGACTGCCCGGGCGACGAGGAACGGAGCCATGAGATTGACGGCGATGGTCCTGGCGAAGTCCTCGGGGGTCGTCTCCGCGACGGGCTTGATGAAGAACATCCCGGCGTTGTTCACGACGATATCGGGCACGCCGTGCCCGGCGAGCACGCGGGCGATCGCCCCGTGGAGCGCGGCCGCGTCCGCCACGTCGCAGCGCACGTCCGTGCGGCGGTCGTTCGAGCCGTCGGCGAGGCTGCGCGCCAGGCGCACGACATGCGCCCCGGCGGCATGGAGCCGGTCGGCCACCGCGAGCCCGATGCCCCGAGAGGCGCCGGTCACGAGGGCCAGCTTCCCGGCGAGGGGGGCGTCGGGGGCAGGGCGGGCGGGGGCGGGGGCGGGGGGGCCCCCGCTCACTCTAGACCCCGGCCGCCATGCACCAGTCTCAGGAACTCGTCGCGGGTCTTGGCGTCGTCGAGCAGCGCGGCCCGAAGCGCGCTCGTCACGGTTTTCGAGTTCTGCTTCTCCACGCCGCGCATCATCATGCAGAGGTGATACGCTTCGATCACCACGCCCACACCGCGCGGGTCGAGCACCTCCATGAGGGCGTCGGCGACCTGATCGGTGAGCCGCTCCTGCACCTGCAGGCGACGCGCGAACACTTCGATGACCCGCGGGATCTTGGACAGCCCCACCAGTCGGCCGTTCGGGAGGTAGGCGACGTGCGCCTTGCCGAAAAACGGGAGCAGGTGATGCTCGCACAGCGAGTAGATCTCGATGTCCCGGACGCACACGAGGTTATCGTGGCGCTCCGTGTAGAGCGCGTCGCCGATCACGTCCGCGACCGACATCTGGTAGCCACGCGTGAGCCACTTGAGCGAGGCCGCGACGCGGGCGGGTGTCTGGCGTAGGCCCTCGCGCTCCGGATCCTCGCTCAGCTGCTCGAGCAGCTGCCGCACGAGCGCCTCGAAGGACGACGAGCCCGCGCCTTCCACGTGCTCCTCGTGGAAGCTGTGCAGGCTGGCGGACTTCATCTTGTCACGTCCCATGGTAGTCCACGTAGTTACGATCCGTCTCCCACAGGCGGATCCGTTTGAGCGCCGCGGGCTTGAGCGCCGGCTCGAGCACCCGCCAGCCGATCACGGCGATGTTCTCGGCCGTCGGGTTGAGATCGGCAAACCACGCCACGTCGAGATTGAGGTTCTTGTGGTCGAGGTGGCGCACCAGGTGCTCGGTGACGAGCTCCTTCAGGCGCTGAATGTCCAGCACGTAGCCAGTCGCAGGATCGATCTCGCCTTCGACCGAAACCTCCAGGTCGTAGTTGTGCCCGTGGAAGTTCGGGTTGGTGCACACGCCGAAGATGCGCTCGTTCTCCGTGGCGGAGAAGCTCGGGTTGAAGAGACGGTGCGCGGCGTTGAAGTGCACGCGGCGCGTCACGACGCAACGGGGCATGGCTTGTTGAGCCTCCGGGGCAGGACTATCTTCGGGCGCACGTGAAACTAAAGGTACTCGCTTTCCTGTCCACGGCGGGAGGCTCCGCGCTGTCCGCGCTGTGGACGTTCCCGAGCATCCTCATATCCGCATTCCTGGTCGCGTGGGGCGCGGAAGCGGCGCAGTTCCTGATCTCCCAGGGTCTCGCGCTCGCGCTCCTCGCCTGGCTCCAGACACTCCCCGAGTTCGCCGTCGAGGCGGTGATCGCGTGGGAGGCGGGGCGCGACCCCGAGCGCGGGCACCTCGCCATCGCGAACCTCACCGGCGCCATTCGGCTGCTGCTCGGCCTCGGCTGGCCGATGATCTACTTCGTGTTTGCCACCGCGGGCCGGAAGACCGCGACCGCGCGCCTTCCGGCGATCCGGCTCGAGCCCGAGCACGCCGTGGAAGTCGTCGGGCTAGTGCCGCCGCTGCTCTACTTCGGCGTCGTTCTGCTGAAGCAGAGCCTCAGCTGGGTGGACGCGGTGGTGCTCCTCGCGCTGTACATCGCCTATCTATGGGTACTGTTCCGCAACCCGCCGCACGACGTCGAAAGCCTCGCGGACGCGCCCGCCGTGTCCCGCTGGGCGTACCGCCAGCGGGGGTGGCGCCAGAAAGCGGCCGTGGGAGGGCTGTTCGCGGGCGGCGGCATGCTGCTCTACGTCACCGCACACCCCTTCCTCGAGTCGATGCTCGCCGTCGCCGGACTGGTCGGCGTGAGTGAGTTCGTGCTGGTGCAGTGGGTGGCGCCGTTCCTGTCCGAATTCCCCGAGAAGGTTTCCGCCTTCTATTGGGCCCGCCGCGTGACACGCGCGCCGATGGCGCTCATGAACATGGTGTCGAGCAACATCAACCAGTGGACGGTGCTCGCCGCGATGATCCCGCTGGTCTACGGGTATTCCCGCCTGCAGCACCACGGTGCGTGGGCGGACTTCCACTTCGACGACGCCCAGCGCCTCGAAATCCTGCTCACGCTGCTCCAGACGGGCCTCGGCATGATGGTCCTTGCGAACATGGAATTCGACTGGCTCGACGCGACCAGCATGTTCGTCCTGTGGCTCGCGCAGTTCCTGCGGCCCAGCCTGCGGGAGGAGGTGGCCTGGGCCTACGCGCTGTGGATCGCGATTCTCGCGGTCGGATTCGTGATGAAGGGCAAGGCGCTGCTCGCGCCGAAGTACTTTTGGGAAGTCGTCCGCAGCCCGCGGAAAACCAATCGGCCGGCACCGCCTTGACGCGGCCCGGCCGACTGTACAACAGGAACGGAGAGGATTATTGAAGCCCGAACCGTATGACTGGTCCCTCACCATGGCTTCTGTCTTCCCCACGAGGGGGCATGACATCGGTCACAGTATCTGGGTCCACGATCGAGCCTGTTGGCTCAATAATTTTTCTCTCCGCCCCTGCCCTACAATACTGCGCGGACCCAAAACGTCAAGCGAAGGTTTCCATGAACCTGACAATGATTAGCGCAATCAGCTTGTCCGTCGTGTGGATAATTCTCGTGGTCGTGGCGCAACTGGGCAGCGGGCCGGTGCACCTCTTGTATGCGACGGCGATGGTCCTGGTGGCGCGGCGGATCGTGACGGGGGCTCCGAAGTTCCTGTCGTGAAATGCGGGTGTTGGGTGTCAGGTGCTAGGTGCTAGGTGCTGGGGAGGCGTTCCCTAACACCCAGCACCTAACAGCCAACGCCCACTTTGGTTTACAGCGACCGCAGGCAGGCGTCACCTCACCGACTCGTGGGCGGGTGCGCCCGCAGGACGTCCCAGACAACGCCGAGTCGCTCGGGGAGGTCGGCGAGGGTGAGCGTGTAGACCTCGTCGCCCGCGCCCGACAGCGCGCTGAAGACCGCTCGACCGCCGTCGTCCCGGCCGGTTTGTTTCATGGCCTTGGCGACGAGCCGGAGCTCCGGGATGTCCGAGACCGGTACCGTGACCGTAGTGTCGGCCTGGCGCACGAGGAGCGCCGTGCGGTCGAGCATTGACGAGCTGCAGGTCCCAGAGATACTGGCCGCTTTCAGGGTGAGCTGCCAGCGGTTTTGGGCGGCGCAGGGTGCGGCGAACAACAGTCCGAGCGTCGCCATTACAGTCGTCTTCACGGTGTCGTTCCTTGGCGTCGTAGTCGGTCATCATAGGCAGTCCCGGCATCGGCGGGCAAGGCCGTGGTACCCGGGCTGGCACAGCCATCCGGCGGGCCGTAGGTTCGCACGCATGAAGGGCGGTGCACAGGCGAACCGGCGAGCAGTCAGTCGTTGGGTATTGATCGCGCTTGCGCTGTCCGCCGGTCCGCTGGTCCGCCTGTCCGCCGTCGTTCAATGCCCCGACGGCTCCCCGCCGCCGTGCCGGGCTCCCGCGGCGCGCACCACGCCGGCGCCGCCGAACAGCGTCGCGGTGCTGTACTTCGAGAACCTGTCGCGCGATACCGCTGACGCGTATCTCGCTGATGGTCTCACCGAGCAATTCATCGAGCGTCTAGCCCAGATCGAGCGCCTGGTCGTGAAGTCACGAAACGCCGTGCGGCGCTACCGTGGCACCGCGCCCGCGAGTCCCGCTGCGCTTGGTCGCGCCCTCGGAGCTACCTATCTCGTGAGCGGCAACGTTCGCCGAGCGAGGAATCGCCTGCGGGTGACTGTCGAGCTGGAACGGGCGGCGAGCGGAGTCCGGCTGTGGGGCCAGCACTATGACCGCGCGGATGTCGATCTGCTGGCGATCGAAGAGGAGATCGCCCGGGCGGTGGCGAGCGCAATTGCCGGGAGGCTCTTGCAACGGGAACAAGCTTCGCTCGGATACACGCCAACCCGGAGCCCTCGGGCGTACGATCACCTCCTCCGGGGCAATTACCACCTCGCTCAGCGCACACCGCGCGCCGCAACCCGCGCCATTGCGGAGTACGAAGCGTCAGCGAGAATCGATTCTGACTTCATCGAGGCGCATGCTCGCGTCGGGTATGGGTACGCGCTGTTCCTCGACTGGGGGTGGGAGTTCCCAGGGCTGTCGGCCGAAAGTCTATACGCTCGGGGGCTTGCAGCAGCCCGTCATGCGCTCCGCGTCGATTCCACCGTCGCGGATGGGTGGATGGCCCTCGGGTACCTGCGCAAGGTCGACGACCCGCGGACCTACGAAGGGGCAAAAGAGGCCTTCAAGCAGGCCGTCGCGCTTGACCCGCGCAGCGCCGAAGCATGGCACCAATATGGCTCCACCTTGAGGGAACTCGGGGACGATTCCGGCGCTATCGCGGCCAGCTTGCAGGCACTGGCGCTCGAACCGGGGCGTTCCATCACACTCCATCAGCTCGCCTCAGTGAGCACGAACCGGCGTGAGTTCGAGCGGGCTCTTTGCTGGCTCGATAGTGCGCTCGCAGTCGACCCCGGCTTCTCCTTCGGGTACGTCTCCCGGTCTAGGGTCCACCGGTTGCTGGGGCAGTTGCCGGCAGCGAAGGCAGATGCCGAAACGGCCCGGCGACTAGCCGGAGATTACCGGCTACCGGCGGACGCTGTGCTGGCCAGCGTCAAGGCGTTGCTGGGCGACACCGTCACGGCACAGACTCTGACAGAGCACTTGCTGGCTGAGGCCGCGCACCCGGACTATCTGACCCCCTTCGAGGCCGGCTTCGTGGGCATGGCATTCCTCGCGCTCGGCTCGCAGGACCAGGCACTCACGCAACTGGAACGAGCCCGCCCGCGCGGCGCCTCTCTCTGGTTTGTCCTGCAATGGCCGGAGTTCGACGTGCTTCGCCCTGACCCACGCTTCCAGCGGCTGGTCGAGGAGTCCCGACCACCGGATGCGCCGCGATGAGCAGAACGCTCGCTCTCTCCCTGCTGCTCGGCGTCCTGGCACCTTGGCGTTTGGCTGCCCAGTGCCCCGACGGCTCCCCGCCGCCGTGCCGGGCGCCCGCTCAGCGCGCCGTCGCGGCCCCGGCCCCCAACAGCGTTGCCGTGCTCTACTTCAACAACCTCTCGCGCGACACCGCCGACGCGTATCTCGCCCACGGCCTCACGGAGGAGATCATTGCTCGCCTGCGGCAGGTGGGGCGCCTCAGCGTCAAGTCCCGCACCGCGGTCGAGCGCTTCCGCGGGAAGGCGGACGATCCGGCCGTGCTCGGCCGCGCGCTCGGCGTCGTCTACCTCGTTAACGGGAGCGTGCGACGTGCCGGCCAGCGGCTGCGGGTCACTGTGGAGCTGGTCCGGGCCGCGACCGGCGCCGGCGTGTGGGGGGATCAATATGATCGCAGCGACGCCGACCTTCTGGCGGTCGAAGAGGACATTGCCCGTGCCGTCGCCAGGGCCGTCGCCGGACGACTCCTGCCGCAGGAGCAAGCCTCGCTCGCGGCGCGACCGACGCGGCACCCGGAAGCCTACGACCACTTCCTGCGCGGCAACTACGAGCTCGCCAGACGCACCCCACGCGCGGCCGCGCGGGCGATCGAGGAATACGAGGCCGCGGTGCGTCTCGATCCCGGGTTCACTCGGGCGCTCGCCCGCATCCCCTATGCCTACGGGCTATTCCTCGATATCGGGTGGACATACCCAGGCCTGGCGCCGGAAAGCCTGTTAGCCCGGGGCTGGACCGCGGTCGAGCGCGCTCTGGAGCAGGACTCCAGCACGTCGGATGCCTGGATGGCGCGGGGCTACCTGCTCAGCTTTCGCTACCCCCGCACCTTCGACGACGTGAGGTCGGCGTTCGACCGGGCGATCGTGCTCGACCCTCGGAATGCTGAGGCGCACCACCAGTATGGCGGGGTGTTGCGATTCATGGGCGACGACTCGGCCGCGGTGAGGGCCAACCGGCGCGCGCTGGAGCTCGAGCCAGAACGAGCGGTTACCATGGTCCATCTCGCGTCCTTGAGCGTCGTCGGCCATCGGTACACGGCGGCCCGGCGCTGGATGGATAGCGCGCTGGCAATGGACCCAGGGTTCCAGTTTGGTTACCCGTGGCGCGCGCTCCTTCGCGTGCTTGACGGTGACGCCGAGGGAGCGAGAAGCGATGCGGAGACCGCCATGCGGCTTCGCCCCGATGACCGTCTGTGGGGAGCAGCTGCCCTCGAGCGGCGGAGGCGCAGGCGGGCGACACCCTCGCCGCCCGCGCGCGGCTGGAGCGCCTCCTCGCCGAACTCGCGGACGCCAGCCCGCCGACGGTCAACGAAGGGTGGGTGCTTGGCACGGCCCTCATCGCGTTGGGTGAGCATCAGCGAGCGCTGGAGCTGCTCGAGCGGGTCCGCCCGCGCGGCGGAATGCTCTGGTTCCGCCTGCGCTGGCCCAGTTTCGATGCCATCCGAGCGCACCCCCGCTTCCAACGCCTCGTCGAGGAGTCGCGGCCGCCGGGGGCGCTGTGATAGTCACGCCGTCACCACCAGCGCCACAATCCCCCACACCAACGTCGACAGCGTCACCGGCACGCCCACCCTCGCGTACTCCCCGAACCCGATGCGTACCCCGCGCGTTTACCCCCAAGCGCAAGTAGCCGGACGTGATCGCAAGCCCCCCGGCCGCGACGGGCAGCGAGCGCACGAGGAATCCGCCGAAGGTCGTGCCGCTCCAGATTCCGACCAGCATGTTCTGCGGGTTCCCCGTGACGGAGAGCACCGAGCTCACGTTCGCGCCCATCGCGAGCCCGATCAGGTACGCGTTCGGGCGCACGCGCAGCGGCCCGAGCGCGGCGAGGAGCACGCTGCCCACTCGAAGAACTTGCCCACCTCGAGGTAGCCGACGATGAGCATCATACCGACAGGAAGACGAGCACATCGAAGTCGATGGCGGCGTAAGCGTCGGGCAGCGACAGGGCGCCGAACACAACCATCGCGACCGCGCCCACGAGGCTCGCCGCCGGCCGGTTCAGACGCACGAACGGCAGCCGCTGGACGGTGATCAACAGCTATGTCAGCGCAAGGATGACGAGGCCGGTGGTCAGCCTCAGATCTCCCAGTTGGAGAGCAGCACCCCGTGCTCCGAGTGCGGCTCCGGGTACCCCTCGTAGGTCATGCGGAGGTCAG
>JBOHSI010000220.1:0-10361 GCA_050733055.1 Gemmatimonadales bacterium
GAGTTACCCGGGGAGGCGGCGGTCCCGATGGTACGGGGGGCGCCGCTGGGCGCGCGGGACCGGACGCGGGCCCAGGCCGCGGCGTGCGCACCGGCGCCGGAGGGAGCGGTGACGCAAAGTCCTGGGCGGTGGTGAGGAACACCAGTTCGTCGGACTTGGCGGGCGCCGGAGGTTGGGGCGGGACCGGTGGCGGGGCGGTGAACCGGGGCTGCAGCGGCTCGGGCGTCAGCTCCGTACGGTCCGCCAGGGGGTTGTGCGCCCCGTAGTTCTTCCAGGTTACCAACGAGCGCCTCGTGCCGCCCGCTCGCAGCGACTCCTCGCCGAGCAGCTCGTAGAACGGCAGCGGCGTGGTCGGCCACGTTTCGTCCGAGCTGGCGCGGAACAAGCCCCCTGCGGGCTCCGTGCCGTCTGCGCCGCTGCCTATGAGCAATGCGATCTGCCAGGGCTCGGCGAAGTAGTGCTCGTGCGTCTCGAGGTCGTGCTGCGAGAGCGCGATCGGATGGGGGGGATGAGTGTGGTACCAGCCGATCAGGTGGCCCCGCTGCGCTGCCGCCTGCGCCTCGATGCGGTCCCAGAGCCGGGTCACGACGTCCATGGTGCGGTCGCCATAGATCGGCTGATTGAGTCGCAGCGCCGAATCGATGATGAGGTAGGAGACGTTCGTCTCGGGACACTCGCACAGATCTCCGACGAGGAAACCGATCAGTCCCTGGCCGGGCTTGGGCGGAGCGACGACGTGCTCCTGAATCGCCTGCAGCACGGACTGCGCAAGGAAGACGGGAAACGCGATGTTGCCCGGCCGGTCCCCCCGGCCCCCCGCGCCGGCGGGGATCCAGCGGATGGACCGGGCGAGCGGGATCGGCTGGCGGAGAGGAGCGTCCGCGCCCATCGCCTCAAGATAACGAGCGGTCGCGCCCCGCGCCTATCAGCCCACCACCTGCGCGATGAGCTCCGCCGCCCGCTCCACGTCGGCGCGACTGGCGTCCAGACGCGTAACCGCCCGCAGTCGCCGCTGGCCGAAGGGCACCACCAGCACACCGGCCCGAGCGAGCCTCGGAATGACGGCCTCGGCCGTGTCGGTCTCGCGGACGAGATCGATCATGACGACGTTCGTCTCGGGTGGCAGGGGATGCACCGCTGGGCACGCGGTCAAGCGGTCGGCGAGCAGCCGGGCGTGCTCGTGGTCCTCGCCGATGCGCGACAGGTTGTGATCGAGCGCCCAGAGCGCCGCGGCGGCGAGGACGCCCGATTGCGGCATCCCTCCGCCGAGCCGCTTGCGGATCTCCCACGCCCGCGCCCGGTCGCTCGCGGCGCAGGCGAGGCACGATCCCACGGGACAGCCGAGCCCCTTCGAGAAGCTCACCATCGCCGTGGCGGCGCCGGCCGTGAGGTGCGCGGCCGGGACGCCGAGCGCCGCCGCCGCGTTCCAGAAACGCGCGCCGTCGAGGTGCACGCGCAGATCCGCCTGGCGCGCCGCGGCGACGACTCCGGCCATCACCGCAGGCGCCATGACCTTCCCGCCCGCCGCGTTGTGGGTGTTCTCCACGGCCACCGCGCCCGGACCGCGGAACGTGGGGCGACGCCGCGCGAACGGCGGAGCGCACGAGCTCGCCGCTCAGCAAGCCGTCGGGCGTGGCGATCGGCCGGATCTGGACGCCCCAGTTCGCGGCTACTCCCGCCAGCTCGTAGTGCACGAGGTGCGCGTTCGCTTCGAGCAGCAGCTCGGTCCCCGGGCGGGTGAGCAGGGGCGATCCCGGCCTGGTTCGCCTGCGTCCCGGAGGGGAAGAAGAGCGCGTCGTCACTGCCGAGCAGCTCCGCCACCCGCTGCTCGAGCCGCCGCGTCGTCGGGTCGCCGTCCAGGACGTCGTCGCCGACTTCGGCCTCGGCCATGGCCCGGCGCATCGCCAGCGACGGCTTCGTGACCGTGTCGCTCCGCAGGTCGATCGGCCGGGGCGCCGTCACCCGAGCTGGGCCCGCTGCGAGCGCCGCAGGCGGATGAGGTCGTACGTTTCTGCGACTTCGCCGCCCAGCAGGAACAGGTAGGCGGTGTAGTAGACCCAGAGCAAGAACAGGAAGGCCGCCACGACGTTGGCGTCGGAGGCGACCCGATCGACCGTGACGAACTTCGTCACGTACAGCGTGTACAGCCGCTTCGCCACTTCGAAGCCGAGCGAGCAGAACACCGCGGCCACAAGCGCCGTGCGCCAGTGGATGGGCCGGCTCGGCAGGACCTTGTAGACGATGTAGAAGAAAAGCACGCCGAGCGCGAACGCGATGATGGCGAGGCTCCAGCGCCACAGCCAGCCGAGCACGAAGCTGTGGCCAAGCCAGGCGGCGCCGCGCGCCTCCCAGGCGGCGACGAGCGCGCTCAGGACCAACAGGGCGCCGGTGCAGAGCACCATGGCCAGGTCGAGCAGCTTGGCCACCGGCCACGGGCGGCGCTCGTCGGTGTCGAACACTTCGTTCAGCGCCGCGCGCATGCCGCCAAACAACCGGGTGGAGAACCACAGAAACAGCGGCAGGCCGAATGCCGTCAGGCGGCCGCGATACCGCACCACGCTACCCAAGGCGCCCTCCACCTGCGCGAACGCCCGGTCCGCCCCGCTCCCGAGCGCGCTGGGAAGCAGCCGCGCGAGCAACTCATCCAGGTTCACCTGCTGGGTGGTGATCTGGTGCTGGACCAGATAGCCGACGGCCGCCAGGAGCAAGACGACGAAGGGGATGATGGTGAGGAAGAGGTCGAACGACAGCGCGCCCGCGAGAAACGGGATGTTGTCCTCGTAGGCCGCCTCGAGTGTGCGGCGAGCGACGCCGGTCACCGACCGATGCCAGCCGCCTTCCCGCGTCACGCGAGGGGCTCGTCCTCCTCCTCGGGGGCCTCAAGCCGCCCGGCTGCCTTGGCACCGCGGCGGCGGCGCTTGGCGTCTGTGAGGCGCTGCTCGAGCTCCTCGCGGCTCGACGGCTCGCGCTCTTCGTCGCCGGCCTCGAGCAACTCGCCGAGCTCACCGGCCTTCTCGGCCGCCAGGTCGCGCAGCCCCCGCAGCTTCCGCTGCAGCTTGCCACGCGCCGCGCCTCCCGGTTCGGGCGCGAACAGGAACCCCAGCACCGCACCGATTCCGAGGCCGAGCAGGAAAGAACCGAATCCGGAACCGCGCTCGCTCACTCGCCTGCCTCGAGGTCGTCCGGCGCGGCCACCGCCACGGGGCGCGGCTGCGCGTGCGATTGCAGCGGCGGCTTCACGCAGCGGTCCACGACGGTTTGGGTCTTGGTCACTCGCAGCTGCTCGAACAGAAACGCGAACGTCCGCTCGAGATCGGCCGCGATCGCGGCGCGCACGTCCGCCGGCAGATCCCAGAGCCGCCGCTTGAACGGGCCGATCGCCTTCTTGCGGCTCTTGTAGACAAACTGCTGCTCCGTGTCGCCCTTCTTCCGCTCATCCTTGCACTCGGCCTTCACCCACTCGTTGATCTCGGCGCGCACGTCGGCCGGGAGCTGCGGGTGGTCGAATACGATGTTCTGGAAGTTGGTCGCGAGGTGGATCTCGATGGCCTCGCACGCCGGGAAGTGGCCGAACGCCTGCGGGGGGAGCGTTGAGGCGCCGTGCTGCACCGCCCCGCCCAGGCCGTAGGTGCTGCGCGCGTCGCGCGAGAGCGCCTTCAGCGCCTCGAGATCGAGCTGCACCTTCGCGATCGAGCCGTCGGGAAGGACCACGCCGCCGTGGCTGGTGCCGGTCTGCACCGAGATCTTGCTGATGCCCACGTAGGGACCCAGGCGCTTGAGGGTGCGGTTGTACCCGTCCATGAACGCCTGCAGCTCGTGGACGTCGGAGTTCTTGCCACCCACCTCGCCGATCTCCGCCCCGACCGATACCGTCACATCGTCGGGCTCCCGGTCGCGGATGAACGCGGTCAGTTCGGCGGCGCGCTCGTAGTTCACGCGCTGCTGCTCGTCGAGCGTCGGGTGTGACAGGTCCACGAGCGTGGAGGTGTCCACGTCGATGTTGTAGAACCCGGCGTGAAGCTCCTCCTCGATCAGGGTGCGCACGGCCCGGAGCTCGCCTTCGGGATCCGCGGCGTACTTCTTGGCGTTCACCTGGACGTGGTCCCCCTGGACGAAGAGCGGCCCGGTGAAGCCCTCGCGCAGCGCCGCCGCCGTCATCACCGCGACGTATTCGGCCGGCCGCTGGTCGGTGTAGCCGATCTCGCTGCGAGCGATCTCGCAGATCACGGCACCGACGTCCAATCGCTTCACGGAACGGAACACCGCGCGTGCCGTGTCGTAAGCGAGCACGCGCGCGTTGATCGCGGGCGTCGTGAACGGCGGGACCTCCCCGCGGCCGCGCGCCAGGTATAGCTCGTGGATGGAGGCCGGGCGCACGCCCGCCTGCTGCCCGATCTCCCAGATGAGCCAGCGGGCCTGTTGCTGCTCGTCCGGCGCGCCGAACACCGCCTGCCGCACGAGGGCGTCCATCGCGGCACCTTGGCGCACCGAGGGACTCTGGAACCGCTGCAGCATCGCGTCGAGTGCGTTCGACATGAGACCGTCCTCCCGCACTCGAATTTAGACCGCGTCCACCTCGATGACCAGCCCGTCGTACGCCGGCGCCACGCCTTGGGGGAGGCGCGCCTCGAGCTCCGCGTGCAGCGTCTCGTGCGTGAGATGCGTGAGGAACGTACGCTGCGCGCCGATTCGCTGCGCCGCCGCCACGGCTTCGGGGATCGAAAGGTGCAACGGATGCGGCCGTGACCGCAGCGCGTTGAGTACCAGCACCTGGACCCCGGCGAGCTGCGCACGCGCCGCCTCGGGGATCTCTTTCGCGTCGGTGAGGTAGGCGACCGGCCCCACGCGATAGCCGAACACCGTCTGGTCACCGTGAGGGAGCGACACCGGGCACACACGCATCCCGGCGATTTCGGTCTCGCA
The DNA here is from genome assembly GCA_050733055.1 of Gemmatimonadales bacterium. Classification (GTDB taxonomy): domain Bacteria; phylum Gemmatimonadota; class Gemmatimonadetes; order Gemmatimonadales; family GWC2-71-9; genus DASUAL01. Next base: position 4,924 of record JBOHSI010000220.1, read on the forward strand.
CGCGCGCCCGAGCGGATACGCGGCGAGCTCCGGCTTGCTCGTGCCCGGCTGCGCGGGCGTCGCGTCGAAGACGTAGCCGAACCGCTGCGTCAGCTCAGCGATTGTGGCGGCGGGCCCGTACACGCCCAAGCGGGCGCCGTGCCGCACCGTCAACGCGCGCAAATCGTCGATGCCGTGCACGTGGTCCGCGTGCGCGTGGGTGAAGAGCACCGCGTCGACCGTGCTCACGCCCGCGGCGACGAGCTGCAGCCGCAGCTCCGGCGGCGTGTCGATCAGGAGGCGCTGTCCGCGTGACTCGATCAAGGCCGCGGTGCGGGTCCGCTTGTCCCGCGGATCGCTCGAGGTGCACACGCGACAGCGGCAGCCGATTTGCGGCACGCCATACGAAGTGCCGGTGCCCAGGAGGACGACCCGCACGTCAGACGACCTCGACCTTGAGCAGGTTCGTCGCGCCGGACACCTCCCACGGCACCCCCGCCGTCATCACGATCCGGTCGCCCGCACGGGCATAGCCGCGCTTGAGAATCAGGTCGCGCACAACGGTGAGCATCGCGTCGTAGCTCGGCACCCGGTCGACGAGCACCGGCGTCACACCCCACACCAGTGCCAGCTGCCGGTAGGTCACAGGCTCGGTGGTGACGGCCAGGATCGGCACCGACGGCCGGAGCGCGGCGACCTTGCGGGCCGTGAAGCCGCCCTTCGTGAGCGTCACGATGAGCGGCGTTTTGAGCATCCGGGCGACGGCGCTCGTCCCGAGAGCGATGGCGTCCTCGACCGATACTTCGTACTCCGCCCCGAGGCGGCGATCGTCCCGCCCCCCCCGGCCCGCCCCCGCTCCCAGGCTGTGGCGCTCCATCTCGCGGATGATCCGGTCCATCGCCCGCACAGCGTCCACCGCATACTCGCCGACCGCCGTCTCGGCCGAGAGCATCACGGCATCGGTGCCATCGAGGATGGCGTTCGCAACGTCCGAGGCCTCCGCCCGAGTCGGCCGCGGGTGGTGGACCATCGACTCGAGCATCTGCGTCGCCGTGATCACGGGCCTGCCGTGGCGGTTGGCCTCGCGAATCAGCCGCTTCTGAACGACCGGCACCTCCTCGAACGGCAGCTCGACGCCGAGATCGCCCCGCGCGACCATCACCGCTTCGCACGCCTGGAGGATGCGATCGAGGTCGTCGAGCGCCGTGGCCTTCTCGATCTTGGCAACGAGCTTCACCGTTGGGGGAACGAGCCGCCGCAGCTCGCCGAGATCCTCGGCCCGGCGGACGAAGGAGAGGGCCAGGTACTCGACGCCCCACCCGACGGCGTACGCCACGTCCTCGCGATCCTTTTCGGTGAGCGCGGGTGCGCTCACCTGCAGCCCGGGAAGGTTCATCCCCTTGTGCGCGGTGAGCGTGCCGCCGTCCAGGACGCGGGCCTCCACCCGCGGCCCCGCGATCCGCGTCACTTCGACGGAGAGCAGGCCGTCGTCAAGCAGAATCCTGGCACCGACGCGTGCATCCTTCGCGAGATCGTCATACGTCGTGGGCAACTCGTCGCCCCGGGCCATACTCTCGGGCGCGAAGATCACGGTCTCGCCGGGACGCAGCGCGCGCGGGCCGGAGAGCCCCCCGACCCGGATGCGCGGGCCCTGCAGATCCACGAGCACCGCGACGGGCAGGCCCGCCGCCCCGGCCGCCCGTCGGATCGCGGTGACCCACTCCGCGCGCAGCTCCGCGGTCCCGTGCGAGGCGTTCACGCGAATCACGTTCGCACCGGCGTCGATGAGCAGCGCGATCTGCTCGGCCGCACCAGTCGCGGGGCCCAGCGTCGCGACGATTTTCGTTCGGCGGATCAGGCTCGTGCCCCCTCCCCCTCCCCCTCCCCCTCCCTGAGGGCCGCGACCAACGCCGGCAATATCGTGCCGGCCGGCCCGCGGCAGGCGATGTGCGCCGCCCTGGAGACCTCGGTCGGATCGGGATTGACCTCGATCACCATGGCGCCCGCGTCGCGCGCTATAAAAGGAAGCTGCGCGGCCGGATGCACCAGCCCCGACGTTCCCACGATGAGCATCGCCTGGCACGAGGCCGCGAGGTCCCAGGCCTCCGTGGTCACGCGCTCGGGCAGCGTCTCGCCGAACCACACGACGTCCGGCCGGACCCGCGAACCGCACTGCGGACAGTGCGGCGGCTCGCATTCGGTGTCCGCCTCGGGCAACGGGATGGCATCCCCGGGGAAGGGATGCCTGGCGTCGACGCACGAGAACAGCTCGAGCGAGCCGTGCAGCTCGAGGACGCGCCGACTCCCGGCCCGGCGGTGGAGTCCGTCTACGTTCTGCGTGACGATCGCGAGGCTCGGCACCAGCCGCTCCAGGGCGACGAGGGCGTGATAGCCGGCGTGCGGCACGGCGGCGCGCACCAAGCGCCGCCGCCACGCATACCAGCCGAACACACGCGCGGGGTGCCGACGAAACCCCGCCTCCGTCGCGAGCTCCTCCGGATCATAGCGCGCCCAGAGTCCGGTCAGCGCGTCCCGGAACGTGGCAATCCCGCTCTCCAGCGACATGCCCGCCCCCGTCGTCACCAGCACCCGCTCCGCGCCACGCAGGACACGAGTAGCGCTGTGCTGGATCGGCGCACCGTCAGTTTTCAACATTCCCCGGCAATAGTCGAGATGTGGAAAAGTACGCTCTGCGAACGCCCCAGCGGAGAGCGCCAATGAACGAAAGGGACCGACCGGGCGGATCGATTTAAGTGATTATCGAGCGATGAAGTACGCAGCGGACCTCAAGTGCTATCTCCTCCCGCCTTGCGACCGCTCGCGGCGCGCCCCAGGATGCATAAAGATACCCACATGGGTAACCTCGCTCAGCGCACGACACCAATCTGCTTCTCGTCGAGCCGCCGCCGGAACACCCGGAGCAGGTGGACGGCACGCGCGATGCTCGACGCGGGCAACCCCTCGATCGCCCGGGCAGCGAGCCGCCGCTCGAGTTGGCCTACCCGGAGCAGCGCCTCGAGCCCGCGGCGGGTGAGGGTCACCCGTACGCTGCGGTCGTCCTCGGCGTCGGGGGTGGTCTCCACCAGCCCCTTAGCCTCCAATCGCTGGATGAAGGTTGTGGCGGCCGCGCGCGACACGCCGAGTGCGTCGGCGATGTCTTTCGGCCGCGCGCCGTCGGGGCCGCCCTGGTCCACGGCGCTCAGGGCGCCGTGGGCGCGGTGCGACAGCCCATAGGCCCGGAACGCGCGGTCTCCCGCTCGTTGTACCGCGGTATGCGTGGCGGCGACAGCTTCGGTGAGCTGCAAGGCGAGCTCGGATCGGTCGGTCATGTGACCCCGTCACATGTGGCACGTCGCACGTCGCACGTGCGAAGATGGTTAATATATTGATGGTTAATATACTAATTATAAATCGGCCTGCAAGCGATGTGCGTTTGCGGGCGACCGGCGACGGGCAACGCCTAGCAGGTTTCGGACCAGTCCACGGGCGATGTGGCGCCGCAGCGCACGCAGCGCAGCGTGTCCGGCCGGCCGGCGAAATCCTGACGGTAGTGGCACAGCGGACACACGGAGTAGGTCGTGACGACCTCCATGCCCTTCCCTCCCAGCGTGGGCCGGAGCACCCCGGTACGGACGACGATGCTCCAGTGGTCGGGGGGCTCCCTCCGGATCGTCACGTCCGCGCGGTTGAGGCGGATGCGCTGCTGCCGGACCTCGACGGCGACATGCCCATCCACCGACTCCTCGACGATGGGGTACCAGGCGCCGCGGCGCAGGATGTCCGCGACATCGTCGGCACATCGGGCCCAGCCGAGGGTGATCCGCATAGAGGTTTGCTCACCTCATACTACGCTATTTTTGTAGATTTTGTTATGCGCGACCTCGGCCCGGTGGTTCGGCTTCAGATCCAACGCTCCTCTCTGAAGACCGGCGAGCAAGCCCACCGCGTTTACGATCCGTCAGCGATCCTGCCGGTGGACCGGCTCGCGCTCACCCCCGACGGGGCGCTCGGCGAGGCCGCCGACCACTCCTGGGTCGTCGACGTCCACCACCGGACGCACCCCCGCACCAAGAACCCCGATGGCGAACACGGGGTTTCGGTCGGCTTCACGTCTCATTACGCCGCGATGCAACAGCGCTTCGGCAACCGCATCCAGATCGGGTGCGCCGGGGAGAACATCATCGTCGACGTGGAGCGGCGCGTCACCATCGCTGACCTGCGGGACGGGCTGGCAATCTGCGCTCCGGATGGCGCCGAGCGGACGCGGCTCAAGGTGCTCGATATCGCTCGCCCGTGCCGGCCGTTCACGGGGTGGGCCCTCCACCGGATGGTCGAGCCGGACGTGCTGAAATCCCACCTTCAGTTCCTGGATGGCGGGACGCGGGGGTTCTACTGCATCGGGGTGGGATCTGGAATCGTCTCGGTCGGCGACCGGGTCGTCCTGCTCTGAGCCGTCAGCTCAGTTCGTCCCACGCAAGCGCCGCCACCTTCTTGCAGCGCTCGCACGTCAACTCCCTCGTATCCGCCTCGAACGCCTGCCGGTGGCGGCAGACCGGGCACACCGCGTACGTCAGCGGGAAGAGCCGCCCCACACGCTGGATCTCGCGCGGCTCACACCGCACGATGCTCCACCGCTCGGGGGGATGGTAGCGGATCTCGAGGAAGCGGCGGTCGACGGGTACGTTCCGCCGGTTGACGTCCAGGACGACGATGTGGCTCGACGAGATGCGGACCACGGGATACCACGCACCGCGGCGCAGCAGGTGCGCGCCGGGCTTGCCGACTCGGGCCCAACCCTTAGCCTGCAACCGCGTCGGGGTGACGGAGCGGAGAGGAATGGTCACGAGATGAGAATAACATGGCCCCATTCCTCGAAGTCGTGATCGGAGTCACACGGGCTGACCACTCGGCGGTGTGACGACTGACCACCGGACCATAGCCGCCTGCGGCGTGTGGCCGATCAGCCACACTCGCTGAAGCCGCAGACGTGGCACTTGGCGCAGCCCTCGATGAACGCGAGCTGGGAGCCGCAGTCCGGGCAGGCGCCGATGAAGTCCTGCGCCGGGACGCCCGATCGCACCGCCGCCGCGCCGCCCTCCCCGGCGATCACCGGGCGCGCCGGCAGGCTCGCCGCCAGCCCCGAACCGCCCGTCCCCGCCAGGAGGTCCTGCTGGACGCCGTGTTTGTCCTGCATCCATTTTTCGATCGCGATGCCGATGGCATCCGGAACGGACAACACCTTGTTCGGCCCCAGCCCGACCGCCCGATCGGACGAGATACCGCGCAGCTGGCGGTAGATCCCGCGCATCGGTATTCCGGATCGGAGTGCGAGCGAGATCAGGCGGCCGATGGCTTCGACGTCGGCCATGAGCGCACCGCCCGCCTTGCCGAGCGAGATGAATACCTCGAACGGCTGACCCTTGTCGTCCTCCGTGATCGTCACGTACATCGTCCCGAGC
>JBOHSI010000221.1:0-11209 GCA_050733055.1 Gemmatimonadales bacterium
CCCTACCGCCTCTTACCGCCCAGGTACTCCCGCGCCCGCTCCAGCACTGCGTCCCTCCCCGCGAGCACGTCGGCCGCGGTCCGCGACACCGGAATCTCCGGGCGGATGCCCGTCCCGGCGAACTCTTCTCCGTTGGAGAACGCGTGGCGCGTGACCGAGAACGTGACGGTCCAATTCTTGGGGAGTTGGATCTCGAGCGGCTCGCCCGGGCTCCCGCCGGACGGCTCGCCGATAATCACGCCTCGCCCCGTGTTTCGGAACGCCACGAGGAGATCCTCCGCCGCTCCCGTGGTGGCGCTGGAGGCGAGCACCGCGACGGGGCCGTCGTAGGGGGGCCGGTCGACGCGCGGCGCAACGATTGCGGGCGGTGGGCCGTACCAGTACATCGCGGAGTCGGGCAGGCGCCGGGCCCGGAAGACGGCCCGATATGCCGGGGTCCTCCAGCGCACGGCCGGGAACGGGGTGTTGGTGAGGCGCGCCAGGAGCTGGTATCCGTTTTCGCCGGTTCTGCCGCCGGCGCGGCGGAGATCGAGCACCAGCCCGTTCACACCGATGAAATCGGGGAACGCGCGGTCGAACTGCCTCACGACATCTTCGTCCGCGAGTGCGGCGATACGCACGACGACCACGCCGTCGGGCAGCGAGTCGATTTGGAGCTCGGGCGGTTCGAGCGGCCAGCGGTCGTTGAGGGAGACACTGCGGGTGACGCTGATGCCGCGCTGCCCGCCCCCCGCGAGGCGGAGCGAGAGCTGTAGCAGGGTGCCTTTTTCGCCTTGAAGCATCCACGCCACGGCGCGCTGCCAGCGGTCGGCGGGCGTCGCCGCCGCAATCTCGGGAAGCACGGAGTCGCGGATCCAGCTCTCGGCAGGCAGGCCCTGCACGGCGACGATCTCCGCCAACCGCTCGGGGCGCGCGATGCGCATCTCGTCGTTCTCCGCATAGTCGAGGATGTACGGCCGGCGCTCGATGCTCTCGAGCAGGAGTGGGGGCCGGGCGATGCGTGAACGCAGGTTCGCGGGCGGGATCACCGCGGCCTGGCCGTCGCCCAGCAGGGCGAGGAAGCGCCGCAGGCGCCGATAGAAGCGGATGTCGGACTGCGGCTCTGTAGCGAGCTTCAGGGTGGCGGCGAGGGCCGAATCCCAGTCGGCCTGCACGTGGTCCCAGTAGGCGAAGTTGTAGCGGGCTTCCGCCCAGATCGTCGCGACGGCCGCGGCGCGCTCGGTGGCGCTGAGCTGCTGGCCGGCGAGCGGCATGAGCGGCGCGACGAGGCCCAGACCGAGGACGGTGACCGAGCGCATGATCACGCGCCTAATCTATCTGGTTCTGTTCGTATCGCCGCAGGTGCTGATCTATCTGTACCTGCGCGAGCGACTTGCCGACCCCACCCGGCCGCGTTACGCGCGGTTCGTGCGCCGCGCCCTCGGGGCCGTCTTCGTGATCGGCAACCTGCCGTGGATCTTCGTCGCCGCTCGCGCCCTGTTCGGCTCCGTGTGGGGCATCGGACGAATCCCGTACCTCGGCCCGTGGATCGCCTGGCAGATCCTGGGGTGGATCTTCTGCGCGCTCGTGAGCGTCTATCTCCTAGGGAAGTTCGTTGTCTGGGGGAGCAGGGAGCTGGGAGCGGTACTCTTCGGTGCACGCCGGGACTCTGCCGCGCGCCGCGAAGTACCGCTCCCTGCTCCCCGCTCCCTTGTGTCGCGCCGCCGCTTCCTCGCGCGCGCCGTCTATTCGTACGCCGCCGCCGGTGCCGCGCTCTCCACCTACGGCATCTGGAGCGCCTACCGCGTGCCCGAGATCACCCGCCGCACGCTGATGTTCCCCGATCTGCCGCCGGGCCTCGACGGCCTCAGCGTGCTTCACGTCTCGGACCTCCACGCCGGCATCCACCTCGGCGAGGATGAGATGCGCGAGATCGTGGCCCAGGCGAACGGGCTCCAGCCCGATCTGATCGTGCAGACTGGCGATATGATCGACATCTCGCCGTCCTACATTCCGCCGTACGTGCGGGCCCTCCGCGACCTCCGGGCTCCGCTCGGCGTGGTGACGGTGATCGGCAACCATGACCGGTATACCGGGGAGGAGGCCGTGATCCGCGGCTGCAGGGACGCCGGGCAGGTCGTGGTGAAGAACGGCTGCCACGTGCTCGAGCGCGGCGGCGCGACCCTCGCTCTGCTCGGCATCGAGGACCCGCGCAGTTGGACAGCCGACGACCCGCAACCCCACGACGTCGATGCCGCGCTCCAGGCCGCGCCCTCGGACGCGTTCAAGATCCTGCTCGCGCACCGCCCGGGCGCGTGGGACACGGCCGCGCCGCGCGGTATCCCGCTCACGCTGGCGGGACACATCCACGGCGGGCAGTTCTACGTGCCGCTCGTTGGCTGGTCGGCCGGCCGGCTGATCACGAAGTACGTCATGGGGCACTTCCAGCGGGGGAACAGCCAGCTGTATGTGAGTCGGGGCATTGGAGTCGTCGGCGTACCGATCCGCGTGTTCACGCCGCCGGAGGTGGCGCTCTTTGAACTGCGGCGGTCGGACGGTTAGAGACGGCTAGAGCCGCCTGGTCTCTGCGATCGCGTCCCAGGCGGCGGTGAGCCCGAGTTGCACGCCGGCGTGGCCCTCCGGCCACTCCTTGCCCGACACGCGGTCGATCACGAGCGTTACCACGCGGAGCCACACTGCGGCCCACACCTCGGCGGCGCCGGGCTTTACCGACCCTTCGGCTTTCGCCTGGGCGATCAGCGCCTCGAGCCCGAGTCGAAAATCGCGCGCTACCTTGCGGCTCTCGTCGTCGAGCAACTCGCCGTGGCGTTGGATGAAGAACAGGCGCACCACCTCGGGCTCCCGCCCCGCTCCGGCGGCCAGCCCGCGCCCGAGCTCGGCAAGCTTCTCGCGCGGCCCCACCTTGAGTGCGTCCGCGTCTTTGACGAGTCGCACCGCCCAGCGCCCTGCCGTGCGGTACAGCTCGTTCAGGAGGTGCTGCTTCGAGTCGAAGTGGCGGTAGATCGTGCCCTCCGCCACGCCAGCCTTCTTCGCGATGTGGGGTGTGGTGGTGATGTGATAGCCCTGGCCGGTGAACAGCTCCAGCGCGGCGCGAATGAGACGCTGGCGGGTGAGGTCGGCCTGGGTCATCGGGCGCGAATCTAACGCGAGGCCTCCACCGCCGCTGCCGGCTCGCGACCGGCGCAACCTGGGGTTCCGTCGACTGTCGTGCCTCGCTAGGTTTCCGCCCGCTCGTCGTTCCCCCTCATGCACGCTCGGAGGCGAGTGCGCCATGTGCATGCTGGTTTTGGGCGCGGGGCTCCAGGGGTCCGCCTGCGCGTATGATCTGTTGCAGCATCCGCGTGTGGAGCGCGTCACGGTTGCCGACCTGAAGCCCGACAGTATCCCGGCCTTCATCAACCCGTACGTGGGCAAGCGGCTCGCTCTCCTGACGCTCGACGTGCAGGACGCCGCGGCTGTGCGCGCTGCGGTGCGAGGACACGATGCGGTTCTCAACGCTGCGCCATACTACTTCAACCTCGACGTCTCGAGGGCGGCCGTGGACGTCGGGGCGCACTGCGCCGACCTGGGCGCGATCTCGTCGCGCTGCGGGTGGAGGTGCGGGGGCGGAACGGGAAGCAGGCCGCATGGCAGCTGCTCGACTACTACGACGAGGCCCATGGCATCAGCGCGATGATGCGGACCACCGGCTACTCCCTCGCAGTCACGGGCCTCATGCAGGTGGACGGCCGCATCGCCGTGAAGGGCGTGCGCACCCCGGACGAGGCGGTGCCGTTCGCTCCGTATCTCGACGAACTAGCGAAGCGGGGAATTGAAATCCGGGAGGTCTAAGGGAGCGGGGAGCAGGGAGCGGTACCATCGGCGTGATCAAAGATGGGCACCGTATGGTACCGCTCCCCGCTCCCCGGCTTGTCAGTAGCTCCACGTCGTGCCCCACAGGAGCTGCACTCCTTCGCCCCCCGCGCCCACGCCCACCACGACGAGGGAGTTGCGGAGAAAGCGGAGCGCGACCTCACCGCCCGCACCCGTGTGGAGCGCGGCGGTGGTCAGGCGGAACTGCTCTTGCGGCCCGAACACGCGGCCCGCGTCAACGAAAGCGACGAGCTTCAGCTCGACCACGCTCGGCACCGAGAGCAGCACGTAGCGTGCTTCCACGCCGCCGAGCAGCTTGGCGTGCCCCGTAAAGCGCCCCTCGTAGTACCCGCGCAGCGTGCGGTAGCCGCCCAGGACGACGAATGGCCGCTCGCTCGACTCCATCTCCTGCTCGACCGCGAGCGGTGGTTTCCCGCCCATCCCGTCGCCGCCGAGTCGCCCCGCGAGGACGAGCCTCTGGAGCGGTTGCACCTGCACCCGCGCGTGGGCTGTGGTCCGGGTGTAACCCCTCCCGCTGGCGAACAGCGCCTCGACGAACAGCCCGGAATGCGGATCGATCTCGTGGTCGCGGGTATCGAAGACCACCCCCGCGCGCACGACCCGGTCGTCGAACGGGACGGTGGCGGGATCTACGGCGCCCGATGTCAGGTCACGGCGGAACACGCTCTGTCCCGGCAGCGGACGGAAGTCGGTGTGCTGGAAGGTGGTGCCGAGGAGGACCCGTACGGGACCGGCGACACGACGCTGGACCGTGGCGCGCAGGCTCGTGGCGGTGCGGCTCACCCGGTAAAAGTGGGTCCCGAGGGCGCGGGCGCTGTCGGCGACGTAGCGGGTGTCGTTGCCGATCCCGTAATAGCCGAGGCGGTTCACCCGCGCCGTCGTGATCGTCAGGTTCGCTCGCCAGCCGTCCCACCACGCCGGCGCCTGCGCATCGGCGACGAAGAAGCGGCTCCCCTGGGTGCTCGCGCCGATGTCGAAGGTGACGGCGGCGAGGTTCGGCTCGGGGCGCTCGACGAAGCCCACGGGGCTGTAGCGGCCGTAGTGGAGGGCTCCCCACAGCCCGTCGATGGTGGTGTACCAGGCGTAAGGATAGAGGTTGTCGCGCCAGAAACGCTGGGCGGCGAGCGCGGGGGCCGCGCCCGCGAGCAGCCCGAGCGCCGCGCTAACGGCCCGCAGCGCGGCGCTCGTAGAGATACGCCGTATCCCGGAGCTTCGCTTCGGTTCCGTCGTACGCGGCGTAGCGCCCCGGATAGAGCGACGCAGCGCCGAACTCGCCGCGCTTGTTCACGGCGTAAAAGTTGAGGCCGAACCTCGGCTTGCCGCCAGGATCGAGCAGCCGCTTCTCGGTCAGTTGTACGACCCGCTTCAGCGTCTCGAGGCAGGCGTCCGCGGGCCTCATACCCCGGCGCATGAACTCGACCGCCAGGAACCCGCCGCACACCTTGATGTTCGACTCGCCGCGGCCCGTCGAGCCTGCTGCACCGACGTCGTTGTCGGTGTATTGGCCTGCGCCGATGATCGGACTGTCGCCGACACGCCCGGGGATCTTGAAGGCGAGCCCGCTGGTCGTGGTCACCGAGGAGAGGTCCCCGTGCGGCGTGACCGCGTCGCAGTTGATCGTCCCGGTGGGCCGCACGCTCAGGCGCTCGCCTTCCGGCACGTCGAGGTAGTCGTCCTCGGGGTTCAAGTTCGCGCGCCAGCGCAGCCACTCCTCGCGCGCATGCTCGGTGAGCAGGTTCTCCTCCTGGAAGCCGTACTGAAGCGCGAACCGCTTGGCGCCCGGGCCGACCAGAAAGATATGGTCCGTGTATTTGAGCACGAGCTTCGCGACCTCGGACGGCGTCTTGATGCCTTCGAGCGCGCCCACCGCGCCGGCACGCTTGGTCGGCCCGTGCATGCATGCCGCATCGAGCTGGACGACTCCGTCGGCGTTGGGCAGCCCGCCGTAGCCCACCGAGTCGTCGTTGGGGTCGAGTTCCTGGATCTTCACGCCCTCGATGACCGCGTCGAGGGTGTCGGCGCCCTGCAGCAGCATGTCGAAGGCCTTCTGCACCGCGCGCACGCCGTTGGCGCTCGCGACGACGACCGGCCTCGCCGCCCAGCGGCTGGCGGCCGGCAGGGGCCGTGGCGGACGCATCGCGTACGGGATATCGAAAGCGGTAGCGGCGGCCATGCCGACGGCCGTGGATGAGACGAACTCGCGACGGGACAGAACAAGGGACACGCCTCGCGCTCCGTTGGAGAGGATGACGTGCTTGGTTTTACGCACTCGAGCGGCGCCTGTCAACTTGCTCCGTCAGAGAGCCGGCCCTAACGTTCCGACCGTGCACTACGAAGATCCGCCCAGCCCCAGCGCGGTCATCCGCGGCATCCTCGGCGTCGCCGCCGTCGCGGTCGCGGTGTCCCTGGCGATCGACGTCGCTTGGAAGCTGCTGGCGCTGTTCCTCGCGCTGTGGGGTGCGTGGAGCTTCTTCGGGCAGCTCTTCGACACGCTCGTCTCGCCGCTCGGCCGGTTCTTCGGGAGCGCGTTGACGGGCGGCGCCATGCCCCCGGGGACCGGGATTACCATCGAGCAGGAGACGGCGACGCTCGAACGTCTGCTGGCCACCGATCCGCCGACGCACCGCGCCATTCTCGCCGGCATCCGACTCGCCGAGATCTATCGCACCCATCAGAAGGACGCCGCGAAAGCAGACGCCCTGATCGCGACACTCGCGAGCCGCTACCCCGACGCCCGCGAACTGAAGTATGTCCGCAGCGGCTGACATGTCGCTGGTGGTTCCGGTGTATGACGAGCGCGAGAACCTGCCGATCCTGATCCAGGAGATCGGCCGGGTGCTCTCCGGCCGGGGTCGGAGCTACGAGGTCGTGGCGGTGGACGACGGCTCGACCGACGGCTCTCTCGAGGTGCTGAAGGCGCTGAAGCGCGAGCACCCAGAGCTGCACATCGTCGCTTTCGCCGCGAACGCGGGACAGACCGCGGCGCTCGCTGCGGGGTTCCGAGCCGCTCGGGGGCAGGTGATCGTGACGCTCGACGCGGATCTCCAGAACGACCCGGCCGATGTCCCGGCGCTCCTGGACGAGCTCGAGCGGAGCGGCGCGACCGCCGTGGTGGGTTACCGCGTGAACCGTCGGGACAGCGTGTGGAAGCGGCTCCAGAGCCGCATCGCGAACGGCGTGCGCAACCAGCTCAACCGCGAGACGATCCGCGACACCGGTTGCTCGCTGAAGGCGTTCCGCGCAGACGCCGTGCGGGCGCTGCCGCTGTTCAACGGGATGCACCGCTTCCTGCCGACCCTGATCAAGTTGCACGGCGGCACGGTGGCCGAGGTACCGGTGCAGCACCGGCCGCGGCGGTTCGGGCGCACGAAGTACGGCATGTGGAACCGTGTGTTCCGATCGTTGGCGGACGCCTTTGCGGTGCGCTGGATGCAGCGGCGCGCCCTGCGCTACCAGGTGCGGGAGGAGCTTCCCTGATGCACGACGACTGGGTGCGGCAGGTCGATGTGGAGCTGGACGGCGAGCTGAGCCTTCCTGAGCGTGCCGCCCTGGCACGCCACCTCGCCGGCTGCCGACACTGCGCCGAGGCCCGCGTGAGCCATCTCGAGATGCGCGTAGCGTTCGCGCGCTCGGCCGGCGAGCCACACGCCCGCATGGTCCCCCGGCCGGCGATTCGCGGGCGCGCCCTTGCGCTGTGGATGACGATCAGCCTCGCCGCCGGGGCGGCGGCCGGCTGGTTGGCCCACGTTCGATGGGGCGGGCCCGGCACGGGCTCGCTCGAGGCCACGCGTGCGACCTTCGTGGCGCCATAGCCTCGTTGCCGCGGCGGTCCTCGCCGCGCTGCCGCAGGGGAACTATCGCGTGAGCTACCGGCTGCGCGTGTTGGAGCGCGCGGGCTCGGCGACGCGCCTGCTCGCCACGAGCGTCGTGGCCGGATCCCAGGGCACGGACGTGCGCCTCTCGCTCCGCACCGAGACGGCCGAGGTGAGGGGGTTGCTCGGCCTCCTTCCCGAGCCGGACACCGTGACGCTCTCCGGGATGTTCTTCGGCCGGCGGCTCGCGGGGAGCTCGCGGCGCGGGCTGCCGCTCTGGGAAGAGGACAACTACCGACGCTCGGCGCGACTGCCGTGGGGCGGCACCGTGCGGCTCTACCCCTTCGGGACCGCGCCGCGCGGGGGGCACCGCCACCTCTGGGTGGAGATCACCGTGGCGCGAGAGTTCGCGGCAGGGGAGACCCGCCCGAGTGAAGAGGTCACCGTCATCGACAGCTCGCTCGCGTTCGGCGCGGAGGCGGTCGCGCAACCGCGCCGCGTCATGGTCCGTCTGGCGCTGGTGCGGGGGGACACGGCGAGCAGCACCCGGGCGCTCGACCTCGTGCCCGACACGCCCGGCCGGCGCGTGAGCTTCACGCTGGGCACCGCGACTTCGGCGTTCGACGTCGGCTTGGTGCGGCCGGACCCGCCGCAGAGCGGGCGCGACAGCGCGCTGGCGCTCGGCGCCGACGTCATCTGCTTGCGCGTCACCGTCCCCGATGCGCCCGCCCCTGCCGGCGTGCGCTGCGGCCGCCTAGACAACATCGCCCGCCGGATCGCGCTCGCAGCGGGGGACACGCTCGTCGCTACCTTTGCCTGGCCCGGCGCGCGCTGAGCGCGCTATGTTTCCGGCGATGCCCTCCCCCCGAAAGCCACGGCTCGATCCCGCGATCTTCCACCTCCCCGTCGAGAAGATGCGGGAGGGCTACTACTCCGATAAGTACTTCGTACGCGCCCGCGACGTCCTCCTGAAGGATCAGCACCGGCCCTGCGTGACGATGCAGGTATTCGGCAAGGCCCACGCCTTCCTCGGCGGCATCGATGAGGCGATCGCGATCCTCAAGCTGTGCAGCGTCACTTGGGACGAGATGCGGGTCTACGCGCTGTACGACGGGGACGAGATCGAGCCGTGGGAAACGGTGCTCCTCATCGAAGGGCCGTACGACGCGTTCGCGCACTTGGAGACCTTGTACCTCGGTGTGCTCGCCCGGCGGACCAAGGTGGGCACGAATACCCGGCGCGTGGTCGAGGCCGCGAGGCCCAAGCAGGTCATGTTCTTTCCCGCCCGGCACGACCACTGGCTGGTCCAGACGGGAGACGGTTATGCCGCGCACATCGCGGGCGCGATCGGCGTCTCGACCGACGCCCAGGCGTCCTGGTGGGGCTCGGAGGGGATCGGGACCGTGCCGCACGGTCTGATTGCGGCCTACGGTGGTGACACTGTGCTCGCCTCCCGCAAGTTCGCGGAGCACATGGGCCCGAGCGTGGGATTGATCACGCTCGTGGACTTCGAGAACGACTGCGTCGGAACCTCTCTGAAAGTCGCGCGCGCGCTTGGTGAGCGGCTCTACGGCGTGCGCATCGACACGTCCGAGACGTTGGTCGACAAGTCGGTCATTCCGCAGATGGGAACGCTCAAACCCACCGGCGTGAACCCACAGCTCGTTTGCAACGTGCGGCGCGCGCTCGACCGGGAGGGGTTCAAGCACGTGAAGATCGTCGTGTCCGGGGGGTTCAACGTCGACAAGATCCGCCACTTCGAGGAGGAAGGCGTGCCGGTGGACATGTACGGGGTCGGCTCGAGCCTGTTCCAGGGGCGGTTCGACTTCACGGCCGACGTGGTGCGGGTGGAGGGGAGACCTTTAGCGAAAGTCGGTCGATCTTACCGGCCGAACCCTCGGTTGGAGAAAGTCGAGTAGACCGGTCCGCGCCAGTAGATTGACACCCCTTGCATTCCCTCCGGTGCTGCATATTTTTCCGCAGAAATGAATATTAATTCATCCGTCCCCGTCGGCGTCCTCGGGGCCTCCGGGTACGTCGGCCAGGAGCTGCTCCGGCTCCTCGCCGGGCACCCGGGGGCCTCGGTCGTCTTCGCGACTGCGCACGCCGCCGCGGGCGAGGTCCTCGAAGGCCACCGGCTGCTGCACGTCGACGATGCGCCCCTCGGTCGGGTCGAGGTCGTGCTGTCCGCCCTGCCGCACGGCGTGTCCGCCCGCTACGTGCACGAAGCCCGGGCGGCGGGCAAGCGAGCGGTGGACCTCTCGGCGGATTTCCGGCTGTCGCCCGAGGCCGTGTACGGCCTCACCGAGGTCACGCGGCCCCGGGTGGCCGCCGCCGAGCTGGTCGCGAACCCCGGCTGTTATCCCACGGCGGCGCTCCTCGCCCTCCTCCCGCTGGCGCAGCGGGGCTTGATCGACGCCTCACGCGAGGTGATGATCGACGCCGCATCGGGTGTCACCGGCGCCGGCCGGACGCCGGCGCGCGAGCTCCTGTTCGGCGAGGTCGCCGAGGATTTCCGCGCGTATGCCGCGGGCAACACGCACCGGCACCTCCCGGAGCTGAAGGCGACGCTCGCGCGGGAGAGCGGCTTCACGGGTGACCTCGTGTTCACGCCACACCTGCTCCCGGTGAAGCGGGGGATTCTCGAGACGATCCACGTGCCGCTCACGCGGGTGCTCGATCAGGCGACGGCGGAAGGGCTGTACGACGCGGTGTATGCCGACGAGCCCTGTGTCGTCGTGATGCACGGCACCCTGCCGGCGCTCAAGGACGTGGTGTACCGAAACCGCGTCGCCATCGGCGTCGTGCCGGTCGCGAACGTCTGTCGTCCGCGGCTCACAGTGATCGCCGCGATCGACAACCTCGTGAAGGGCGCGGCGGGGCAGGCGATTCAGAACATGAATGTGATGCTGGGGCTCCCGGAGACGGCGGGGCTCACGTGCTGAGCGTGCGCGTCGTCAAGCTCGGCGGCAACCAGCTCGAGCGCCCCGACTGGCTCGCGGCGTGCGCCAAGGCCCTGAGGGCGTTGGAGCCGGTGGTGGTCGTGCATGGCGGGGGGGAAGCGGTGAGCGCGCTCTCGCGCCGGCTGGGGCTGCCCGTCGAGAAGCGCGGCGGGCTGCGGGTCACGACCCCTGAGGCCGCCGCGGTCGTCGAGATGGTCCTCGCGGGACCGGCGAACCGGCTCGTGGTCACGGCGGCCCGGGCCGCTGGACTCGATGCGATCGGTCTATCGGGCGTGGATGGCGGACTGCTCACGGCCCGGCCGGCGCCCGGCGGGCTCGGGCATGTCGGCGACGTCGTCGACGTGCGGGCCTCGCTGCTCCACAGCCTCCTGCTCGCGGGGCTCACGCCCGTCATCGCGCCGACGGCGCCCGGGACGGAGGGCGGTGTGCCGTTCAACGTGAACGCCGACGCCGCGGCGGCGGCGGTCGCGGGCGCGCTGCGCGCCGTGGAGCTGCTGTTGGTGTCCGACGTGCCGGGCGTCACCGTGGACGGCGTTATTCAGCCATCGCTCGCGGCGGGGG
>JBOHSI010000222.1:0-6585 GCA_050733055.1 Gemmatimonadales bacterium
CGTTGCGGCCGCTCGAGGACGTCGCGAGCGCCGGCCAAGTCGCAGCGGAGCGCAGGCTGCTCGCGGCGCTGGGGGGCGGCTGTCAGGCGCCGGTGGCGGCCTACTGCGGGGGCGGGGAGCAGGGAGCGGGGACCGGTTCCTTGCGGCTGTACGGTCGGGTGACGGCCCGGGATGGGTCTGTGCAGATCACGGCGTCGGCCGAGATCGACGAGCGGGATCCCGCCGCTGCAGGCGGCGCGGTCGCGCACCTGCTCCAGGTGCAAGGCGCGTCGAGATTGCTCGGTCGATGAGCCAGTTCCCGATCCGGCGCATGCGTCGCCTGCGCCGTACCCCAGCGCTGCGCCGCCTCGTCCAGGAGACGCACCTCGTCCCCTCGCAGCTCGTGTGGCCGCTGTTCGTGTGCCACGGAGAGGGCGTGCGGCGCGAAGTGCCCGCGCTCCCCGGCGTGTACCAAACTTCGGTGGATGAGCTCGTCAAGGACGCCGAGCGCGCGCAGCGGCTCGCCGTGGGCGGCGTGATCCTGTTCGGGTTGCCAGCGACGAAGGACGGAACTGGGTCCGAGGCGTATGACGATCAGGGGATCGTGCAGCGGGCGGCCAGGGCGGTGAAGCGGGCGGTTCCCGATCTGCTCCTGATCGGCGATGTCTGCCTGTGCGAATACACCGACCACGGCCACTGCGGAGTCCTGCAGGACGGCGAGGTCGACAACGACGCATCGGTGTATCTGCTCGGCAAGGTCGCGGTGACCCAGGCGCGGGCGGGGATCGACATCGTGGCGCCGAGCGACATGATGGACGGTCGCGTGGCTGGGGTTCGCAAGGCGCTCGACGCCGCGGCGCTCTCGCGCGTGCCCATCATGTCCTACGCTGTGAAGACGGCGTCGGCGTTCTACGGCCCGTTCCGCGAGGCAGCGGGCTCCACGCCGCAGTTCGGCGATCGCCAGACGTACCAGATGCAGGGCACCAACGCCGACGAGGCGATGCGGGAGATCGGGCTCGACGTGGCAGAGGGCGCGGACATCATCATGGTGAAGCCGGCCCTCCCCTGCCTGGACCTGATTCGGCGCGCGAAACTGGAGTTCGGCTCACCGCTGGCGGCGTACCAGGTGAGCGGCGAGTACGCCATGATCAAGGCGGCGGCGCAGCGCGGCATGCTCGACGAGGGGCGCGCGATGTGGGAAACGCTGCACGCCATCCGTCGCGCCGGTGCCGACATCATCCTCAGCTACTTCGCTCCGGCTGCGGCGGAGTTGTTGTAAGCGCGCAACGTGCTGCGCCCCCTACCTTACGATCGGGGCAAGAGCACCGCCTTCCACAAGGCGCCTCCCACGGCGGCGCCGAGCAGGGGACCGATCCAGTAGACCGCGTGGCCGTTGAGCGCCCAGCTGATCACGGCGGGGCCGAAGGCCCGGGCGGGGTTCAGCGCGGCGCCGGTCATGTTCCCGCCGACCAGCGCCGCCACGAACACGGCGAGGCCGATCCCCCACCCCGCGATCTTCGGTGCCTCCGGCGACACCGCCGTGCCGAACACCGCGCTCACGAGAAAGAAGGTGAGGATCGCCTCTATCCAGACGCCTTGCAGGAACGTGACGCTCCCCGCGAGCTGCGGCGTCCCGGCGAGCACGACCCCCACGGCCGCTCTGGGAAGGATCCCCTTGACGAGCGCTGCGCCCAGGAGCGCGCCCAGGAGCTGGGCGATGATGTACTGGACGGCGCGCTCGCCGTCGATCTTGTCCGCGATCCACAGCGCGACCGTCACCGCCGGGTTCAAGTGGCCGCCGGAGATGTTCAACGTCGCCGAGACCACTATCGCGAGAGCGACCCCGTGCGCCAGCGCGACGGCGAGCGCACCGGCCGCGGCACCCGGGGCGCCCGGGGCGCCCGGGGCGGACGTGGCGAATGCCACGACGCTGCCTGCGCCTAGGAACACGAACAGCATGGTGCCGACGAACTCGGCCGTAAGCGGCCGCAGATGCTTGATCACGGATTACCCCTCGGAAAAGGGACGCGGCGGCAATGTAGGGGCGGGCCTACGCCCGCCGCAACACCAGCGATGCGTTGATGCCGCCGAATCCGAACGAGTTCGAGACCACGACTTCGGGCGCGGCCGCGCGGCCCTCGCCCGGAAGGCAGTCGAGGTCGCAGTCGGGGTCTGGGCGCTGGAGGTTGATCGTCGGCGGGAGCCAACGACGCTCCATCGCGAGCGCGCAGATGGCCACCTCAATGGCGCCACTCGCGCCGAGGGCGTGGCCGTAGTAGCCCTTGGTGCCGCTCACGGTGAGGCGGTACGCGTGCTCGCCGAACACTTGTTTGATCGCCGCCGTCTCCGTCGTGTCGTTCAGCGGCGTCGACGAGCCGTGCGCGTTGACGTACCCCACCTCGGTGGGCGACACATCTCCGTCTGCGAGCGCGAGCCGAATGGCGCGCGCGGCCTGGCGCGCGTCGGGACGGGGCGCCGTCATGTGGTAGGCGTCGTTGGTGAAGCCGTAGCCCACGATCTCGGCGTACATCTTGGCGCCCCGCGCGAGCGCGCGGCTCCGCTCCTCGAGCACGAGCACCGCGGCTCCCTCGCCCATCACGAAGCCGTCCCGGTCCTCGTCGAAGGGCCGTGAGGCGTGCTCCGGATCGTCATTCCGCGTGCTCATCGCGCGGATGACGCTGAAGGCCGCGTAGGTCATGGGCGCCAGCGGCGCTTCGGCGCCACCGGCGAGCATCACGTCGGCGAGGGCAGAGCGGATCGCGTGGAAGCCATCTCCCACCGCGATCGTGCCTGAGGCGCAGCTCATCGCGTTCGTGGAGTTGGGGCCGGTGAACCCGAACTCGATGGCGATGTTGCAGCTCGCCGCCCCGGGAAACACCGCGAGCGCCAGCGCCGGGTCGAGACCGCGGGGGCCTTCCTTTAGGAAGCCGCCCACCTGCGCCTCCGCGAACGCGACGCCGCCGAGTGCCGAGCCCATCATCGCGCCCACGCGGTCGGGATCCTGGCGTTCGGGCGCGAGCTCGGCGTCACGGAGCGCGAGCCGCGCGCTCATGACCGCGAGCTGGGAGAAGCGGTCCAGGCGCTTCGCGCGCTTCGCATCCAGGTGGTCCTGCGGCCGGAAGTCGGGAATCTCGGCGGCGATCCTGCTGCGGAATGGCGTCGGGTCGAAGCGCGTGATCGTGCGTACCGCCGAGCGCCGCGCCGTGAGCCCGGCCCACAGACCGTCCGCCCCGGTGCCGATTGGGGTCACCGCACCGACGCCCGTGATGACGACGCGCCGCGCTCCGTTGTTCACGTTTACCCTCCGCGAGTTCACTCGCGCTCGTCACGCACGCTCGACGGCCCGCTTTATCCCCGCCAGCGTGCGCGCGGCGATGCCGTGGATGAACACCGGGCCGATCACGAGCGCCGCCGCGAGCGGGCCGATCAGCGGCCACGCCGGACCGCCCCACTCATGCACGATCGACACGCCGACCCCGTCGCCGGCGGGCGCCAGCCGCCAGACGACATCCATTCCCGACGTGATGCCCCGCACGTGGCGGTAGCAAATCTCACGAGCCGCCCGGTCCACCGTCATCTCCGATACCCACCATGTCGGGTAGCGCACCGGGCCGAACGGCCGCCACGCGGCCATCTCGACGGTACCGCCCCCTTCACGGCGCCCGAGAAAGCGAACCCAGCGATAATGCGGCAGGATGTCGGGCCAGCGCTCGACGTCGCAGGCCGCGTCGAACACTCGCTCGACCGGAGCGCGGATCACGATTTGGTCGATGGTACGCATGCGACCCGGAGCCGTCAGCCGTCAGCCGTCAGTGGCGACGGCGCGGCCGACGACTGACGCTGAAGGCTGGTAGCTGACGGCTCCCAGGCCGCGACGATCCTGAACCCCGGCCGGCACCGCGCCACAGCCGGCACCCGGGCCTCCCCCAGCATGCCGTTAAACTCTCGCTTCGTGTACCCCCGTCGCAGCGACACGACCGCGTCGCGACGCGTCACGCCGCTCATGCCGAGGGCGAACGACACGAGCCACACCCCCGCCATGGCGATGCGTGAGCGCCGCAGATCGGCGAGCACCACGGCGCGGCGCGCGAGGCGGTCGAAGCTCGCAATCCACCTGACGGCGACTGTCCGAGGCAAGTGGTGCAGCACCTGGCTCGCGACGATCACGTCGACCGAGCGTGGGCCGAGCGGCAGTTGATTCCCGTCACCGATGATCGACCGGACGCCGCCGGCACGAGCCGCCCGGGCGGCCGTGGGGTTGAGCTCGATGCCCACGGGAGTGAGGTCGATGCCGTGCCGCCGGGCAGCCCGCGCCGCAGCACGGGCGATGTCCCCGGAGCCGGTACCGACATCGAGGAGCGTCCACCGCACGTGGTCCGTCGCACGTTGTCCGTCGCAGGCTCGCGTGAAGACGGGCTCGAGGGCCTCGAGCACGGCTCGGGTTCCGCCGAACAGCGCGTTCAGCCGGGCGATGTCCGCGAGCGTCCGGCGCACGGCCGCCGGCTCCGCCCGCGGGTTATCGAGGGTCTCGCGGCTGATCATCCGCCCTGCAGGCCCGCGTAGCCGCCGCGGTAGTATAGCAGGGGTCGCCGATCGGTGACCGCACCGCCCGTGACGAGGCCAAAGAACACGGTGTGATCGCCCCCCGGTGCGTCGCCCTGCTTCTCGCAGTCGATGCTCGCGAGCACCCCGTCCAGCACCGGAATGCCGTGCTTGTCCTCCGTGTAGCCGACCCCGTCGAAGCGGTCCGGATGCTCCGCCGCGAACCGCCGCGAGAGCGCCTCCTGGTCGGCCGCGAGCACGTTGAGGACGAAGCGCCGGGCGGCCTTCATCGCCGGGTGCAGGTCGTGGTGCTGGTCCACGCACACGAGCAGGAGCGGCGGGTGCAGCGAGACCGAGGCGACGGAGCTTGCGGTCATCCCGATCGGATGCCCGTGCGGATCCCGCGTGGTCACGATGGTCACGCCGGTTGCGAATCGGCCGAGGAGCTGGCGGAACTGCGCGGGGTCGACGGCAGACATGGTCACCAGAGGAGTCGGCCAAGGAAGCTCGGAGCGAGCACCCGGCGGGCGGGGACGAAGTTCCCCGTCGCGCCCACGAGAAGATCCGCGAGGTCCGTCCGGCGCGCCAGTCGCCCGACGACGCGGTTGCTGAGCGCGGGCCACCCCACACCGACGCCGATCAGCCGCTCGAGTGCCCACTTACCCGCGAACGCGCGGCGGCGTTCCCGGGCGTACGGCGCGAGCTCGGGCCCCGCGAGCGGCGCGCCCCGTTCGGCGCCGCGCGCCAGCGCCGGCGCGATCGTCCCCACCGCGAGCTCGGCCCCGTGGACGGCGCTGTAGATCCCCTGGCCGGTGAACGGGTCGAAGAAGTCGGCCGCATCGCCCACGAGCACCGCGCCTCCCCCGGCGGCGACCGGGCGCTGCGCCCAGCGGGCGAACGGACCCGTGACCAACACTGCGCGTACGAGGCGTCGCGCGTCGAACCGCCCCGCGAGCCCTGGAAATCGCTCCAGCTCGTTGAAGAAGCGGGTGCGGAAGTCGGTGGCATGCCGGCGCACCGCGCCGAGCGGCACGACCAGGGCCACCGTGGTCACGCCGC
This sequence comes from Gemmatimonadales bacterium, assembly GCA_050733055.1. Lineage (GTDB taxonomy): Bacteria > Gemmatimonadota > Gemmatimonadetes > Gemmatimonadales > GWC2-71-9 > DASUAL01. The sequence continues at coordinate 5,581 of JBOHSI010000222.1, forward strand.
CGCCGATGGGCCCCAGGCCGACGTAGCCCCTCGCGCTCACGTGCAGCTCCCCGAGACCATCCACCCCGGCCACGCCGGCAACATGGGCGCTGAACGCGATTCGCCGCGGCGCCGAGGATCGCACGAGCCCCAGCCGCCGCGCCACCACGGAGCGCAGCCCGTCGGCGCCGACCACGACGCGGGCGTGCTGCGCCTCGCGCCTCCCGTCTCCCGATCGGGCGACCACGCCGGCGACCGCTCGACCCTCGAACAGCAGGTCCTCGACCGCCGTCCCTTCCCGTACGACCACGCCCGCGCGCTGCGCCGCACGCAGCAGGATCGTGTCGAATACGGTGCGCGGGAGCGCGAAGCTGTACGGACGCGGCGGCGGATGTCCGTGATCCGCCATGAACCGACCCAGCATCGCCGCCCCACTCGGTGCGACCACGCGCATCCCGTAGAGCTTCGCGTGCGCCGCGCGCTCCACCTCGTCGAGGATGCCGTCGCCCAGCCGCTCCAAGACGGCGGTCATCGCGGGGCTCAGGTACTCCGAGCAAGGCTTATCGCGGGGGAACCGGGCTCGTTCGAGCAGCAGCACGCGCGTGCCGGCGCGAGCGAGCAGCAGCGCGGTCGTCGCGCCGGCCGGGCCGCCCCCGACGACGATCGCGTCCCAGCGCCGCGCGCCGCCGGTCATCCGATTCGTTGGAAGCGGAACCCGTCGAGCAGGAGATCCCCGTTCGAGAAGGCTACGGAGAACGTCGTCGGAACCGAGGAGCCGGCGAAGATGATCGTGACGGACGAGCCGCCGGACGTGAACGTGCAGCCGCCCTGGAAGATCGTGTCCTGCACGCCGGCGTTCACGAACGTGTGTGTCACGACCTTGGAGCACGTCCCGCCGGCGGCGAAGGTCCAGCGCGTCTCGGAGACGATCGTTTCTCCAGACATGGCGTCCAAGAAGGTCGTCAAGTTGCGCCAGGTCCCGACGAGGCTCGCGTCCCCACCGCCACCACCACCTCCGCCTCCGCC
>JBOHSI010000223.1:0-8880 GCA_050733055.1 Gemmatimonadales bacterium
ATTTCGGCGAGGGCTTCAGGCGCTACGAGCCGATCGCACCGGGGCAGGCCCACGAGCACTGCATCTGCTCCTCGTGCGGGAAGGTGATGGAGTTCTCGAACGACCGGCTCGAGCGGATGATCGCGCTGCTCGCCGAGGAGGTGGAGTTCCGACCTCACCACCACCGGCTGGAGATCTATGGGCTGTGCCGGAGTTGTCAGCAGGCGAACCCTCTAGCACGCACGAGGTGACGAGTTGATCGACTCGCGAATGTTCGTGCCCACCAAGGCCTTCCTCACCAAGGGCGTCGGTCGGCACAAGGAAAAACTCACGAGCTTCGAGATGGCACTGCGGGACGCGCATCTTGCGAACTTCAACCTCGTGCGGGTCAGCTCGATTTTTCCGCCCAACTGCGAGCTGGTGGACCGTGAAGAGGGGCTGTCGATGATGAAGCCTGGGCAAGTCCTGTTCGCCGTGATCGCCGAGTCCTCGACCAACGAGCCGAGCCGGCTCGTGGCTGCCTCCATCGGCGTCGCGATGCCGGCGGATCCCTCCCACCACGGCTACATCTCCGAGCACCACAGCTACGGCCAGAACGAGATGGCGTCCGGTGAGTACGCCGAGGACCTCGCCGCCTCGATGCTCGCCACCGTGCTGGGGGTGCCGTTCGACCCCGAAAGGGCGTGGGACGAGCGACGCGAGCAGTGGCTGCTCTCGGGCGAGATCGTGCGTACGATGAACGTGACCTCCACCGCCGAATGCGGCGACGACGGCCGCTGGACGACCGTCGTTTCGGCGGTCTGCTTCTGCGGTTGACCTCCACCCCCTCCTTCGCCCTCGCGTTCGTCGCCGGGCTCCTGAGCTTCCTCTCGCCCTGCGTCCTGCCGCTGGTCCCCAGCTACATCGGGTTTCTCACCGGGCTGACGGTCGAGGAGCTCGAAGTGCGGCGCGGGGCCGCTCTCGGGCACGCGCTGTGGTTCGTCGCGGGATTCTCACTCGTATTCGTCGCGCTGGGCGCGACCGCGTCGGCGGTCGGCGCCCTGCTGCTGCACTCGCAGGTGTGGATCGGACGGGTCGGCGGACTCATCGTCATTCTCTTCGGGCTGTACCTGCTCGGGATCCTGCGGCCGACGTTCCTGGCGCGGGAGCGCAAGATCCAGCTGGCCAACAAGCCCGTGGGCTATCTCGGGTCGGCGTTCGTCGGCTTCACGTTCGGCGCCGCGTGGACGCCCTGCATCGGGCCCATCCTGGGCGCCATCCTCACCCACGCCGCGGCCCAGGCGAGCCTCGGTCGCGGCACTGCGCTGCTGGCGGCGTACGCGCTGGGGCTTGCCATCCCCTTCATCGTCACCGCCCTCGCGCTCGACCGCTTCCTCGTCTGGTTCCAGCGGTTCAGACGTTATATCGTCTGGGTGAACCGCGTCGCCGGGGCGGTGCTTGTCCTGCTGGGCATCCTCCTCGTCACCGATCGCTTTACGCTGCTCGCGAGCTGGCTCCAGGGACTGACCCCCGAGTTCCTGAAGAGCCGGCTCTAGACCGACATGGGGACGCCTGCTCGACAGTGTGTGCGTGAGCACAGCATCGGACAAACCCGGGTATTAGCCTGGGATCCCCCAGGGGCGGGAACCTATGGTAGTCCCAGCCATACAACAGACGTCCAAAGGGAGAGGTACCTCATGATTCGCCAGAGACTGTTGCCGGCCGTCCTCGCGAGCGCGACCCTGTTCGCGTGCGCCAAGGGCGAGCAAGCGGCCCAGGCGGCGGACCCGGCCGCGCGCAACCTGACGCTAGCGCCGACCGAATCGACTGCGGCGCTGACCGATGTGCCAGCCCCCGCGGCGGAGCCGGCCAGGCCCGCGCCCAGGAAGAAAGCCCCGCAGCCCGCGGTCAAGCCGTCGGCGGCGAAGCCGGTCGCCCCGGCCGTACCGACGACCCTGACGGCCCCGGCCGGAACGAAGCTGTCGCTCGCCGCGAGTGACACGATCACGACCCGGCACGCCAAAGCCGGTGATTCCTTCAGCGCCACGGTCAGTCAGGACATACGGGACGCCGCGGGCCGCGTGGTGATCCCGGCGGGCGCGACGGTTCACGGAACGATCGTCGTGGCCCGTCCCGCGCCGAACCCCAACTCGAGCGGGGAGCTCGTGCTCCAGGTGAACAGCGTTTCGGTCCGGGGGTCGAGCTACCCGATCGAGGCGACGGTCGAGTCGAAGGACACGGTGATGAAGGGCCGCGGGGTGACGGGTGCGGACGCCGCGAGGGTCGGTGCCGGCGCGGCCGCTGGTGCCATCGCCGGCAAGCTGCTCGGCAAAGACGCCAAAGGGGCTGTGATCGGCGGGGCTGTCGGCGCGGCCACTGGCGCGGCGGTCTCACGGGCCGTGCGCGACATTGACGTCGTCATGCCCAAGGGGGCCGCCATCACGATCAAGCTGACGCAGCCGCTGACCGTGAAGCGGACCTGACGGCCCTCCTTCAGTAGCCCGCAGCTCCGCCGCCGCGCCTGGGATCGGCCACGCCGATCCAGCCGGCGGCGGTTCGTTGAATGGCCGCGATGTCGCCCATCCGGCCCCGCTCGCGCACCGCGTAGCCCATCGCGCGCAGTCGGTCGATGGTGCTGTGGGACAGCCCGCCCCGCTCGTAGAAGAGCAGGTCCGGAAGCGCCTGGTGGTGTACGCGCGGCGCCGCGACCGCCTCGGCGAGCGACATGCGGTGGTCCACCACGTTCACGATGACCTGGTACACGGTGTTGATGATCGTCGGACCACCGGGGGTGCCGACGACCATGAACAGGGTGCCGGTGCGGTCGAGCACGATCGACGGCGCCATCGCCGAGAGCATCCGCTTGCGCGGAGCAATCGCGTTCGCTTCACCCTGGATCAGGCCGTACATGTTCGGCTTGCCGGGCGCGGTGGTGAAGTCGTCCATCTCGTTATTGAGGAGGAATCCTGCGCCCGTGACCGTAACGGCGCTCCCGAACCCGCCGTTCAGGGTGGTCGTGACGGCGGCGGCGTTGCCCTCCGCGTCCACAACCGAGTAATGCGTGGTGTGCGTGCCTTCGGTGCCCGAGGTAGCCACGGGCGGCGTCGGCGTGGCCCGGTCGGGCAGAATCTGGGCACGAAGCTCCGCGGCGTACGATTTCGACAGCAGCCGCTCGATCGGCATGTCCACGAAGTCCGGGTCGCCGAGCCAGCGATTGCGGTCCATGAAGGCGCGCCGCATCGCCTCGACCTCGCGATGGACGTACGGCGCGCTGCCGAACGGCGGCAAGGTATCGTAGCCCTCCATGATGTTCAGGATGGCGCCCATCGTCACGCCGCCCGAGCTGACGGGTGGCATCGAGTAGACGGTGTACCCGCGGTAGCTGATCTGGACGGGGGCGCGCCACTTCGGCTTATAGCGCTTCAAGTCGTCCTTGGTGATCAGCCCGTGGCCGCCCTGCATCTCGGCGACGATCTGGTCGGCGATCTGGCCCTGGTAGAACACGCCCGGCCCCGAATCCGCGATCAGCTGCAGCGTGCGGGCGAGATCGGGTTGCCGGAACTTCGCGCCGGGCGCGGGGGCGCGACCGTCCACCAGGAACTGCCGCGCGGAAGCCGGGAACAGCGCCAGACGCTCGGCTTCCTCGGCGATCGAGCGGCTGCGGGCCGCGTCGAGTGTGTGCTCGCGGGCCAGTCGGATCGCGGGGGCGACGAGCGTCGCCCACGGCAGGCGGCCGTGGTTCTTCCACGCCTCGTACATCCCCGCCACGCTCCCGGGCACGCCAGCCGCGAGATGACCGGTGACGCTCCGGTCCGTCTGATTGCCCGCCGCGTCGACATACATGTCCCGGGTTGCCTTTCCGGGAGCGGTTTCGCGGTAGTCGAGCGAGCGGACGCGGCCGCCCGCCTCGCGGTACACGACGAATCCCCCGCCGCCGATGTTCCCGGCCTCGGGGAGCACCGCCGCCAGCGCGAGACCCACGGCCACCGCGGCGTCCATCGCGTTGCCGCCCTGCCTGAGGATCTCGACCCCGACCGCGCTGGCCAGCGGGTGGCCGGACACCACCATTACCCGGCGGCCCGGGACCGCGGCACCCTTGCCGGCGAGCGACCACGTTGCTGGGATGACCGGCCGACCGGTGACAACGGCGTCCGGCGCGGGGGCTGCGGCGCCGCGCGGTGCGGGCAGCGTTTCTGGCGGCTGGCCGCCGCCCCCGCACGCGGCGAGCAGGGCGAGAGCGGCGAGCCGGGGCGTGCGCATCTTGAATTGTGCACGTTGACCCGAGTTCAGGTCAACGTCTAACTTGGGGGCCATCCGACATCACCATGACCGCTTCCGAATACCACGACCCGCGCCTCACCGAGCAGCGGAACCCCCGAACGGAGCGCATCGACGTCGGCTCCACGCTCGAGATCGTGGATCTCATCAATCTGGAGGACGCCGCGGTTCCCGGGGCGGTCCGCAAGGCGCGCCAGGAGATCGCGCGCGCCATCGATCTCGTGGGAGAAGTGTTCCGGAAAGGGGGCCGGCTGGTCTACGTCGGCGCGGGCACTTCGGGCCGCCTTGGCGTGCTCGACGCGAGCGAATGCCCGCCCACGTTCGGCACGCCGCCCGAGATGGTGGTCGGAATCATCGCCGGCGGCTACCAGTCGCTGGTGAAGGGTCTGGAGGGCGCGGAAGACGACGTGAACGCGGGCGCCGAGGCGATGGACAGCGCGCGCGTCACGCCCGAGGACTTCGTGCTCGGCATCGCCGCGAGCGGCACGACTCCGTTCGTCCGCGCGGCGCTCTCCCGCGCACAGGCGATCGGCGCGCTGACCGGTTTGCTCTCGTGCTCGGATCCCCCGCAGGTGCTCGCCGAGACGTGCGACGTGCTGATCCTTCCCAAGATCGGGCCTGAAGTGCTCACGGGGTCCACGCGGATGAAGGCCGGCACGGCGACGAAGCTCGTGCTCAACACCATCACGACCGGCGCGATGATCCGGATGGGGCGGGCGTACGGCAATCTCATGGTGGACCTGATGGCCTGGAGCGACAAACTGCGGGACCGGGGCGAGCGCATCGTGATGGAGTGCTGCGGCGTGGACCGCCGGATCGCTCGGGGCGCGATCGAAGGCGCGGGAGGCTCCGTGAAGCTCGCGATCGTGATGGTGAAAAAAGGAGTCGGGAAGGCGGAGGCCGAGCGGCTGCTCACGCTGGCGGGCGGGTTCGTGCGCGGAGCGGTCGGCGATCCCCCGCCGGTCCGGTCCCGGTGACGAGCTGTCTCGCTGTCGGGCTGATGTCGGGGACGTCGCTCGACGGGGTTGCGACGGCGCTCGTACGACTGAGCGACGATCCGCTCGACGCGAAGCTCGTCGTCTTTCACCAGGAGCCTTACACCCCGCACGAGCGCGGGCAGATCATCGACAGCATCGCGCGCGGCGGCTCGAAGGATCTCGCCCTGCTGCACGTCGCGCTTGGCGAGCGGTTCGCGGGCGCGGTCCTCCAGCTGCTCGCGGGGGCGAAGGTCTCCCCCCGGGACGTCTCGTTCGTTGCGTCCCATGGCCAGACGATCTGGCACGAGCCCGGCCGCGCCACGCTGCAGCTCGGCGACGCCGCGGTGATCGCCGAGCGGGTGGGCGTGCGGGTGGTAAGCGACTTCCGGGCGCGCGACGTCGCGGCCGGGGGGCAGGGGGCCCCGCTCGTGCCGCTCGCGGACGTGATGCTGTTCGGCCACCCGGCGCGCGGCCGGCTGCTCCTCAACCTCGGCGGGATGGCGAACGTCACGTGGGTGCCGGGGCGGGGGGTGGTCGAGGGTGCCCTGGCATTCGATACCGGGCCGGGTGTCGCGGTGGTCGACGCCGTGACGCGCCGCATCGATCCCGAGGCATCGTGCGACCGTGACGGCGAGCGGGCCCGTCGCGGGAAACCGCTCAGCAAGGTGCTTGACGTGCTGCTGGGCGATCCCTACCTCGACCAGCGCCCGCCGAAGAGCACGGGACGGGAGCGGTTCGGGCTCGAGTTCGCCGAGCGCCTGATGTCGCTCGTCCAGCAGGCGGGGGGCTCCGACAATGACGCGGTCGCGTCGGCGACCGCGCTGACCGTCGAAACTGTCGCCCGCGGCATCGAGCGCTGGACCCCCGCCGGGCCGGAGGCCGAGCTCGTGATCTCGGGCGGGGGAGCGCGTAACCCCGTGCTGGTGGAGGGGCTCGCCGCCCGCGTGCACCCGCGGCCGGTGCTGCCCTTCGACCAGCTGTTCTTCGCCGGCGAGGCCAAGGAGGCGCTCGTCTTCGCTTTCCTGGGGTTCCTCACGCTCGCGGGCAAGCCCGGCAACCTCGCGGCGGCGACCGGTGCCCGGGGCCCCCGCATCCTCGGACACATCACGCCGGCGTGACCAGCTCGCTGGCGCGACTCGTGTTCCCGGCGCTGCGCTGGCGGCAACGTGATGGCGGCTTCGATCACGAGCAGCCGAAGATCGACGCCGCGCTCGCGGCGGGGGTCGGCGGGTTCATCATTTTCGGCGGTACGCGCGAGACGGTCACGGCGCTCACCGGCGAGCTGCGCCGCCAGGCGGGGCGGCCGCTCCTGATCGGCGCCGACCTGGAGCGCGGCGCTGCACAGCAGGTGCGGGGCCTCACGGAGCTGCCGCCGGCCGCCGCGCTGGGGTATCTCGACGACCTCGAGGCGACGCGTATCGCCGGCGTGGTCACCGGCTCCGAGGCGCGCGACGTCGGCATCAACTGGGCGTTTGCCCCCACCTGTGACCTCGACATCGAGCCGAGGAACCCCATCGTGCAGACCCGTTCCTTTGGCGGCGATCCCGTGCGCGTCGGTGAGCACGCGGCCGTCTGGATTCGCGGGCTGCAAGAGCATGGGGTCCTGGGCTGCGCGAAGCACTATCCCGGCCACGGACGCACCACCCTCGACTCGCACGAGACGCTGCCGCGCGTTACGACGCCCGAGCCGGAAGTGCTGCAAACGGACCTCACGCCGTTCGAGTACGCGATCCGTGCCGGTGTGGGCAGTGTGATGAGCGCGTTCGTCGCATTCCCGGGCTGGGACCCCTCGGGCCGCGCCGCGAGCTTCTCGCCCGTCATCCTGGGCCATCTCCGCGACACGCTGAACTTCGGCGGGCTCGTCGTGAGCGACGCGCTGATCATGGGGGGCGCCAGCGCCGCCCAGCCCATCCCCGCCGCCACGGTGACCGCGGTGGTCGCGGGGTGCGACGTGCTACTCTACCCCGAGGATTTCCGGCGCGTCGTCGACGCCCTGGACCGTGCGGTCGGCTCGGAGGTCCCCCTCGCTCGGGCGGACGCGGCGCTGGAGCGTTATGAGGCGGCGGTCGCCGAGTGGGGGCGGGGCTTTTGGGGCGAGGGAGCGGTCGATCTTGCCTCGCACGTGGCGTTTGCCGATGGGTTGGCCGATCGAGCGGTTCACATGGTGCGTGGCGAGGCGCCGCGCATCCGCGCGCCGCTGACGGTCCAGGTTGTGGACGACGACAGGGGCGGGCCCTACGCGGTCGGACCACGTGACGTGTTCATGCAGGCGCTGCGTGAGGCCGGCGTGTCGCTCGCGCAACGTGCGACGGGCAAGGTGCGACGCATCGTCCTGGTTTACGCCGAGCCGCGGTCGTGGAAGGGCCGGGCGGACCTCGGTGCCCGCTCGCTCGCCCAGCTGCGCCGACTCGCGCCGGGGGCGCACCTCGTCGTGCTGTTCGCGCACCCCCGTCTCGCGCGGCAGATTCCCGGCCGGGCGCCGATCGTGTGCGCATGGCCCGGCCAGCCGCTGATGCAGCGGGCGGCGGCGCGGTGGGCGATCGAATGGACGCGTTAGGGCTGCAGCGGGAACGACGCGCCCAGCTCTCGCAGATACGTGACGACGTACGCGGCGGGAACGCCGTACACGATCCGGCCCTGCGACTGGCGGTTCCCTCCGTATAGCACCGCGACCACGCGTCCCCTGCGGTCGAAGATCGGGCTTCCCGACGAACCCGGCGCGCCGTACCCGTCCAGCTGCACCAGGTTGGCGAGCACCTTGCTCACCGTGCCGACGGTGAGCGTGGGGTCGGCGACGGCGGCCTGGCCCGCACGTTCCATCGGGAGATCCTCGCCCAGGGGATAGCCGATGATCGCGACGGGATCGCCCCGCTGGAGGCCGCCCGGGTCGTGCGCGAAGCCGAGGACGCGAGGCGTGCCGCCGCGGAGGTCGACGTGCAGCACGCCGACATCGCCGGTATCGGCGACGCCCACGAAGCGGCCGGGGAACCACTGCTTCGAGCCCGCGAACTTGACCGCGATCGCCTGGGGCCGGCGGTCGCCCCGCTCGCCCACGAGCAGATGCTTGTTGGTCACCAGCGTTCCGCCGGAGTCGACAGCGAACGCGGTGCCGCTGAACATCTCGACGGCCGAGAACCTCACGACGAGCAGCGCGATCGCATCCTGGTTGTGCTTCGCAATCGCGCGGTAGTCGATCGCCGCGGCGCCGGCCAACCCCCGCTGGCGCGCCTCGGCTGCGTCGAGCTCGGTGCGGAGTCGGGCGACGTCACCGTGCCTGCCCGCCGCCGCGAGCTCGCTGCGCAGCCGCGCGACCTCGGCTTGCGACTGCCGCAGCGCGTCGCGCACGCTCTCGAGCTCGGATTCGAAGCGCGCGAGCAAGCGTCGGGCCTCGTGGTTGAGGCTGTCGGCGCGGGCCTGGAGGCGCGAGAGATCGCGCGTGTCTTGGGTGCGCTGCCATTGGTTCCACCCGAGCGCGCCCAGCGCGATCACGAGCACGCCGATGAGCACCTTGGACGAGCGCCGCAGGCCGCGCGTTTGGCGAGCGACCTCGGCAGCGATGCGCACCGCCGTGCTGGAGCGCCGCGCCGCGGCGGGGACGGCCGGCGCGGCGGGCGGCGCCACCGCCGGATACTGCTCGCGTGGCGAAGAGCTGCGCTCGGCCGACGCG
>JBOHSI010000224.1:0-7405 GCA_050733055.1 Gemmatimonadales bacterium
GATGAAGGCTACAGCGTCTCGGTTCCGGGACTCCCGGGCTGCAATCACGCGATGTTCTGGGCATCGGTGTCGTAACACGAGTCCCGAAGATCAACCGAGTGTCGTGAGACACTCACAGCAATACTCAGTGAGGTTGTTATTAACTACTCCACCACTAGCAACCGCCCGGGGGCTCCGATTGGCGAGATTTCATGGCTCACCCCGCAGGAGATTTGCTTTCTGTCAGCCGCGACCCTAGCCGAGGCACACCCACGAACGAACGGCAGCCTTCGGATATGCACGAGGACTTGGTCCAACCCCCTCGAGCTTAAGGGGCCCGTCGGCCCTGCCCGACTGGTCGCCGAATCTCGGGCCGTGGCCTCGGACCTGCTCAGAGGTCTGGACGGAAAAGACGAATTGGCCGAGCCGGATACTGGCCGTCGCCCCGAGACTATTGATCGCGATTACACGGTGGAAGCAAGACATCTGCTGGAGCGGATGGATGTCACCGATCCATTGTTGCACCGCGGCCTTTACATTGCTCATGGCTACGGAGCTTCGTCGTCACTACAAGTTCTTGGAGGAGTGCGCGCTCTCGGCCCTAATATCGCGCGAGGCGGCGCTCGAACTTCTCCGTCGCAAGCTTTCGGCAGCAGCGGGTGAGCGATGGAGGCTCGACGACATGCTTGCTCATATGGCCGAGACCTTCCCTACCTGGGGCGCCGTTCGTCGATGTGCTTCGGACCGATTGGGACGTCCGGGTCATGATGACGCATCCCGTCAGCGAGCACGGGGAATACTGGAGCCCGGCCGTTGAGGCTGAGGAGTGTTATGATGCGTTGGATACGCTCACTTACCTCTATCGCTACTTTCTGCTCGATGAGGTGTGGGACCCCCACGAATACGACTAAGCCGCGTGTCCGAGAGTCGAACTCGGAGGAAGGGAATGGACCGGCAATCTGTGCTGGACGTGTGCCCGCGCGCGGGGGCTGCTGAAGCACATCGATTCCGGCAGCGTCCTGTCGTCAACCTACCAGCTCGACAAATTCATTGAGAGTTAAGCGTTTAACTACCATCCCGAATGACCCGGGTTGAGCAGCAGGACAACACGGCGCTGGCATGACGTGCCCATATTGGGTACAATTGAGCCCATTATGGTCACATCGCGGGCGCCGGACATGGTCTCCCGGTTGCTCTTCGGCTCCACCCGGCGCGAAGTGCTGGCCCTCCTCCTGGGACGCCCGGACGAGCGATTCTATCTGCGAGAGATCCTCCGGGCGGTGGGCGGCGGGTCGGGCGCGGTCCAACGCGAGCTGAAGCAGCTCGTCGAAGCCGGCCTGATCGAGCGCGAGATGCGTGGTCATCAGGTGTACTTCTCGGCCAACCGCGAAGCCGCCATCTTCTCCGAGTTGCAGGCGATCGTCGAGAAGACGGCCGGTGCGGTGGACGTCCTGCGTGCGAGCTTGGCCACGCTCATCGCCCAGCGCCGCATCGACCTGGCGCTGATCTATGGCTCCGTCGCGAGCGGCAGGAAGCACGCCAAGAGCGACGTCGATCTCCTGGTCGTCGGAGATGTCCCCCTCGCCGAGCTCGTCCCTGCCCTGCGGGCCGCGGAGGCACGCCTGCGTCGGGAAGTGAATCCCACAGTGTATCCACTAAGGGAATTCCGGGCTAAGCTCAGGCGCGGCGCGCCGTTCCTCAAGCGCATTCTGGCGGGACCGAAACTCTTCGTGGCGGGTGACGATCGCGTCCTTGGCCGACTGGCTCGCTAATCGTTGGATCGTGGCCCACGAGCCGACCGTCGAGGAAATCGCGGACCTGTTCTCCGTAGTCGATCGGGACCTGAAGGACGCCGCCGTTCCCCGGCTCAGCGCCGACTGGCGGCTCGGCATCAGCTACAATGCTGCTCTGCAGCTCGCGACGCTCGCCCTCGCGGCAGAGGGCTACCGGTCGGGCCGGGAGCGGGCCCACGAGCGAGCGATTCTATCGCTGCGGGAGACCGCTGGTATTGCAACCAAGATGGTGGACGTCTTGGACACCGTCCGACGCAAGCGCAACCAGATTAGCTACGAGCACGCGGGGACGACTTCAGAAGGGGAAGCAGAAGAGTTCTACAAGATCGCAGCGAGCCTCCGCGCAGACGTAGTCCGCTGGCTCAAGAAAAAGCACCCGGCACTCGTGCCGCCGGGCGTCACAGCGTAGAACGTGTGGGAGAGTCAATCGTATGACTGAGCTCATCTGGGAAGGCAAGTACGACGACAAGGGGCGGAAGGTGGCCCCGCCCCGGATCGCCTTGGCGCTCCAGACGGTCGAAACCGTGAACGACTCTGCCGCCGACCGCGACCGGGATCAAGACCTGCTCGCGAGCAGGCGACCCACAGATTGGCGCAACCGCCTGATCTGGGGCGATAAGAAATACGTCCTCCCATCGCTACTCGAGGAGTTCGCGGAGGAGCTGCTGCAAACGACGGAACGATATACGTTCATCTTGACTGGCATGTCAGCCACGAGGCGAAAGCAGTGATCGATGATGTTTTCTGGTCGGAACACCTCAACAACGAGGTAGTCTGGTGAGATCGCCCTTCAGAAGTCCGAGGAAGGCTACAGCGCATCCGTTCCGGGGTTGCCTGGTTGGTGGTCCCAGGGAGCCACGGAGGCGGAGGCGCTAGAGAACATCCAGGACGCCATCCACGAATACCTCGCCGCGCGGAAGGATCTCCCCTAGGAGCGGGAGGCCTCACAACAAAACTTACAACACGGGGTGCAGTCGAAGAAAAAGCCCCACAACGGAACTTGTTGCAGGGCTGATTCTTTGACCAGTCGGGACGGCGGGATTTGAACCCGCGACCCCCTGAACCCCATTCAGGTGCGCTACCGGGCTGCGCTACGTCCCGAAATACTAGACACCAAGACGCTAAGATGCTGAGGAGCCTAGGACAATCTTCCCACGCACGCTCAATCCCGCACCAGGGCGTCTAACTCGCCTACCCTTCCTCTGCTTCCTTCCCCAGATGCCGATCGATGAAGAACATCGCCGAGCTCGACTGCCCCATCTGCTGCACCTGCTCGAGCAGGGTTCGCACAGTCTTCTCTTCCTCCACCTGCTCGGTCACGAACCACTGCAGCATCGCAGAAGTCGCGTGGTCGTCCGTCTTCTGCGCCTGCTCGTACAACCGGCCGATCACCCCCGTCACCTTCTGCTCGTTGTCGAGCGCCGCCTTCCACACGTCCACGTAGGAGGCGAATTCGGTCACCGGCTGCGCAATCGCCTGCAACGTGACCCGGCCGTCCCGGTCGTTGACGTAGTCGAACACCCTCATCGCGTGTCCCAGCTCCTCCTGCGCCTGGCGCCGCATCCAGCGCGCCGACCCGGGGAGGTTCGCCGCCTCGAGATGCGCCGCCATCGAGAGATACACGTACGCGGACGCCAGCTCATGCTGCAAATGGTCGTTGAGCGCGGCCTCCATCTTGGCGTCGAGCATGGGGACGCAAGATAGCCCAGCGCCCATGCAAGCTCAACGGCGGCGTCGAGCATCAAACACCTGCAGCAAGGGGCGGAGGGCCCGTCGCAGGGCGACTCCCAGGGGAGTGGCAGGGTGGTTGTCGTGGAGTCGAGCCTAAGACGGTCCCTCCGCCCCGGGCCGGGCGAATCCCAGGCACGTAGACAGGCTGCTGGGAAATGACGCGCGGCACGCGAACGACCCTCGAGATGTGGATGCCGCCCCGGCGGCCTGATGCTCGGCGCAAGCTGCACCACCGCCGACGGCGCGGTACGCGAGTTCGAGCACGTCCGGCTCCGCGCCGCGGGCGAGCAGTTGGTCTACACCGCCCTCCCCAGCGGCCAGGCCGAAGCGTCCTTCACGTCGACCGAGATCTCCGATTCGGGATTCACGGTCGAGAACCTGCAGCACGATTTCCCGCAACGCATCATCTACCGGCGGCGCGGCGCCGATTCTCTGGTGGCCCGCATCGAGGGGCCGGGACCAGACGGCATGCGCGCGTTCGAGTTCCCCATGCGGCGGGTGTCGTGCACCGCCGGCTAGGAAGCGAGCGTTGACCCCGTGTTGACCAGCCGTTGACGTGCGCATATTACTCATGCATACATATATGGACATGCGCACCACCCTTATCCTGGACGACGCCCTGCTCGAGCGCGCCCGCCGCCTCACCGGGATCGCCGAGAAGACGGCTTTGGTGCACGCCGGCCTCGAAGCCCTCATCGCCCGCGAAGCGGCGCGCCGGCTCGCCGCCCTGGGCGGCACCATGCCCGACCTCACCCCCGCCCCGCGTCGCCGGCCCCCCCCCGGCCCGCGCGGCCGGTGATCGTCCTCGCCGACACCTCCGTCTGGGTCGACCACTGGCGGCGCGGCAACCCGCGCCTCGCGCGACTGCTCGAGCAGGACCGCGTGGTCGTGCATCCCTTCGTGCTGGGCGAGGTCGCGCTGGGCGCCATCACGCCCCGCGCCGACGTGCTCAGGAACCTCGAGGAGCTCGACGCGCCACGGATCGCGGAGCACGATGAAGTGATCAGCCTGGTGGACCGAACGCCCTTGTGGGGGCGGGGCATCGGCTGGGTGGACGCGCACCTCCTCGCCTCCGCGCTCCTGGACCGGCTCCACATCTGGACGCTCGACCTGCCGCTCGCGCGCGCGGCCCACGAGCTGGGCGTCGCGCTGCCGACTTGAGCCGCCCCCGCCCTCATCCGTCTTGACACCCGTCGAGGGAGTCTCAGAATCTCAGGTGCACAGGCTGGGAGTGGGGCCACGCCTGAGAACCGATCCGTACACCGCGCACCCTAGGAGCGACCCCTAATGAATCACGTCCTTGCCGCCGCATCTGCCGCCTTCCTCGGAGCCGCCGTTGTGGCATGCGGAGCACCGTCTACCGATATCGCGGAGTTGTCCGTGGTTACCACGTTGCCGAAGGAAGTGGGCCCTGGCGGTTTCGAAAAGACGATCGGCGTGGATGGAGTGGCGACCGGTGTCTTCTTCAAGGCCGCGCTCTCGGACTGCGGGCCCGAGGTCGATCGAGTCGCGCGTGCCTGGGCCGCGCAGCAAGCGCTTACGGAGAAACGGCGTGTGCTCGACAAGAGATCTGCGACCCTCGACTTCGCCTCTCAGCGATTTCCCAACGGCGCATTCGTCATCTCGTACACGCTGGCGTCGGGTCGTGAGAGCGCGCGCTTGCATGTGACCTACGGGGGGACTTCTGAGAAGCGGAGTCTGTCGGCCCAGGATCTCGAAGGTCTGGGGATGGTAGCGCTTATCGATAGCCTCCTGACTGCAGCCAGATGCGACTCGAGTGGGTAACAAGTCTCAAGGCGACTCCTCGGGTAGCGCGAACGCCACGATGTGATCCCCCCGCCCGAACCGACCGCCACCGCCCGCGGCGATGACCACGAACTGGCGCCCGCCCACGCTGTAGGTCATCGGCGTGGCCCGGGCGCCGGCCGGGAGCTCCGCCTTCCATAATTCCCTCCCCGTCTCGACGTCAAACGCCCGGAACGCGCGATCAAGGGTTGCGCCGACAAAGACGAGGCCACCGGCGGTAATAATCGGCCCGCCGAGGTTGGGCGACCCCCACGTCGGGTCGCCGGGAGGGGGGGGCTTCCCGGTCGCCGGTACCAGCGCGCCGAGCGGCACGCTCCACAGCCGTAGCCCGGTGCGGAGGCTCACGGCGACGAGCGCACCCCACGGCGGCGGCGTGCACGGCAGCCCGCCCGGTGAGAGCAGCAGCCGGCGCCCCATGACGTAGGGCGTGCCCTCCATGCGGGTGTACTCGTAGTCCAATCGCTCGGCCTCGCGCCGCGCCTCCGCCCGGTCGAACCGCTCGGCGGGGATCAGCTGCACCATGGCGGCGATGCGGTTGACGGGTACGACCACGACCTGGCGTTCCGGGTCGACGGCCACTCCGCCCCAGTGCGCCCCGCCGATGTTCGACGGCACCACCAGCGTGCCCTCGAGACTGGGTGGCGTGAAGATCCCTTCGCTCACGAGCCCCTGCATCATCGCTTGACATGCCGCGCGCTCCTCGGCGGTCACGCCCCAGGCGTCGGCGGCCGTGAACCAGTGGGGGCTGAGCGGCGCGATTTGCGCGCTGAAGGGTTGCGTCGGCCACGCCTCCTCGCCTGGAATTGCGCTGGCCGGAACGGCGCGCTCCTCGACGGGAAAGAGCGGCCTCCCCGTCTCGCGGTGCAGCACGAACAGCATGCCGCTCTTCGTGGCCTGCAGCACCGCCGGGACGCTCGCACCTCGGCCGGTGAGCGTCATCAGCGCCGGCGGCGCCGCGTTGTCGTAGTCCCACAGGTCGTGATGCACCGTCTGGAAATCCCACACCACCGCGCCAGTCGACGCGCGCAGCGCCACGACCGAGTTGGCGTAGCGGTTGCTCCCCTTGCGGAGCCCGCCGAAGTAGTCCGGCGCGGGCGACGACGTGGGCACGATCACGAGGTCGCGCCCGGGATCTGCCGCGAGCACCGACCAGGCGTTGGCGCTCCCCGTGCGCCGCGCACTACCGTCCTGCCACGTCTCGTACGCCGGGTCCGCCCGGTCTTGCGGCACGGGGTCCCACGTCCAGCGCAGCGCGCCGCTCCTCGCATCGAATGCCCGCACCTCGCCGCTGGCGGGCGCGAGCCGACTGTTGTCGGCGATCGCCGATCCGGTGATCACGAGCCCGTTGACGACGGTCGGGGGCGAGGTGACTTCGTACGCGGCGGGCTCGAACGGCGGCACCCGCAGGCCGGTTTTCAGGTGTACGACGCCGCGCGCGCCGAAGTCGCGG
Source organism: Gemmatimonadales bacterium (assembly GCA_050733055.1). Lineage (GTDB taxonomy): Bacteria > Gemmatimonadota > Gemmatimonadetes > Gemmatimonadales > GWC2-71-9 > DASUAL01. The sequence continues at coordinate 6,760 of JBOHSI010000224.1, forward strand.
CACGGGCGCCCGGTCTCCGCGTCCAAGGCGATGAGCCGGCCGTCGATCACCGCGGCGTAGATGCGGCGGCGGCACGGCGCACCGAGCGGGGCGGCGCTGTCCACCCACGTTGCCACCCCGCGGTTCGTGAAGTCGCCGTACTCCACCGTGCGGTCGATCCGGGGGTCGAACACCCAGCGCTCGGCCCCCGTAGCGGGGTCGAGCGCCATGACGCGTCCCAGCGGCGTCGACACGTACATCGCCCCCTCCACGACGATGGGCGTCACTTCGAGCGCGGTCTCCTCGCGGGTGGCGAACTCGCGGGCGAGCTCCCCGGTGCGGTAGGTCCACGCCACCTCGAGCCGCGCGACATTGCCCCGCGTGATCTGGCTGAGCGACGAGTACCGCGTTCCGTACACGTCGCCGCCATAGACCGGCCAAGACGCATCCCTCGGCGCCTGCTGCGCGGTCAGCCCGGCGGACGCGAGCAGCGAGACGAGGAGCAGCGGCGTCAGACCAGCTTCTTGGATTGGGCGTAGAGGATCAGCTCCACGCGGTTCTCCACCTTCACCTTCTTGTAGATGTTGTGCAGGTGAATCTTCACCGTCCCTTCGGTGATGGCCAGCTTCTCCGACATCTCCTTGTTGCGGAGACCACGGGCCACCAT
>JBOHSI010000225.1:0-8812 GCA_050733055.1 Gemmatimonadales bacterium
CCCCCGGGTCGAGGCTCCGCCCAAGCCGCGTAGCGAGCCTCGCGTCGAGCCCCCCCCCAAGCGCGCGGCGCCGCCGGACAAGCCGGCACAGGAGCCCGAGCTCAAGCGGCGCAAGCCGTGAGCGGTACTGAAACGCACCGATGCGCCCGACCGTAGTCCCCCGCGGCCGGGCACATTAGCTTTCCGTTTCCTTCCGGAAGAGGACCCAACCGTGCGTCAGCGTCCCCGTCTGTGGCTGTTGCTCGTCCCGTGCGTCCTGACAGCGCAGACACCCGCGTCGATCCAGCGCGCCGCCAACTCCATCACCGCCGCCGACGTGGGCCAGCGCATCGGTGTCCTCGCCGACGACTCGATGCTGGGCCGGGCGACGCCGAGCCCGCAGCTCGAGCAGGCAGCCAGCTACATCGCCGCCGAATTCCGGCGCTTCGGCCTGAAGCCGGGTGGCGACGCCGGTTCGTACCACCAACGCTACACGGTCGCGCAGCGCGCCATGGATACTGCCGCGAGCGAGATCCGGATCGCCGGCCCCGCGAGCGCCACGCTCAAGCCCGGCGCCGACGTCTATGTATACCGGCTCGGTCCACTGCCGGCGGGGGAAGTCACCGGCCCGGTAGTTGTGTTCACCGGGACGCCGGACTCGGCGAATCCGCTCGCGGGCGTGGACGTGAAGGGATCGTGGGTGGCGATGGTCGCCACGGCGACGCCGCAGGGCGTGTCCGTGAATCTCGGCTGGTTCGCGATGGCGCTGCGGGGGGGGGCGGTCGGGCTGGTCGTGATCTCAGGCCGGCCAGACCCGCAGTGGCACAACCGGCTCGCACGCACGTTGCTGCCGACCCGCTCGTTGGAGGGCGTTCCAGCCGACTCCGCCGACGTGGCGCCAGCCTTCGAGATCCGCGACGGCACCGCGGCCGTGCTGTTGGGCATCGATCCGGCGGCGGCGCGGGCTCAGACGGCTGGCTGGAGCGCCCGGCGGCTCGCCGCCGTGACGATCGCGTTCAGAGTGAAGGAGCGCGAACTCGCGCGGGCATCCGCCCCCAACGTGATCGGCATCCTCGAGGGCCGTGATCCGACGCTCAAGCACGAGTACGTGTTCTTCACCGGGCACATGGATCACGTCGGAACGCCCGGCGCCGGCCAAGGCTGCGTGGCGAAGGGGGCGGACTCGATCTGCAACGGCGCGGACGACGACGCTTCGGGTACGGTGGCCGTGGTCGAGGCGGCCGAGGCGTTCTCCAAGCTCAGCCCCCGGCCCAAGCGATCGCTGGTCTTCATGACGGTGAGCGGCGAAGAGCGCGGGCTGTGGGGCAGCGAGTATTTCTCCGAGCATCCCACGGTTCCGCTCGCGAACGTCGTCGCCGACCTCAACGCCGACATGGTGGGACGAAACTGGAAGGACACCATCGTGGTGATCGGGAAGGAGCACTCCGACCTCGGCGCCACCCTCAACCGCGTGGCCGCCGCCCACCCCGAGCTGGGTATGACACCGATCGACGACCTCTGGCCCGAGGAGCGCTTCTACTTCCGCTCGGATCACTACAATTTCGCGAGGAAGGGCGTGCCCATCTTGTTCTTCTTCAACGGCACGCATCCGGACTATCATGCCGTGAGCGACTCCCCGGACAAGATCGACGCCGAGAAGGCGTCGCGCATCGTCAAGCTGTTGTTCTATCTCGGGCTCGAAGTGGCGAACGCGCCGGGGCGCCCGAAGTGGAATCCCGACAGCTACCGGCAGATCGTGCAGGCGGCGCGGTGATGGCTACCGGAGCGCGGCCAGCAGCTCCGCGTTCGTCTTGGTGCGTCGGAGCTGGGTGAGCAGGACGTCCATCGCCTTCTCCGGCGGGAGCCCGGCGAGGCCCCGCCGCAGTTTCTGCCTGGCCTCGACGGTGGCGGGGTCGGCGAGCAGTTCTTCCCGCCTGGTTCCGCTCGCGGCGACGTCCACCGCCGGGTAGATCCGCCGCTCGGCGAGCTCGCGGGCCAGCCGCAGCTCGGCGTTGCCGGTCCCCTTGAACTCCTCGAAGATCACGTCGTCCATGCGACTCTCGGTCTCAACGAGCGCGGTCGCCACGACGGTGAGGGAGCCCCCGTCCGGCACCGCGCGGGCCGCGCCGAACAAGCCTTTTGGCTTGGCGAGCGCATTGGCGTCGAGGCCGCCGGACATGGTGCGACCGCTTGATCGCCCCGCCGTGTTGTGGGAGCGCGCCAGCCGCGTCAGCGAGTCGAGCACGATCACCACGTCCTTGCCGAACTCCACCTGCCGGCGTGCATGCTCGAACACGATGTCGGCGACGGCGACGTGCCGCTCGTGCGGAAGGTCGAAGCTCGAAGCAATCACCTCCCCGCGACCCCAGTCCACCATCTCGCTCACCTCTTCCGGCCGCTCGTCGACGAGCAGGACGAGGAGGATCGCCGCCGGATAGTTCACCGCCACGCCCTCCGCGATCGCCTGGAGCATCACCGTTTTCCCTGCCTTCGGCGGTGAGACGATGAGCGCTCGCTGGCCGAATCCGAACGGGCACACGAGGTCCACCAGGCGCTGGATCTCGGCGGTGCGCGGGCTCGACGCTCCCGGCGTTTCGAGGAGCAGCGGCCGCGAGGGGTGCACGGCGCCGAGTTTGGCGAACTCCGGGCGGTCGGCCAGCTGCGCACCCGGTGGCGCGCCGTTCACGGTCAGCACCCGGCCGTTCTCCACCGTGACCAGGTCGCCCCGCCGCAGCCCGGGCAGCCGCACGCTCGGGTCGCCCTTCGCGGGGAGATAGCCGTGCGCCGGGAGACGGAGAAAACCGCCCTTGGGCGCGGGGTCGAACCAGCCGGTGATCGAATCGGAGCGATGAGCCATGGGCCGTTACCTATTGGAAGCTAATGGCTAAGCGCCAACGGCCAACGGCTATATTTCCCCACCGATGCGCCAAGACCACATCCGCAACTTTTGCATCGTGGCCCATATCGATCACGGGAAGTCCACCCTGGCCGACCGGCTCATCGAGCTGACGGGCACGCTCGACAAGCGCCTGATGCGCGAGCAGGTGCTCGACACGATGGACCTGGAGCGGGAGCGCGGGATCACGATCAAGCTGAACGCCGTGCGCATGAGCTACCACGCCAAGAACGGCCAGCTGTACGAGCTGAACCTCATCGACACGCCGGGGCACGTCGACTTCACCTACGAGGTGTCGCGCTCGCTCGCCGCGTGCGAGGGCGCGATCCTGGTAGTGGACGCCTCGCAGGGGATCCAGGCCCAGACGATCTCGAATCTCCTGCTCGCGATCGACGCCGGGCTCGAGATCATCCCGGTGCTCAACAAGATCGACCTCCCGGGCGCCGAGCCCGATCGGCGGGCGCAGGAAATCCACGACCTGATGGGGGCCAAGCCGGAGGACATTCTCCGCATTTCCGCCAAGGAGGGGACGGGCGTCCCCGAGCTGCTCGAGGCGGTCGTCCAGCGCATCCCACCGCCGCGCGGGAGCCACGACGCGCCGCTGCGCGCGCTCATCTTCGATTCCTACTTCGACCGCTACCGCGGCGCGATCCCGAGCATCCGGATCGTGGACGGCGTGCTGCAGCCCGGCATGAAGATCGCGTTCGGAGCGCACAAGGATGACCTCTACGAGGTGGACGAGGCGGGCTACCTTCAGCTCGGCCACAAGCCGACCGAGCAGCTCGCGGCAGGCGAGGTGGGGTACTTCGTCGCCAACGTTCGGGGGGTGCGAGACACCCGCGCCGGCGACACGGTGCTGGACGCCGAGCACCGCGAGGTGGAGCTGCTGCCGGGCTACCGCGACGTCAAGTCGATGGTGTTCGCGGGGCTCTACCCGACGGACGCCGGCCAGTTCGAGGAGCTGCGCGACGCGGTCGCCAAGCTCCAGTTGAACGACGCCTCGCTGCATTACGAGCCCGAGTCGTCGGTCGCGCTGGGCTTCGGGTTCCGCTGCGGATTCCTCGGGCTCCTGCACATGGAGATCGTGCGCGAGCGGCTGCAGCGCGAGTTCGACCTCGACCTGATCAGCACCGTCCCCAACGTGGAGTACCACGTCCACCAGACGGACGGCTCGGTCGAGCGGGTCGAGAACCCGAGCCTAATGCCGCACGGATCCACGGTGGACCACATCGAGGAGCCGTATGTCAAGGCGCGGGTCGTCGCCCCGGCGGAGTACATCGGCGCGATCATGAAGCTGGGGCAGGAGCGGCGCGGCGTGTACCGGGCGATGCATTACGTCGATCCCACGCGTGTCGAGTTCGGTTGGGAGTTTCCGCTCGCCGAGATCATCCTCGATTTCTACGACAAGCTCAAGACGATTTCCCGCGGTTACGCGTCGCTCGACTACGAGCTTCTCGAGTACCGGCCCGGCGACCTCGTGAAGCTCGACATGCTGCTCAACGGCGAGGCGGTCGATGCGTTCTCGGTCATCATCCACCGCGACAAGGCATACGAGTGGGGGAAGAGGATCGCCGAGAAGCTCAAGGAGCTGATCCCGCGCCAGCTGTTCGAGGTCGTGATCCAGGCGGCAATCGGCACCAAGGTGATCGCGCGCGAAACCGTCCGGCCGCTGCGCAAGAACGTAACGGCCAAGTGCTACGGCGGCGACATCACGCGCAAGCGCAAGCTCCTCGAGAAGCAGAAGGCGGGGAAGAAGCGAATGAAACAGGTGGGGACGGTCGAGATCCCGCAGGAAGCCTTCCTCGCGGTCCTGCAGGTTGACTAGTCTCGTCATCCAGACCGCGTTCCTGGGGGACGTCGTGCTCACGACGCCGCTCCTCGAAGCGGTGGCCGGAAGGCACGGACCGGTGGACGTGATCACGACCCCCGCCGCGGCGCCGCTCGTCGAGACGCATCGTGCCGTGCGGCGCGTGATCCCCTACGACAAGCACGGGAAGCACCGCGGGCTCCGGAGCCTGGTCGCGCTCGCCCGAGCGCTCCGGGCGGAGCGTTACGAAGTCGCGTATGTTCCGCACCGCTCGCTCCGGAGCGCATTGCTGGCGTGGCTCGCGCGCGTCCCGAAGCGCGTGGGCTTCCACGACGGGTGGCGGATGCTATACACCGACGTGCGGCGGCGCGCTCCGAGCGGGCACGAGATCGACCGGCTGCTCGCGCTGGCCGACGTCGAGCCACGGGGCGCGCGCCCGTCGCTCCTCGCGACCGCGCCCGACCGTGCGGCGGTGGACGCGTTCTTGCGCGAGCACGAGATCCGGGGAGCGTTCGTGGTACTGGCGCCCGGGTCCATCTGGGGCAGCAAGCGCTGGCGGCACTACCCGGCGCTGGCGCAGTGGCTCGCGCAGCGCGCGGCGATCGTCACGGTGGGGGGACCGGAGGATGCGGCCCTGGGAGACGAGATCGTCAGAGCGGTGGAGGGCGGTGGAGGACGGACCCAGGCGGTGAGCGCCTGCGGCCGCCTGACGCTGCGACAGTCGGCTGAAGTGATCCGGCGCGCCGCGGTGCTCGTGACGAATGACAGCGCGCCGCTGCATTTTGCACAGGCGGTCGCCACGCCGACGGTGGCGATCTTCGGACCTACGACACCGGCTTTCGGCTTCGGCCCCCGGGGGCCGAGCGACCGGGTGGTCGAGGTCGGGGGCCTGCCGTGCCGCCCCTGCTCGGCGCACGGCCCGCCGAGCTGTCCGCTGGGGCATCACCTGTGCATGAAGTCGCTCACGGTGGAAGACGTGCGGCTCGCAATTGAGGAGACCGGTGCGCTACGTCGTCGGGATTGACATCGGCGGAACGAACGTCGTCGTCGGCACGGTGGCGGAGGACGGCTCGGAGGTGCTCGGGCTCGTGTCGGAGCCCACCATCGCCGAGCAAGGGGCCGACGCCGTGCTCACCCGCATCGTGAGGCTCGCGCGGGCCTCCCAGGCCGCGGCGCGAGGCAAGGAGATCGTCGGCGTGGGGATCGGCGCGCCCGGGCCGCTCGACACCACGCGCGGCATCGTGCTGCTCACGCCCAACCTTGGCTGGACCAACTACCCGGTGCGCGACCGGATCGTGGAGGCGCTCGGCCTCCCCGCCGCACTCGACAACGACGCCAACTGCGCCATCTTCGGCGAATGGTGGCGCGGCGCCGCGCGCGGCGCGGACTACGTCGTCGGGCTCACCATCGGCACGGGGATCGGCGGCGGGATCGTGTTGAGAGGCGAGATCTACCGCGGCGCTTCGGACATCGCCGGCGAAGTCGGCCACATGACCATCGACTCCACGGGGCGACGCTGCAAGTGCGGCAACTACGGCTGCCTCGAGGCGTATGCGTCAGGGCCGGCCATCGCGGCGCGGGCGATCGAGGGGATCCAGGCGGGCGTCGAGACCTCGCTCCCCACGTACGTGAACGGCGATCTCTCCAAGATCACGGCGCAGGTCGTGTACGAAGCGGCGCACGACGGGGACGATTACGCGCTCGAGGTGGTGAAGGACACGGCCCGGTTCCTCGGGGCCGGGGTCGCGAATCTCGTCAACGTGTTCAACCCGCAGGTCGTCGTCATCTGCGGCGGCGTGACGCTCGCCGGGGACCGGCTGTTCGCGCCGCTGCGCAGCGAGGTCAAGCGGCGGGCCTTCAAGCCCGCCGTGGACGTGTGCCGCATCGTGCCGGGGGAGCTCACCGGGACGGCCGGCGTGTACGGCGCCGCGGCGGTGTTCATGCAGCGCACCTGGGGGAAGGTGTGAAGCGTCTCGGCGTCGTCGGGTCGATGGTGTGGGACACGATCTATGGCCGCGACCCGGCGCAGCCCGCGATCGAGGAGTGGGGCGGCATTGCGTATTCTCTCGCCGCCCTCGACGCCACCCTGTCGGACGACTGGGTCATCGTTCCGATCGTGAAGGTGGGGCGGGACCTCGCCCGGAGGGCGGACGGCTTTCTGCGCACCGTCCGACACGGGACGGCCGGCACCCGCTTCATCGAGGTGCCGGAGCCAAACAACCGGGTGACGCTGCGTTATTACGCGCTCGAGCGTCGCTGCGAGCAGATGGCGGGCGGCGTGCCCCCGTGGACCTGGCCCGAGCTCGGGCCCCACCTGGCCGACCTCGACGCGTTGTACGTGAACTTCATTTCCGGCTACGAGATGGACCTGGGCACGGCGCAGTTCCTGCGCCACGGCTTTGCTCGATTCGTCTACGCCGACCTGCACAGCCTCTTTCTGGGCAAGGAGGCGGACGGCACGCGCGTCCCGCGGCCGCTCCCCAACGCGCCCGCATGGTGCGGTTGCTTCGACGTCGTGCAGGCCAACGAGGAAGAAATGCAGCAACTCGGGGACGATCCGCTCGGCGTGGCGGCCGCAGCGCTCGCGCAGGGGTGCCGCACGCTCGTGGTCACGCTGGGCGCGAAGGGGGTCGCGTACTTCACCGGCCACCCGGTGCGCACCGCACTCATCCCGGCCCAAGGCGCGCCGGGGCTCGAACGCGGAGACCCCACCGGGTGCGGCGACGTGTTCGGCGCGACGGTCGCCGCGTCGCTGCTTGCGGGGTTGCCGCTCGAGGAGGCGCTGCGACGCGGCACCCGGATGGCCGCGCGCAACCTCGGCCACCGCGGCGCGACGGGCCTGCGGGATCACCTCCTCGGGCGCCTGAGCACAGCATGACGCGCCTCGTCGAAGTGCCGGCGCAGTTCGACGACCGCTCCTTCGATCAGTTTGTGAGCGCGTTCGCCGAAGCCGGCAAGGACGGCGAGCGCCTGTTGTTCGACGCCCATGCCGCCGAGTGGGCCTCGCCCTACGGCCTGGTCGGCCTGCTCGCAGCGGGCGAGGCAGCGCGACGCGGGAGCGGCGGCGGCGCGGCCCAAGCCGCCGAGAAGCCGCTGCTCACGGCACCCACGAATGCCGACGTGCTCGGCTACTGGGCCCGCGCCGGCTTCTTTCGCGAGGCCGCCGCGCTGTTCGAGATTCACGGCAAGGTACCACGGGTGAAGGCGCGGGACGAGAGCGACGTGCTGTTGCCCGTGACACCGGTGCGCGCGGCGGAGGACGTGCATGCGGTCGTCAGCAAGATCCAGCAGCGCGCGTCTGCCATCCTGGCGTCCGAGCTCCGGCTCGATCCGAAGGCGACGATCGGTTTCGCTATGGCGCTTTCGGAGGCGTGTCAGAATATTGTAGAGCACGCCGGCACGGGCGGATGGGTGGCGGTGCAGGCCTACCACTGGCGCCGCAAGCTCGCCCGGCGGGTCGTGGTGATCGCGGTCGCAGACGCCGGCGTGGGATTCCGCCATTCTCTCGAGCCGACGCAGAGCAAGCGCTTCGGCGACCGCTGGGGAGACGCGGCGGCGCTCGAAGCGGCGCTGATACAAGGCGTGAGCCGGTTCCGCGACCCAGGCCGCGGCCAGGGTCTCGCCGGCATCCGGCGCTATCTCGGCCGCTGGGACGGCAAGATCGCCATTCGGAGCGGCACGGCGCGCATCGCGATCGTGCCCAAATGGGACGACGACGTCCCCTTGAACGACGGCTTGCCGCCGTTCCCGGGCGCCCAGGTGCTCATCATCATACCCGAGCAGGGGTCCACGAAGCAGTGATACAGCACATCGACGTGCACGCGGTGCTCCAGGAGTCCGGGCCGGGCGTCTACGCGGATCTCGTCACACGCCCGACGGGCCGTGTAGTGCGGGAGCGGATCGAGCGCGCGATCGCGGGGGAGGACGTGGCGGTCGCGCGCATGGATTTCGGAGGCGTGGGATGCATCGACTACTCCTGCGCCGACGAGATCGTCGCCAAGCTGCTCCGCCACCGTCTCGCGGTGCTCGTGCTCTCAGGAATCTCGGACGGGCACCGCGAGACCATCGAGCCGGTGCTCGCCGGGCACGGCCTCGCCGTCCTGGTCGAGCGGCCGGACGGCACGCTCGAC
>JBOHSI010000226.1:0-12415 GCA_050733055.1 Gemmatimonadales bacterium
CCGCCGCTCGCGGCGTATCGCGCCGGCCTGCGGCGAGGAGCGATGCCACCGGGGGCGTCGTGGGCTCCCGATAGGGCTGGCGGCGCAGTGAGCGCGGGTTGTCCACGCCGTAGACGTTGTACTCGCCATCCTCGTAATACGCGAACGCGAGCCGGTCGGCCTCGCGCGCCCAGGACAGGGCTGGCGAGAGCGGCGTGATGCCGGAGACGCCGGTGTACACCTCGGTCAGTTGGTAGAGGTTCGCGTCGGTGAAGTCGTACAAGTACAGGTCGCTGATCCCTGTGCGGTCCGAGACGAACGCGACCGCACGCCCGTCCGGCGCCCACACCGGGTTGATGTTCTTGCCCCGATCCATCCGCGGCAGCACCTCGATCCGGTCTGTGTCGAGGCGGTACAGGGCGATCCGCATGTTGCCGAACCGCAAAGTCTCGAAGTCCGTGTCGGACCCGCGGTCGGTGGTGAAGGCGATGGTCTTGCCGTCGGGTGACCAGGACGGCTGCAGGTCGGCGTACCTGTCGTTGGTCAGGCGGCGCAGGTCGCTGCCGTCGGCGTCGACGACGAACAGGTCGGACAGGCCGCCGTCGTAGCCGGTGAAGACGAGCTGCTTCCCGTCGGGGGACCAGGCCGGCGTCGTGAGCCCGTTCAGCGGCACCCGGATGCGCCGCACTTCCCGGTTCTTCCGGACGTCGAGGATCACCAGATCGTCGCGGTCTCCGTGCTTCGCGCCGATGGCGAACTGGCTCCCGTCAGGCGAAAAGGACCCGGCGGAGTTGATGAACCGCAAGCTCTCATAATTGCTGCTGATCGTCGACTTGGTCAGGCGTCGCTTGACGCGCCCGGTCTCGCCATCTGCGAGATACAGATCCACGAAGAACGAGTTCTTCTCACTGAAGTAGGCGATCTCGCGACCGTCGGGCGACAGCGCGGGCGCGATGTGCAGCCTGCCCTCCGAGCGCTTCCGCGTGAGCACCGGCTGGGCAACGCGGCGGGCGCGGTAGTGCTGGGCGAGCTGGGGCAAGTAGGTCGTCTGCACCGCATCCCGCCACTCGGCGGAGACATCGTCGAGCGCGAGTCCCAGCGCCCGCTTGAACGCGCCCTCAATACCGCTCCCGGCCGACGCCTGGAGGATCTCCCCGATCACCTCGTCGCCCCACCTCTCGCCGAGGTACGCGAAGAGCGCATGCCCGAACCGGTACGGGAAGATCCGCGGGTCGTAGGTCATCTCCTCGATCGTCGGCAGGTGACCTTCGAGCGACGCGTCGCGCAGCCACATCGCCGTGTGCGGGTCGATCGGGCCGATCGACAAGTACTCGGCCATCCCCTCCATGAACCAGAGCGGCGGATTCACCTTGACGAGCGTCTGCACGCCCGCGCCGATGCGGCCGCGGCTGTATACGTCGTACTGGAACTGGTGCACCATCTCGTGGCCGAGCACGTGCTCTAGCTCCGCGTACGAGCCCGTGAAGGGCAACACCATGCGGTGCTTGAAGAATTCCGTGACGCCGCCGGTGCCTTCGCCGATCTCGCCGCTGATCGCGTTGGTCTGCTGGAAGTCCGAGTGCGACGCGTACAGGATGATCGGCTTGCGGCCCCGGAACTCGTGGTGCAGCACCTTCGAGAGGCGCACGTACCAGCGCTCCGCCATGCGCGCCGCATCGAGCGCCGCGGCGCGCTCGGCCGGATAGTAGTAGACCTCGAAGTGCTCGGTCTGAATGATGCGGAAGTCGAAGCTCTTGTACTGGACCTTGTTCTGCCCGAAGTATTGAGCGGCCAGCGGCGCCGCGCTCATGAGCGCCAGCGCCGCCACCGTTCCCACGATCCGTCGCATGAAAATCATCCTTTCGCCCCGCGCGGTCGGGAACCCGCAGCGAGCACTGGCGCGTCGCCCCAGAGCCGCTCGAGCTGGTAAAAGTCCCGCAACTCGGGGTGGAACACGTGCACCACGAAGTCTACGTAGTCGAGCAACACCCACCGACCCTGCGCCAGCCCCTCAACATGATGTGGCGCGAGCCCGCTCGGCGCCAGCGCCGTCATCAGGTGCTCCGCCATCCCCCGCACGTGGGCGTCCGACGTGCCCGAGACGATCACGAAATAATCGGTCGCTGCAGTGAGCCCTCTGAGGTCCAGCACCAACGGGTCGACCGCCTTGCGGTCGAGCAGTGCCTCGGTCACGAGACCCACCGCCCTCAACGCATCCACCCCGGGCCGCTTCGCCGGGCGGCCTCCCCGGCTCCTGGTAGTCATAGCGCGCCGCTCATCCGTTTGTTCCGTCCTCGATCTGAAACAAGACCCCCCACGCCCCGATCCCGGCGTGGGCCGCGATCACCGGCGTGATCGGACCGACGAGGCACTGCTTCGGCCGGTAGCGCGTGACCAGCGTGTCGCGTAGCTCCTCGGCCAACGCGGGGATGTCGGCGTGAGCGACGGCGAGCCGGAGCTGGCGGGGCCGGCCAGCGAGCGCGCGCTCGAGCAGCTCGAGCACGCGGCGCAACAGCGTCGGGCGGCCCCGTGCCCGGCCCACCGGGTCCACCGTGCCGTCACGAGACAACGCCATGATGGGCTTCATGTTGAGCCTTGTGCCGAGCCACGCGCGCACCCGCCCGACCCGTCCCGAGCGGACCAGGCGCTCGAAGTTGTCAACGGTGAAGAACCCGCCGGATTGGTCCCGCACGCGGGCGAAGTCGTCGCGCAGCCGGAGCAGGAACTGCGACAGCAGCATCCCGGAGTTGCCCCGGGTCCCGCGCACGCTGGCGCTCGCCATCGCTTCGGCCACGCGGGGGAGCGGGGCGTCGCCGAGATCGCGCAGCGCCTGCGCGACCTCGCGGAGCGTGAGGCAGAGGTTCGTACCGGTATCACCGTCCGGGACCGGAAAGACGTTCAGCCGATTCAGCTCGTCGCGACCCGCCGCCACCCAGTCCGCCGCGGCGAGCAGCGAGCGGCGAGCGGCGTAGCCGGGGACCGTCGACGTACGCGATGCCGGCGCTCCGGGCCACGCGGGGATCGCTATTCCTTTACCACGCTCACCCGGATCTCGGGGCGGACGTCCGGGTGGATCTTGATAGCGACCCGAAACTCGCCCAGCGCGCGGATCGGCTCGGGAAGGTCCACCTTGCGCTTATCGATGCGGATCCCGAGCTCTTCGAGCTTGCGCTGGACGTCGCTCGCCGTCACGGAGCCGTAGAGCTTGTCCTCCTCGCCGACCTTGACGGGGAAGCTGAGGTGAATTTCGACGAGCCGGGCCGCCTCCGTTTCGGCCGCGGTCTTCTCGGCGGCGCGCTGCTTCGCGATCCGCTGTGCCTCGTAGGCGATCTTCTTCTTGTTGGCCTCGGTGGCGGGGTAGGCGAGTCCCTTCGGCAGGAGGTAGTTGCGCGCGTAGCCGTCCTTCACCTTGACGACCTCACCCGCCGCTCCGAGGTGCTGCACGTCTTCCCGCAGAATGACTTCCATTGAGGATCCTCTCGGTGACGTTCAGGCCGGCGCCTTGAGGCGGCGCCGGAATTCCAGCCAGGTATCTGACAGGCCTAAAGTTGCGAGTCCAGGCACGAGCAAGACCAGCGGAACTGCGAGCACGGCGGCGACGATCCCTCCCACGACGAGAACAGCTGGGGCGAGACCCAGCGCGCCCGAGAACGCGACCACGATGGCGATGCCGCGGATAAGATAGAGCACCCCGAGCACGATGAGCACGTTCACCGCAGCCAGCTTGAGCCCGGTGACCACCGGGGCGATCACGCAACCGAGCGACGCCACGATCACCCAAACCCAGTGGTCGCCGAAGCTGAACTCGCGGAACGGCGCGAGCGGCGGCCCGAGGGGGCTGCGGGCGACGCGCCAATGCCACTGCCACGCGAGCGCCAGGCCGGCAAGCGTCTGGAGCGCGAGCGTGGCCGGTAGCGTGTCGCTCGCGAACCGCACAACCGGCTCGAACAGCGCGAACGTCCGCGGCTCGATCTGAACGACCAGCCGCATGGTGGCGCTCGCGACGCGCGTCGCTTCCCAGTGGAGCGTGCTCCACACGGAGCTGCCGAAACGGGCGCTCGCAAGGGCGACCGCCGCTACTCCGGCGACGAGGCTCGCGCGCACCGCCAGACGCAGGACGCTCGCGTCCCCCCGGCCGAACCGTGCGAGCGTCGCGAACGCGGCCGTGACCAGCACGGCGTACGCGCGTACGAAGCCGGTCAGGAGGTCGCCGCCGGGCAGCAGCAGCAGGCCCACGCTCGGCAACCCGACGGCGGCCGCGGCACCCCACTCCGCCATCGTCCGCGGGCGCGTGGCAGCCAGCAGCCCGACGAACGGCAGTCCCGCGAGACTCGGCGGCGCCCAGAGGGCGAAGGCGACGGTCGCGAGGACCAGGCGCCAGCTCAGCCGACGTACCCCTTGATGTACGGGAGCAACGCGAGCTGGCGTGCGCGCTTGATTGCGGTCGCAAGCTGGCGCTGGTGGCGCGCGCACATTCCCGACAGGCGGCTCGGGAGAATCTTGCCCCGCTCGGTCAGGAACCGGCCTAACGTGCGGTCGTCCTTGTAGTCGAGCACGCGTACCCCGGACTCGCATACGGGGCACGTCTTGGCAGGGCGTCTCATGCTTCATCCTCCTCGATCTCGTCGACCACGTCCGCGGCGATCACGGCGGCGGCCGCCTCCGGCTTCGCCGGCAGGCCTGCGGAGACCACCACGAGGAACCGCAGCACGCCCTCGTCGAGCTTGGCCGCGCGCTCGTACTCGGGGAGCAGTTCACCGGCCGCCTCGAACTGCGCGACGACGTAGTAGCCGACGTCGCGCTTCTTGATGGGGTGGGCGAGGGAACGCTTGCCCCAGTGGGCGACGTTCGTGACGCTGCCCTTGCCCTCCTTCGCCAGGAGGGCGTGAAACCGCTCCAGCTTCTCGTTGATGACGGGCTCTTCCAGGGCACTGTCAAAGATGTAGACCGTCTCGTAGCGACGTGTCATGCCACCTCCCTTTGGTCTTTGGCGACCCGGCGCAGGTGCGGCGCCGAGTAGGGGACTTGTGGGGCGAAACATAGGCCGTCAGGCCGTCGGGCGGTAGGCGGGCGATTCCGGCGGAGCGGCCAGCCGCGGCGACTGGCTGTGGTGTCGGAGCGAAGCAAGCGCGGCCCCCACACCACATCCCGGACCGAGGTGTGCGTGATCCTTGTCACACTTTCACCCGCAAAACGCTCGGGTTTTGATGCTCGCTTGACACGGCGTGACTAGCATCACGGGTCCTGATCGGGGGTCCAATCATTAATTCAGCAAAGACTTGTGCCCGCCACCGTTCAATGTCTCAGGCGCTGGCATTCGTCTTGCGAAGTGAAGCACCAGCGCAACAGATGAACGATCGCGAGGGCGGGGACGGAAGGAAGGCCGCATGCAGGCTCTTGGTGTCTGGGTGCTCGGGCGCGTTGGGCGCGCCGTCGCTGCGACGGCGGGCTTGATGCTGCTGCTGGCGCTGCAGCCGGAGCCGGTCCGACCGCTGGTAGTCGCGTCGGCGCCGGGCGCGTCGAGCCCGATCGTCATCCGGACCCTGATCCTGTCGGAGCAGGCCCGGCGCTACCTCGCCCTGCAATACCGCGCGTATCCCACCGAGTTCTTGGGCTGCATGATCGGTGAGATCCAGGGGGAAGCCGTGGTGGTCAGCCGTATTGCCCCGGCCGACGTTGATCCGGAGAAGTCGACGTCGACCCACGTGATACCGAAGCAGACCTGCGAGGAGGCGGGGTGGACGGGGACCGTAGGCGTCGTCCACAGCCATCCCAGTGGTGAGCGCTGCTGGTACTACTTCCCCAAGACCCAGGTGCCGAGTTCCGACGGGCAGTCGTTCCTGCGCCAGTCCTACCCGGTGGACGCCATCATGTGCGGCAACAAGGTCGTGTGGATCGGCCGCGACATGGTGCAGAAGCAGATCCGGCTCCAGCAGGAGCGGCAGGCGGCCTCGGTTCGGGAACAGCAGCCCGGCAACCGCGTGCACGACGGGGCAGCGAGCCCGACGGGGCGGGACTAGCACCACCCACCCACGCGCGGGGCACGGCCTCCGCGTACCATCTGAGCCGTGCCCCGCGTGACGTTCACCCAGAACATTCAGCGGCATGTTCCCTGTCCGCCCGCCTCGGCGGACGGGCGCACGGTGCGCGAGGTGCTCGAGCACGTGTTCGCCACGAACCCCCGGGCGCGGGAGTACGTGCTCGACGACCAGGGGGCCGTCCGACGGCACATGGTCGTCTTCGTGAATGGGCGGCAGATTCGCGACCGCGCAAGACTCAGCGATCCTGTCCCGGCCGACGGCGAGGTGTGCGTGATGCAGGCGGTTTCGGGTGGATGAGCACCCGCCTCTTCGTCGCCACCCGCAAGGGCCTGTTCACGATCGAGCGCCGCACGGGACGGCCCCGCGGCCGCTGGGTGATCACGCGCGCTCAGTTCCTTGCCGACAACGCGTCGGTGATGCTCGCGGACCGCCGGGACGGCGTGGTTTACACCGCGCTCGGCCACGGCCATTTCGGCGTGAAGCTGCACCGCTCCAAGGACGGCGGCCGAACCTGGGAGCCGTGCGCCACTCCCGCCTACCCGCCCAAGCCCGAAGGGCTCGACGACCGGGAGCCCAATTCCGGGCGCCCGATCCCCTGGAACACCGAGCTGGTCTGGGCGCTCCAGACCGGCCACGCCTCGGAGCCGGGGACCCTGTGGTGCGGCACGCTCCCCGGCGGTCTGTTCCGATCGCGCGATCGCGGTGGCTCGTGGCAGCTGGTCGAATCGCTGTGGAGCCATCCGAAGCGCCGGGAGTGGTTCGGCGGGGGCGGGAGCTCCCGGGGCTGCATTCGATCTGCGTGGATCCGCGCGACGCCCGCCACGTCACGGTGGGCGTGTCGTGCGGCGGGGTATGGATGACGCGGGGCGGCGGCGCGAGCTGGGAATGCCGCGCCCAGGGCATGCGGGCCGCGTACATGCCGGCCGACCGCCAGTACGATCCGCACATCCATGATCCCCACCACCTGGTGCAATGCCCGTCGAGTCCCGACGTGCTCTGGGTGCAGCACCACAACGGGGTGTTTCGCTCCACCGACGGCGCGACGTCGTGGCACGAGATCACGACCGTGAAGCCGTCCGCGTTCGGGTTCGCCGTCGCGGTGCATCCGGAGGATCCCGACACCGCCTGGTTCGTTCCGGGCGTGAGCGACGAGCAGCGAATCCCTGTGAAAGCACGGGTGGTGGTGGCCCGCACCCGCAACGGCGGCAAGAGCTTCCAGGTGCTGACCACAGGACTGCCGCAGCAGCACGCGTACGATCTCACCTACCGCCACGCGCTCGTCGTGGACGAAACCGGGGATCGCCTCGCGTTCGGCACCACGACGGGGTCGGTGTGGGTGTCCGAGGATCAGGGGGACAGTTGGGTGGCGGTTTCGGAGCATCTGCCGCCGGTGTATTGCGTGCGGTTTGGATAGCCATCGGCCATCAGCCATTAGCCATCCCGCCGTTACCAACTGCCAATGACTGACGGCTGAGGGCTCGATTCAGACGTTGAACCGGAACAGCAGGATGTCTCCGTCTTTCACGACGTAGTCCCGCCCCTCGCTCCGCACCAGCCCCTGCTCCCGCGCTGCCTTGTACGACCCTGCTTTCGCGAACTCCTCGAACAACACGGTCTCGGCGCGGATGAAGCCGCGCTGGAAGTCGGAATGGATCTCGCCGGCGGCGTGAAAGGCGGTGTCGCCGCGGTGGAGGGTCCAGGCACGCACCTCGTTCTCGCCCATGGTGAAGAACGTCAGGAGGCCCAGCAGCCGGTATCCTGCGTGAATCAGGCGGTCGAGCCCGGGCTCTGCGACGCCGGCGCTGGCGAGATACTCTGCCCGCTCCTTCCCTGAGAGCGCCGCGAGCTCCGCTTCGAACTTGGCGGAGAACGGCACGATCTCCGCCTCCTCGTGATGTGTCTGCACCGCAGCCGAGAGCTGCCCGATCCACTTGCCCCCGCCCGAGGCGAGGTCGTCCTCGTTGACGTTCGGGGCATAGAGGATCGGCTTCGCGGTGAGGAGTCCGAGCTGCCGCAGGAACCGGATCGCCTCGTCGCCCTCGCCCGCTTCGCGGGCGCCGCGGCCGGCGTTCAGCTCTTCCACGACGCGCTCGAGCAGCACCACCTCGTCCTGGGCGTCCTTGTCGCCCGCGCGCGCGGTCTTGCGCGTCTTCTCGAGCCGGCGCTCGACGATCGCGAGATCCGCGAGCGCGAGCTCACTCGTCACGACGTCATGGTCACGCACGGGATCGACCGGTCCAATCACGTGCACGACGTCGGGGTCCTCGAAGCAGCGGATCACGTGCACGATCGCGTCCACCTCGCGGATGTGAGAGAGAAACTGGTTGCCGAGCCCCTCGCCCTGGGACGCCCCCTTCACGAGGCCGGCGATGTCGACAAACTCGACGACCGCCGGGACCCGCTTCTTCGGTCGGACGATCTCGAACAGCGTGTCGAGCCGCGGGTCCGGGACTTCGACGACGCCCACGTTGGGCTCGACGGTGCAGAAGGGGTAATTCTCGGCCGCGGCCGCCTTGGAGGAGGTCAGGGCGTTGAACAAGGTCGACTTTCCGACATTTGGGAGGCCGACGATCCCCAGGCGGAGCACTTACCGAATGAACCAGGGAGCGAGCACCAGACTCACCACGGACATCAACTTGATCAGAATGTTCATCGAGGGCCCCGCGGTATCCTTGAACGGATCTCCAACGGTGTCGCCCACCACGGCGGCCTTGTGGGACTCCGAACCCTTCCCCCCGTGCGCGCCGCTCTCGATGTGCTTCTTGGCGTTATCCCATGCGCCGCCCGCGTTCGCCATGAACAACGCGAGCAGGACGCCCGTGAGCGTGGCGCCCGCGAGCATGCCGCCCAGCGCCTGGATGCCGAGCCACTTGCCGACCACGACGGGGGCGAGGACCGCGGTGACGCCGGGGACGATCATCTCCCGCAACGCGGCGCGGGTGGCGATGTCCACGCAGCGCGCCGAGTCGGGGCGCGCCGTTCCCTCCATCAACCCCGCGATCTCGCGGAACTGGCGGCGGACCTCCTGAACCATGCCCTGGGCCGCGCGACCGACAGCGGTCATCGTGACGGCGGCGATGAAGAACGGGATGCAGCCGCCGAGGAAGAAGCCGATCACGACAATCGGGTTCACGAGGTCGAGCCCGCCGGCGGGGAGGCGCACGGCGGTGGCGTACGCGCTGAAGAGGCCGAGGGCGGTCAGCGCTGCCGACCCGATGGCGAAGCCCTTGCCCATCGCAGCCGTGGTGTTGCCCAAGGCGTCGAGACCGTCCGTGATCCGGCGGACCTCGGGGCCGAGCCCGCTCATCTGGGCGATGCCGCCGGCGTTGTCGGCGATCGGGCCGTAGGCATCCACCGACATGGTGATGCCGACGGTCGCGAGCATCCCCACGGCGGAGATCGCGATGCCGTACAGCCCGGCCGACTGGAACGCCACGTAGATCGCCGCGCAGATCATCAGGACCGATGGGACGGCGCTCCGCAGGCCGAGCGCGAGCCCAGCGATGAGATTGGTCGCGGGACCGGTGCGGGAGGCGTCGGCGATGACTCGGATCGGCCCCGCCGACGTGTAATACTCCGTGAGCAGGCCGATCACGATCCCGGCGAGCGTGCCCGAGAGGACGGCGTAGAACGAGCCCAGCGCGGGGAGTGGCGAGCGGTCCCCGCCGACCAGGCCGGGATCGACGGAGCGGCTGATGAAGTAGGCCCCGAGGAGGAACAGTCCCGCCGCGAGGAACGTGCTCCAGCGGAGTGCGCCCTGCGGCGAGCCGCGCTCCAGCACCCGCAGCGACGCGATTCCGAAGAGGCTCGCCGCGAGGCCGGCGATGGTGTACAGCACTGGCAGCGCGACGGCGTTGAAGCGATTTCCCACGAGCTCGCTCGTGGCGCCGATGGCGATGGTGGCGATGATCGCGCCAACGTAGGACTCGAAGATATCCGCGCCCATGCCCGCGACGTCGCCGACGTTGTCCCCCACGTTGTCCGCGATGGTCGCGGGGTTGCGAGGGTCGTCCTCGGGGATCCCGGCCTCGACCTTGCCGACCAAGTCTGCGCCCACGTCCGCGGCCTTGGTGTAGATGCCGCCGCCCACGCGCGCGAACAGGGCGATGGACGAGGCGCCCATGGCGAACCCCGAGATGATCTCGCTGAACGTGCGCCAGGTCGTCGCATCACTCGCGATGCCGAGCCAGGTGCGCAGCACCACGCCGATGCCCAGGAGGCCCAGGCTCGCCACCGCGAGGCCCATCACGGCGCCGCCGTTGAACGCGACCCGCAACGCACGGGCTTGGCCGCTCGCTCGCGCGGCCTCCGCCGTCCGCACATTCGCGCGGGTGGCGGCGCTCATCCCGAAGAACCCGGCGAGGATCGACGACACGGCGCCCCCCACGTAGGCGGCGCCCGTGCGCCAGCCGACGGTCCAGGCGAGCAGGGCCGCCACGACGACGATGAACGGGATGAGGACGCTGTATTCGCGTCGCAGGAAGGTCATGGCTCCGGTGCGGATCAGCCCGGCGATGTCGCGCATCGCCGGCGAGCCCTCCGCTTGGCGCCGGACGCCCGCGTACAGGAGCCAGGCGACGAGGAGCCCGACGACCCCCGCCGCAATCGGCAGATGGCGCAGCAGGTTCACGCTCAACGGACTCCCTCCCGCACCCACTGTTCCACGGCGTCGATCAGCTGCGGCATCAGCGCCTCGACTTGGTCCCGCTGTTCGGGAGTGAACGGCGCGAGCACGTAGTCGGCCCAGTCACCGACCTCCTCGGGCAGCGGGCCCACGCCGATCCGCAACCGCGCGTACGCTCGCGACTGCAGGGCGCCTTCGATGCTCTTGAGCCCGTGATGACCGCCCGACGAGCCCTCGGCGCGCAGCCGGAACGTGCCGCAGGGGATCTGGAAATCGTCCACGAGCACCAGCAGATCGGTGGCCGGATTGAACGAGGGGTCGGCGCGCAGCGAGGCGAGCGCGGCGCCGCTCCGGTTCATGTAGGTCGTGGGTTTGAGCACGCGGACCGGGACGCCGTCCACCGTGCCTTCGCTGACGCGCGCGCGCTCGCCGCGCCGGAAGGGGGGAAGCCCCCAGCGCGCGACGAGCGCGTCCGCCAACCAGTAGCCGACATTGTGGCGCGTCGCCGCGTACTCGGGACCGGGATTCCCGAGGCCGACCACGGCGCGCAAGCGTCAGCTCTCTTTGCCGCCCTTGGGCTTCTCGGCCTTCTCGCCCTTGGCCGGTGCGCCGGAGGGGGGGGCGCCCTTCGCCTCGGGCTTGGCGCCGCCCTCGGCGGCCGCCTCGGCCTCCTCCTCCTCGCCCTCGCGCACCTTGCGGATGAGTTCGGGCTCGGCAACCTCGGCGACGGCCTCGGGCGTCGGCGCCGCCACTTCCTCGGCCCGCGGCGGGACGACCGTCGCGATCGTCAGCTCGGGCGCCGTCAGGATCGTGGCGTTGGGAATCTGGAGGTGATGCACGTGGAGCGCGTCGCCGATCTTCAGCGCCGTCACGTCCAGCTCGACGCGGTCTGGAATGTGCTCCGGTAGCACCTCGATCTCGACCTCGCGCGTCACCTGATCGAGCACGCCCCCGGCGTTGCGCACCCCATCGGGGCTGCCCACGAGGTGAACCGGCACCTTCAGCGTGACCGTCTCCTCCGCGTGGATCTCGTAGAAGTCCACGTGGATGATGTCGGGCCGGATCGGATGGCGCTGGATCTCGCGGATCAGCGTCCTCGTCTGCTTCCCGTCCACGGTGAGCTCGATGATGGTGCTCGCGGGTTCGATGCCCTGGAGCGCTTTCTCGAGCGCCTTGGCCTCGACTTCGAGCGGCTGGCTGTCGCGCCCGTGCCCGTAAATCACCCCGGGGACCTTGCCCGTGAAGCGCGCCCGCCGCGCGGCCCCCTTGCCCGTCGCTTGCCGCGGGCTCGCCGCCAGGGATACGATTTGTGCCATGAAGTCAGTTACGCGTTGTAGGTTGCACGTTGCCCGGCGGGCTCAATCGAACAGCGAGCTCACCGACTGGTTGGAGTGCTCGTACCCGATGGCTTTGGCCATCAGCCCCGCGATCGACAGCACCTTCAGCTTCTCGAAGGACCGGTCTTCCGGAATCCGGATCGTATTCGTCACCGCGACCTCGTCGATCGGCGAGGCGCGCAGCCGTTCCACGGCCGGACCCGACAGCAGCGCGTGCGAGGCGAACGCGTAGATCTGGCGCGCTCCGAGCCGCTTCAGCGCCGTCGCCGCCTCCGTGATCGTCCCCGCCGTGTCGATCATGTCGTCCGGAATGAGGCAGTCCTTGTCGTCCACCTCGCCCACCACGTTCACGACCTCGGCCACGTTCGCCGAGGGGCGGCGCTTGTCGATGATCGCCAGCGACGCGTTCAGCCGCTTCGCGTACCCGCGCGCCA
>JBOHSI010000227.1:0-11392 GCA_050733055.1 Gemmatimonadales bacterium
GTGCCGCATGGTCGTCGCGAGCCCGACGGACCTTCCGTATCCCGCGCTGGCGGGCGGAGTCACGCCGCGGGTGGCGACGAAATACCCCCGCCTCACCCGTACGTTCTTCGCCGAGATCGGGCTCGGCGTGGCGGTGATTACCGTGAGCGGCAGCGTCGAGGTGGCGCCGCTGCTCGGTCTCTCGCACTGGATCGTGGACGTCGTCGACACGGGTCGGACGCTGCGCGAGAACGGCCTCGTCGAGCGAGCGACGATTCTGGAGGTGGGCGCGGTGGTGGTGGTGAACCGGGCCAGCCAGAAGTTGAAGCTGGAGCGGCACCAGGAGCTGCTGGACCGGCTCCGCGAGGCTGCCCGGCGAGGTTAACCCCGGGGCCGCCCGCCGGCGTCAGCGTGCACGTTCCGCGCGGCGAGCTCTACCGCCAGCTCCAGTGCCGCCAGCATCGACCCCGGATCCGCGACGCCCTTCCCCGCGATGTCCAGCGCCGTGCCATGATCGGGCGCCGTTCGCGGGAACGGCAGCCCGAGGGTGACGTTCACGCCCTTCCCGAACCCGGCCACCTTCACCGCGGTCATCCCGACGTCGTGGTACGGCGCGAGCACCGCGTCAAACTCACCCTTCAGAGCCCGCACGAAGACGGTGTCCGCGGGGAGCGGCCCCGCGGCGCCGAGCGCTCGGGCGGCCGGCCCGAGCACCAGGTCGTCCTCATCGCCGAACAGCCCCGATTCACCGGCGTGCGGGTTGAGGGCGCACACCGCGAGGCGCGGCCGCCCGATCCCCCACCAACGCTTGAGCGCCGTCTCCGCGATCCGCCCGGTGTGCACCACCCGCTCCGTTGTGACGGCTCGGGCGACGTCCCGCAGCGGGAGATGCGTCGTCACGAGCACGACGCGGAGCCCGCCGGCCGTGAGCATCATCGCCACTTCGAGGTCACCTGCGAGGTGGGCCAGCATTTCGGTGAGACCGGGGAAGCGGAAGCCAGCGAGATGGAGGGCGTGCTTGTGCACCGGGCCGGTGACGACGGCGTCCACTTCCCCGGCCAGCGCCAGCCGCACCGCCTGCTCGACTGCTTGGCCGGCAATCCGCCCGGCGACTTCAGGGAGCAGGGAGCGGGGAGCGGGACCCTGCGGTGCACCGGAGGGTCCCGCTCCCTGGTCCCCGCTCCCCAGCAGCGTCACCTCCGCTTGCAGCGGTCCCAGGGCCAGGGCCTTGCGCACCACCTCCGGCCCGATTCCCCGCGGGTCGCCGAGCGTGACGGCCAGGCGCGGGAGGGAGGGAGAGGCCACGAGGCTAGAGCCGCATTTCGACGTACGTCGTGCGGCGCAGGACGTCGAGGTAGTGCTTCACCGCGAGCTGCTGGCCCAGCGTTTCCCGGATGCGGTCCTTCACGTCGTCGAAGCTGAGCTGGCCCTCGGGCAAGCGCTTCACCAGCTCCAGCACGACGAACTTCGGCCGCTTCGTCTCGGCGCCGACCTCGAACACCGGCTTCAATCCGGGCACGCTATCGTTCCCGATGGCGCGCTGGTAATCCGGCGGCAGCGCCGAAATCGCCACTTCCTCGACGAGCTTGCCCTCGCTGGGGTCGCCGTAGCGCCGCGCCAGCTCGTCGAACGCGGCGCCCGCGGCGAGCGCGTCGTGGACGGAATCGGCCTGCCGCCGGGCGAGCTGGATCTGCGCGGCCGAGATCTCCGGCATGATGAGCACGTGCCGCGCCAGCACCTCCGCCGGCTGCACGCGCTCCACCCGGATGATGTGGTAGCCGAAATCGGTCTCCACGGCGTCGGAGATGGCTCCCGGCCGGAGCCGGAATGCGACGTCCTCGAACTGCTTCACCATCACGCCGCGGCGGAACCATCCCAGCTCGCCCCCCTGCTCCCGCGAGGCGCTGTCGGCCGAATACTCGCGGGCCACGTCGGCGAAGCTCGCGCCGCGGCGCAGCGCCACCACGAGTGACTCCGCGAGCTGGCGGGCGCGTGCTTTCGCCGCCGAATCGGGCTGCGGTGTGATGACGATCTGCCGGAACGAAATGGCCGCGGGACGCTTCGGCTGCTCGGCGCGGTTCTGTTCCCAGAACTCGCGCATCTGGGCGTCCGTGGGTGGGATGGGCCGTAGCTTGCCTTTCCCCCTCAGCTGCTCGATCAGCCGTTGCTGCATGATCGAGCGCCGCTGGTTCTCCGCCAGCCAACGACGCCACTCCTCCTCCGACACGAAGCCCGCGGCGCGGAGCTGTGTCTGGAACTCCGTGATCGCCGTGAACTGCTTCTTGACGTTCTGCACCGTCTGCTCGACGGCGTCTTGGACCTCCTGGTCGGTCACCTTGATCGTCGTGTCTCGCTGCGCTTCCTGTACGAGCAGCTCTTCCTCTACCATCTGGGCCAAGATCTGGCGCCGCACGGCGTCTCGACCCGCCGAGTCGTTCGGGACCTTGAGTCCCTGCGACTGGGCCAGCACGAGCTGCTCTTCCACCTGGGACGCGAGGACCGGCTTCGAACCCACGATCGCGAGGAGGCGGTCGACAGGTCGAGCGGCCGCAGCGTCCTGCTGAGCCGCCGCGCGCCAGGCGAGGCCGCCCGCGAGACCCAGCGCCACGACCGTCAGTCGGGCTGCGCTCATCTAGGGCGACGTCCGCTTGGCGGTGTCGGGCCGTACCGGAGCCGGCCCCGGCGCGGGCCGCAACCCGGTTCCCCTCGGCCGCACGGAATCAGTCGTGGCGCGCATCGCTTGCGCCTGCTCGTAAGCCCGCGTGATGCCCGCCTCGTTGAGGGACCATCCCTGCCCCGGCCGCAGTGCCAACGCCAAGAAGGGCGGCACGGGAAAAAACTCCGCGGTCCCGCTCTTGAACACGCGATCGACGTAGTCGTCCACGCGGGTCATGGCCAGGCGGGCGCGCGCTTCCTTGGTCGCCGCCGAATCCTTGAGCCGCTCAGCCGAGAGCGCGAGTGCGTTCCGAAGCACCACCAGCATCGAGTCGTGCTGGGTCTTCACTTCCCGCCAGTCTTCCGGGGTGAGCTGCACGCCCGCCGAGGCCGCGTGCGTCAATAAGAGGTCGCGCTCGGCGAGCCGCTGGATGAACAGCGTGAGCTGGGCGTCGGTACCCATCGCGAGGCCGCTCGCCTCCCGCTGGTCGATTGCGAGCAGCCAGCGCGTCAGGTCCTTCACGCGAAACGCGCCGCCGCGGTAGGTCGCGAGCTTGCGCCCGTCCTCCGTGCCCCGCATGAGGTGCGGGATCGTCTGGCGGACCAGCGCGGGCGCCGCGGACTCGACTTTCAGGCGACTCCGCTTCCCGAGGCTGTCGATGAACACCGAGTCGAGGCGCGCCGCGAGCGTCGTCTCGAGGTCGGCGCGGAAGGAATCGCGGACCTCCTCGAGCGGAGGGCGCCGGATGATGTGGAAGCCGAAGGACGACCGCACGACCCCGCTCATGGCACCCGGCGCGAGTGCCCACGCCACCGTGTCGAAGGCGGGCACGAAGCTGCCCCGCGCGGCGGGCGGGAGGTAGCCTCCCTTGCTCTTGGAGCCCGGGTCGTCGGAATACCGCTGGGCGAGCTGGGCGAACTTGGCACCGTGGCCCGCCTGCACCTGCCGCCACAGGCCCTTGGCCTGTCGCTCCTTCTGCTGCGTCTCTGCAGGCTTGGCGCTCGGCGTAATCCGAACGAGGATGTGCTGGAACAACCGCACGTCGCCGGCGCGGTACGCCGAGTCGGTTTGCTCGCGCGACAGCGTGGCGCGGGCGGTCACCAGGCGGTCGTGGAAGCGCTCCCAGCGGCGCTGCGCGACGTCGGGCCAGTTCGCCTGGAGCACGAGGCCGGAATCGGCCAAATCGCGCCCGCGGGCCAGCTCGATCGCGAACACCGTATAGTCGAGGTAGAGGGTCGCGAACCCGTTGATCACGTCGGGCCGCAGCGGCACCTTCTGGGCGTTGCCGGCGAGGTCCGCCAGGCGGGCGACCGTGAGGGTCTGCCCGGCCGCCCGCCCCGCCACCTCGGGATGCGCCGAAAACGAGTCACGCAGGGCGCTGCACCCTGCCGTGAGCACCAGCACGACGCAACCCCCTAATCGCATCCCGTCTCCTCAGTCGTGGGAGTCCTGCAGAACCGCGGTGAGGGCCCGCACCAAGCCGGGACCGATGGCTTCGCCGCCCATCCGGCGCAGCCGCAGGGAGAGCGGCGCCGCGCGCCGCACCTCGGCCTCGAACTGCACCGCGTCGAGCGCCGCCGTCAGTCCGGCCAGCCGCGGGCGGGCATCGCGCCGAAACGTCAGCCGCGCCTCGTCCCCCCTTACCAGGACCATCTCCAGTCCCGCTCGGGCACCGAGCGCCCGCAGCTCGGACACGAGGAGCAGGCGCTGCGCGTCGTCCGGAAGCGGCCCGAAGCGATCGCGCAGTTCCTCGCGCACGGCTTGAATCTCGCTAGGCTGATCAGCCCGCGCCAGCCGCCGGTACAGTTCGAGCTTCGCCGCCTCGTCCGGCACGTAGGAGTCCGACAGATGAGCGGCCTGGTCCAAGACGACCTCCGGCGCCGGAAACGTCCTGCTCCCCACTCCCTGCTCCCCGTTCTTCAGCACCTCGACGGTCTCCTGCAGCCAGCGGAGGTACGTATCGAACCCCACCGCCTGCGCGTGTCCCGACTGCTCACCACCCAGCAGGTTGCCCGCACCGCGCAGCTCCAGGTCGCGCAGCGCGATACGGTAGCCTGAGCCGAGATCGGTGTGGTGCTCGAGTACCTGCAGCCGGTCCTCGGCGTCGGCGTCCACGTGATCCGGAACCAGCAGGTAGCAGTACGCGCGGCGGTGGCTCCGCCCGACGCGCCCCCGCAGCTGGTACAGCTGCGCCAGGCCGAATTGATCCGCCCGGTTCACGAGCATCGTGTTCGCGTTCGGCACGTCGAGGCCCGACTCGACGATCATCGTGGATACGAGCACGTCCACTTCGCCCCGGACGAAGCGCGCCATCACCTCGTCGAGCTCCGGCTCCCGGAGCCGCCCGTGCGCGACCGCGATGCGAGCCCGCGGCGGGGCCAGCGCCCGCACCCGCTCCGCAATCGTATCGATCGTCTCGATCCGGTTGTGCACGAAGTACACCTGACCCGCCCGGTCGAGCTCGCGCGCCAACGCTTCCTCAATCAGCGCGTCGTCCCACGGCTCGATGAACGTGACTACTGGCGAGCGGTCCTTCGGCGCCGTCTCGAGCAGGGTGAGGTCCCGAAGACCTGCGAGCGACAGGTGCAGCGTGCGGGGGATCGGGGTGGCGGTGAGTGTGAGCACGTCCACCGCGAGCTTCAACGCCTTGAGGCGTTCCTTGTGTCGCACCCCGAAACGGTGCTCCTCGTCCACGATCAGCAGTCCCAGGTCGCGGAACGTGACGTCGCGCGACAACAGCCGGTGGGTGCCGATCACAATGTCCACGTCCCCCCCGGACACGAGCCGCGTGACTCGCGCCGTCTCCTTCGGTGTACGGAAGCGCGACAGCACCTCGATGCGCACCGGATAGTCGGCGAGACGCTCGCGGAACGTCCGCCCATGCTGCTCGGCGAGAATCGTCGTGGGTACGAGGACCGCGACCTGCTTCCCGGCTTGGACCGCTTTGAACGCGGCGCGCACCGCGACCTCCGTCTTGCCGTACCCGACGTCCCCGACCAGCAGCCGGTCCATCGGGTGCGCGCGCTCCATATCGCGCTTCACCTCCTCGGACGCACGCCGCTGATCCGGCGTATCCTCGTACAGAAAGGCCGACTCCAGCTCGCGCTGCCAGGCGGTATCGGGCGGGCACGCGAAGCCCGCCGCGAGCTGGCGGCGCGCGTACAGGTCGAGCAGCTCGGCCGCCATCCGACGGATCGCCGCGCGCGTCTTGTCCCGCTGGCGCTGCCAGGTCGTGGCGCCCAGTCGATGGAGCTTGGGCGGCGGCACGTCGCCGTTCCCCGCGGCCCGGTACGGCTCGAGCTGGTCCAGCCGATACAGCGGCACGTTCAGCCGGACGCCGCCCTCGTACTCGACCGCTGCGACTTCGAGCGTTCCGCCCTCGGAGCCGACCGCGATCGTCTGGATCCCCCGATAGACCCCGATCCCATGCTCGAGGTGGACCACGTAGTCGCCGGGCTGCAGGGCGCGGGTCGCGGCTGTTGGGGAGGCCGCCCGGTAGCGCCGCGGTCGCCGCAGCCGGCGCGCCCGGCGGAAGATCTCATGGTCGGTGAGCACCCGCAGCGACGGCAGGACGAACCCGCCGTCGAGCGCTCCGACGACGAGGGTCGCCGCGTCGGTCGCGATCAGCTCCTCCAGCCGCTCGAGCTGCCCCTCGTTGTCGCACAGGATCACCGTCGGCGGCGCGGTCGTCACGACCTGGCGCAGCCGCTTCATGTCCCGATCCACCGGCTCCGGCGGCAACAGCGGAAAACGCGTCGCAGCGTCCCCCGCGTTCAGCGCCAGGCGCGCGAAGCGCTCCAATCCCTCGCGCCAGCTGCGCGGATCCACGAAGATCTCCTCGCGGGCCGGCGGCTCCTCCCCCAGACGTCGCGCGACTTCCAGGTGATGCGCGGCGTCCGCCCACGCGCGGTCGACTTCCCG
Source organism: Gemmatimonadales bacterium (assembly GCA_050733055.1). GTDB lineage: Bacteria > Gemmatimonadota > Gemmatimonadetes > Gemmatimonadales > GWC2-71-9 > DASUAL01. The sequence continues at coordinate 6,557 of JBOHSI010000227.1, forward strand.
CTCGAGAGCGGACTCCTGCTCCAGCACCAGCAGGGCATCGCTCGGCAACAAGTCGAGCAGGGATTGACGCTGGAGGGGCGTGGCATGCTGCGCCCCTGCACCTCCCTTCCCCATTCCCTCGGTTCGCACCGGCAGGACCGTGACCCGCTCGATCGCCTCCCCCGAGCGTTGCGAGTCGAGGTCGAACGTCCGCAGGGACACGATGTCGTCGCCCCACCATTCGAGCCGCGCGGGCGCTGCCATGCCGAACCCGTATACGTCGAGGATCCCGCCCCGCACGCTGAACTGCGCCACCTCAGTCACCGTGGGAACGCGGGCATATCCCATCGTCTCCAGACGCCCGACCACATCGCTGAGGGAACCGCTCCCGGCTCCCCGCTGCCCCGCTTCGAACAGCAACCGCATCGACCGCAGCGCCGCCGGCACACCGGTCCGCTCCACGCTCGCGCGTGCCGTCGTGACGACGATGCGGACCAAACCGGTGAGCAGGGCCTCGAGCGTTTCGATCCGTTCTCCCGCGATCTCGAAGTGTGGCTCCTCGACACCGAGCGCTTCGCGCTGGGGATAGAGCGCGGCGGCGGCGCCCGCGAGTGCGCGAGCGTCTGCGAGCCAGCGCTCCGCGTCCGTCGGCGTCGGCGCGACTACGACGAACACGCGTTGCGGAAAGCGTCGCGCCAGCGCCGCGACGAGCGCGGCCGGGCTGGACCCCGGCAGCCCCGCGACCGCACGGCGCGAACCGGCCGGCGGCAGCTCGCCCGCCAGCGCCCGCGTTGCCGCCAGCTCGTCGAACCGGTCGATGAGGAAGTCGAGCGACATCAGTGGGTCAGGGTGGCGACTCCGAGCTCCACGGCGGCGAGGATCAGGGCGAGCGCGAGCAGCAGGCCGCTCACGTCCAGGCGACGCATCCCGGCAAACCGCTCGGCGGCGAACTGGGCGTCATCCAGTACCTCGGCGCCCATCGCCCGGCGCACGAGATCCGCGGCCGCGAGCGTCAGGTCCGACTCGCGCGGGTCGGGCCCGTACACGATCGCCCCGACGGTGTCGGTCCCTCGCGTCTGGAACTCGACGCGCGGCGCTCCTTCCCGCTCGACGACAGGCATTGCCCCGCGCGTCAGCCGGTTCACCAGCGCGTCCACGAACGGGACGAACGCGGGCGCGGCCGGCAGCGCGGTCCAGGCGGTGTCGAGCCGACTCCCCAGCAGCACGACGTCGCCGTCCCGAGCAAGCCACGGGTCGCCATTGACGGTCGCAAGCACCGCGCCGTCGTCGCCTCTGTCTCGCGGGTCGCCCCCCCTCCCCATCTCTTCGAGGTGGTACCGCCGTATGACCGAGATGCCGGCGATCCCGAGGAAGCTGTCCGCCGCGATCGGGCCGGGTGTGCCCACAGCGCCAAAGCGCCAGCGAACGCCTCGCGCGGCGAGCGCGCGGTTCGCCGGGCCGACGAGCGCCGGATCGGCGGGCGGCAGCACGACGCTCTGCCCGGCGCCCGACTGTGGTCGCTCCCCGATCGAAACGTCGGCCGGCCCCCCGGCCCCCCCCTCCGCCCCCGCCGCCACGCGCCTACCCTCCACCAGCACCGCGAGCGCCGCGGACACAAACGGTCCCGCACCCGGCTCTGCACGCACCCGTGCGGGCGGGGCCACCCGCCACGCGAACACGCGACGGTCGTCCGCCCGCAGCTCGTCGGGATCGAGGGTCACTTCACCGAGCCACCACCCCGGGGCAAGGGCGGGGAGCGGGATCGAAACGCTCGCCCCCGGCACCACGAGCGCGCGGCCCGCGTCGCGGCCGCGCAGCTGCATCACGACCGACGCGGGGGCCGCGCCCGACGTCCCGACCGCCGTGATCGCCAGCGCGCCGTCGGCCAGGCGCGCCGCCGCGATCCCGCGGTTCGACGGCGGCGGCGCCGCTGGGGCGAGGGCAAGCACCCGGACCCCGCGCGGCACGTCGACCCGGCCCTCGCCGAGCGCCGTCCGCTGGAGATCGCTCACGACATGCACCTCCCGCGCCGGGAGCGGCTCCGCATCCACGAGCCGCGCTGCCCGCGCGACCCCAGCGGTCAAGTCGAGCCGCTGCACCGCCGGCCGTGCGCCGTCCAGCGTCGCGAGCAACTCTTCCCTGGGTCCAGCGCGCGCCACGCCGTCGGCGAGCATCAGCCAGAGCCGGTCCCCCGGCCCGGCGCGTGCGATCGACGCCCGCGCGACGTCCTTGAGCCGGTCGAGAGCCGGCCGCCCGTCCACGACCAGCCCCGACGACGGCGAGTTGTCGAGGATCACCGTGAGCGCGGTCGGCTCATGCGCTCCCGCCCCACCCGCCCCACCGCTGCGCGAGGGCACGAGCGGCCGCGCGGCGGCGAGCGCGATCAGCGCGATCAGCACCGTGCGGAGGATCAGGAGCAGCAGGTGGCGCAACTTCAGCCGCCGGGCGTTCTGCCGCTCGGCCTCACTCAGGTAGCGGATTGGCGGGAACTCCGCCTCGGGCGGCACGCGGCGCTCGAGCAGATGGAGCAGCGCGGGGATCGCGGCCGCGGCGAGCCCCAGAAGGGCCAGCGGATGCAGGAAGGTCACGCGAGGAGACGCAGCGCCATGCCGAACGGCATGTCGGTCCGCACGTGGTGGTAGACGATGCCATGCCGCCGGCAGGCCGTCCGCCACGCCGATATCTCCCGCCGCACCGTGTCCGCGTACGCGCGCGCCAGCTCCCGCGGGCGCACCACCACGCTGGCTGGCGACTCGGGATCTCGGAACCGCACCTCCGGCGGGCCCGCCAGCTCCGCCTCCGCAGGATCCATCAGGTGCAGCACGATGACCTGGTGCCCGCGGTGCCGCAGATAGCGCAGGGCGGTGAGGGCCAGGTCGCGCTCGAACAGCAGGTCGGACACGAGTACCACCAGCCCGCGGCGCGCGAGCAGCGACGTGAGGTGCAGCAGCGCCGCCTGCGCCGCCGTCCCGCGGCCGTCCGGTGTGTCGAGCAGCCCGCGCACGAAACGTGTCCACTGTCCCGCCTTCACGCGCGCCGGGATCACCTGCCGCACCACCTCGTCGAACGTGATCAGCCCGGTCGCGTCACGCTGCCGCAACAGGATCAGCGCGAGCGCCGCCGAGAGACGATCGGCGTACGCCCGCTTCGTGAGCCGAACCGGGGGGGGAGCCCCGCGCCACGCCATCGAACGGCTCGCATCGACCAGGATCATCGCCCGGAGGTTGGTCTCTTCCTCGAATTGCTTCACGAACAGTCGGTCGGAGCGCGCCAGCATCTTCCAGTCGAGGTAGCGCGGCTCGTCGCCCGGCTGGTAGGCACGGTGCTCGGTGAACTCGACCGAGAAGCCCCGGAACGGCGAGCGGTGGATCCCCGCCAGGAAGCCCTCCACCACCCCCTGCGCGACGATCTCGATCCCCCCCAACCGGGCGACCTCGGCCGGGTCCAGCAGGTCGATGCGCTGCGTGTCGGTCATGCGTGGGCGGAAACTAATGAACGGCCGAATGTCCGGGCTAGAGGACACCCCGTGAGCAAACTCACACCGGTAGGCGTGCCGTATCCCGCCTCCTCACAGCCACTTAGAGACCCCGCCCGTGGACCGCTGACTGGCATGCGGCCTGCCTTCCTTCCACGCTTTAGGAGGCACCCATGCTCGCGATTCTCCCGTTGCTCAGCGTGCTCACCGTGTCCGGCGCCCGGGACGTCACTCCGCCGCCGGCCTCGTTCCACTACCGCCCCCGCGTCGAGGTCTGGACCAACCGGGGCGACGAGCCCTCCACCGGCGGCCAGGCGGTGCGGGTCCACTTCCGCACCGAACTGGACGCCTACGTGACGATCCTGCGCGTCGACACAGACGGTCGGGTGCGCGTGCTGTTCCCGCGCGAGCCGTGGGAAGACAACTTCGCGCGCGGCGGCCGGGATTACGAGGTCTTCGGAGGCTTCTCTCACCAGGCGTTCTACGTCGACGACGATCCGGGCGTCGGCTACGTCTTCGCCGTTGCCGCCGGAGATCCGTTCAGCTATCGCGCCATCGCTGCCGGGGACCACTGGGACTACCGGATCATCGCCGGCGGCCGCGTGCGGGGCGACCCGTACGTGGCCCTGACCGACCTCGCCGAGCGCATCGTCCCCGGCGGCTACAGCGACTGGGATTACGACATCGTGCCCTACTATGTCGGGCGGCACTACGACTATCCTCGCTTCCTCTGCTACGACTGCCATAGCTACGTGAGTTATCCGTTTTGGAGCCCGTACGACCACAGCTGCATCCGGTTCCGGGTCGTGGTGTTCGACGATCCGTACTACTACCCCTATCGCTATTACGGTGGCACACGCGTCGTCTTTACGCGCCCGCTCAAGCCCGAACCGCGGTTCATCTTCAAGGACCGCCTGGGTGGGGACGCCTTCATCAGCCGCGTGAAGCAGCGGCCGGTAAACGACGATCGCCGGCGTGAGGTTGGCGTGCGCGGCCGGGACTTGGGCGGCACGGGCGTCATCCCGCCGCCCATCGTCAAGCCGCGCGAGCGGCGCCCGGAGAATCGGCAGAACCCGGATCGCCCCGAGCGTCCCGAGCGTCCCGAGCGCGTCGACCGCCCGGATCCACCAGATCGTCGCGAGCGCCCGACCCGGCCAGACCGTCCTGAACCGCCCGGGCAGGGGGCGCAGACCCCACAGGCCCGTCCCGAGCATGCGCGGCCCCAACCTCCGGTCGTCCAGCCCGAGCGGCCGCGCGCCGAGCCGCGGCGTGAGCCCGAGAGCCGCCCCCGGGTCGAGGCTCCGCCCAAGCCGCATAGCGAGCCTCGCGCCGAGCCCCCGCGCCCGGCGTCGCCGGACAAGCCGGCACAGGAGCCCGAGCTC
>JBOHSI010000228.1:0-3647 GCA_050733055.1 Gemmatimonadales bacterium
GCCCGGCGCGTCCTCGTGCTCGAGTGGCTCGACCCCCCCTACGTCGCCGGGCACTGGGTGCCCGAGCTGTTCGAGGTCGCGGGAGGAGAGGACGTGGCATGCGTGCCGGGGACGCCATCCGCGACGCGCTCGTGGCGGGAGCTCGGCGCCCTGGCGCCCGACCTCGTCGTGGTGGCGCTGTGCGGGTTCGACCTGCCGCGGGCGCAGCGCGAGTTCGCGGCCGTCACCGACCGGGATGCGCGCGCCCTGTTCAGCCGTCGCGTCGAGTTTATCGACGGCAACGCCTATACTTCACGGCCGGGGCCGAGGCTAGTGGACGCGGCGGAGCTGCTCGCTCGGTTGATCCGTGGTTGATGGACTCGGTTATGGTTGTTGACGCAGGCACCGTGTGACGACGCAAGGTCTCGACCCCTTTCAAAAAGCCACCGACCATGACGCAGACGACCCTCGATTTCCTGAAACGACTGCTCGACACCCCCGGGCCCTCGGGCTTCGAAACGGCTCCCGCGCGCGTGTGGCGCGAGGAGGTGAAGGCCTTCGCCGACGACGTGAACGCCGACGTGCACGGCAACTCCATCGCGACGCTCAACCCCAAGGGTGCCCCCCGGCTCATGCTCGCCGGTCACATCGACGAGATCGGCCTGCAGATCACACACGTCGACGACGAGGGGTACCTCTACTTCGGCGGGATCGGCGGGTGGGACCCGCAGGTCCTGGTCGGCCAGCGGGTGGTGATCTCGGGCCCGAAGGGGCCGGTGCGCGGCGTCATCGGCAAGCAGGCGATCCACCTGATGAAAAAGGAGGACATGGACAAGGTCTCGAAGATCACGGACCTGTGGATCGACGTCGGCGCGACGACCAGGACCGAGGCGCTGGAGCGTGTGCGCCTCGGGGATCCTGCCGTGCTGGACGCCGGCGTGCGGGAGCTCCCGAACCAGCGCATCGTGTCACGCGCCATCGACAATCGCATCGGTGCCTACGTGGTGGCCGAGGTGGTCCGGTTGCTGACCAAAGATCGCCCCCAGCATGCGGGCGTGTTCGCGGTCGCGACCACCCGGGAGGAGATCGCCTGGACGGGCGGCGGCGCGCGCACCAGCGCCGTGGGCATCGACCCGCAAGTCGCCGTGGTCGTGGACGTCACTCACGCCACCGACTACCCGGGCGCCGAGAAGAAGCGCGCGGGCGAGCACAAGCTCGGCGGCGGGCCGGTGCTGTCGCGCGGTTCGTCGGTGAGCCCGGTGGTGTTCGACTTGCTGATCGAGTGCGCCGAGCGGGAGCAGATTCCCTACAGCGTGCAGGCGGCTCCGCGCGATACCGCCACCGACGCCGACGCGATCCACAACGCGCTCCGCGGGATCCCGACGGGGCTGGTGAGCGTTCCCAGCCGGTACATGCACAGCCCGAACGAAATGGTTGCGATCGAGGACCTCGAGCGAGCCGCCCGGCTGCTGGCGGCCTTCGCGCGCCGGCTCGATCCCAAGATCAGTTTCATTCCCGGCTGAGAGGGCGAGCCGAGGCTAGCGGGCCATGCCCGCGCCCTGTATCCTCGACAGCATCCCGTCGTCCGACCAACCGACTGAGGAGCAACCCATGGCCAAGGACAAGAACGTGATTCTGGTGACGGGCGCGACCGGCCAGCAAGGCGGCGCGGTCGCCCGGGAGCTCCTCGCCCGCGCACATACGGTCCGGGCGATGACCCGCAAGCCGGACAGCCCCGCGGCCCAGGCGCTCGCCCAGCGCGGCGCCGAGGTAGCCAAGGGCGATCTCGACGATCCCGCATCGCTGACACGCGCCCTCCAGGGAGCGTGGGGCGTTTTTGCCGTGCAGAACACATGGGAAGCCGGCGTGGAACGCGAGGAAGCGCAGGGCAAGGGGATCGCCGAGCTCGCGAGAAAGAGCGGCGTCCAGCAGTACGTTTACACGTCCGTCGGGTCCGCGCACCGCAAGACTGGCATTCCCCACTTCGACAACAAGTGGCGCGTCGAGGAGACGGTGCGCCGACTCGGCTTTCCATCCCACGTCATCATCCGCCCCGTCTTTTTTATGGAGAACTTCCTTTCGGCGTGGTTCAAGCCGGGGATCGACCAGGGCAAGCTCATGATCGGGCTCAAGCCGACCACCGTGCTCCAGATGATTGCCGTGTCGGACGTCGGCAAGTACGGCGCGCTCGCGTTCGAGAAGCACAAGGAGCTCAACCGCCAGGAAATCGACATCGCCGGCGACGCGCACACGATGTCCGAGACCGCGCGGATCCTCGGCGAGGCCGCCGGGAAGACGATCAGCTTCGAACAAGTGCCCATCGCGGAGGTCCGCAAGGCCAGCGAGGATTACGCGCTCATGCTCGAATGGTTCGACCGCGTCGGCTACAACGTCGACATCCCTGGCATCGCGAAGCAGCACGGGATCAAGCCCACGAGCCTGGCGGAGTGGGCGGCGACCGCGAAATGGTCATGACCGAAACGCGCCCGGCGCACCAGACATCCCAACCTGGAAGCCTCCATGCCCACCGGCAGCCGCAGCAACACCCTCGAACGTGCCGTGCGGTCAGTCGCTCTCGCGGCGAGCCTGTGTCTCGCGTGGCCCGCTGCTCCGGCGCGAGGCCAAAGCCCGACCGAGCAGGTGCAGCTTGATCGCCTGCGTGCCCAGCTGCAGAAGTATCAGGACCCCGTCGTCGCGATCCACGACGGCTACTTCTCCACGCTCGGATGCGTGGAGTTCGACAAGGCCGGCGGCCCCGGGGAGATGCCCTATAAGCCGGGCGGGATGGGCGTGCATTTCCTGAATGTCCAGGCCATCGGACCGGTCCCGGACCTCGCGCGCCCACAGGTGCTCCTGTACGAGCCCGACGGCGGCAAGCTCCGGCTGGTCGCTGCCGAGTGGTTCATTCCGCTCGCGACAGGCGTGAAGGAGCGGCCCACGCTCCTGGGCCAGCCGTTTGACGGCCCGATGCAGGGCCATCACCCGCTCATGCCCGTGGAGCTGGCGCACTACGATCTGCACGTGTGGCTCTTCAAGCCGAATCCGTACGGGATGTTCCAGCCCACGAACCCGAACGTGAAGTGCGGCGGGTATCCCTACCGGATGGTCGAGGCTCCGAAACTCGTGAGCGGCGGTTCCTAGCCGCGCGGCTTGCGCTTGAGGTCCGTGAGGGCGTCCCGGGCGGCCGCCCTCACCTGCTTGTCGCCGTCGTCGGACAGCCCCTCGAGCGTCCCGACCGCCGCCGGGGAGGCGGCGAGCCGCAGCGCCTCGACCGCGGCGAGACGTAACTCGGTCGGCTTGCGGCCGAAGATCCGGCCCGCGGGCTGGGCGAACTTGATCAGCGCCTGAACCGCGTCGGGGCTGCCGATCCGTCCCAGGGCGAGGATCAGCTCCCGCTCCACAGCCTCGTCCTTCTCCTCTTCCATCGCCACCACGAGCGGCATTGCCAGCGCGCTCGATTTCCGTCCGCCGATCCCGAGGGCCACCTGCATCCGCACGTCGGCGGACTTGTCGCGCAGGGCGCGCCGCAGCGGCTCCGCGGCGCTGCGCGTGCCGATCTTCGCGAGCGCCAGCGCGACGGCCTTGCGCACGCGCTCGTCTTCGTGGCCGAGGTGGCGGCCGAGCGCCGGGACGGCCTCCTCCATCCCCAGCTCGCCGAGCAGCTCGGC
>JBOHSI010000229.1:0-9563 GCA_050733055.1 Gemmatimonadales bacterium
CCACCACGCCGGTGGCGGCGCTGCGGTCGGAATACGATGCCATCGCGCGCCGGCTCGACGCGGTCACGCCGGGCACGGCGTCCGCCGAGCGGGAAGCGGTGAAACGCGAGATCATCGCGTTCTTCAAGCGCGTCGACAGCCAGCTCGCCGACATGACGCAGCTCAAGGAAGACATTCGCGTGCTGGTCGATCGCTACAAGCAGCTCTCGACCGACGCGCGCGAAGCGGCGGCGCCCGAGTTCACGGGCGTGCGCCCCGCCGTGCACGCGGACCACATCGGCGCGTCCACGTTCATCGAGAAGGGGTGGAGTCTCATCTCCCTCGGCGACTACCTGGGGGCGATCCAGGCCCTCCACAAAGCGCTGCAGCTCTCGCCCGGCGAGACCCAGGCCGAGTCGCTGCTCGGCTGGGCGCAGATGCTGCACGAAGACTACGACGACGCGCTCGCGACCTTCCAGAAGGTCCTGATGAAGGAGCCCGCGAATTCGCTCGCGCGCATCAACGTCGGCTACATCTGCCTCAAGAAGCGGATCTTCGGGGAGGCGATCGAGCATCTCTCGAAGGCGATCCGCCTCGACAACGACAAGAAGGCCACTCTCTACGCCCACTTCTACCTCGGCCTCGTCTACCTGCAGCGCGAGATGTACGAGGACGCGACGACCTTCTTCCACAAGACGCTCAAGCTCGGGCCGAACCTGATCGAGGCGTCCTACGAGCTGGGGCGCGCGCGCTGGTTCGCCGGCGACCACGAGGCGGCGAAGCAGGCGTGGGAAGCGGGCTACAAAGCGAACCAGTTCAACCCCTGGGGCAAGAAGTGCAAAGAGACGCTCGAGCTGGTGCTCCGGGGCGAGGAGCTGCCGCGCACCTAGCCCTCCTGCTCCTGCTCGCGCAGGAGCCGACGCCCACCAGCGTGACGGTCGGCCGCGTGACGGCCGTGGCGTGGCCGCGCCAGGCCCGCCTCGCCGTGGCGCTCGCCGACGCGGCCGACCGCGCACCACCGTTCCCGGGGATCGGCCCACTCCCCGACCGAGCCCTCCGCCTGATCCTCGCGCCCACGCGCGCGACGTTCGACTCGCTCACCCGCTGGCGCCTCCCGCGCTGGAGTGAAGGGGCTGCCTTCCCCGACGCCGGAACGGTGGTGCTGCTGACCGCCGGTCCGCCCGACCACCTGAGGGCCGCTTTGCGCCACGAGCTTGCCCATCTCGCCATCCGCTGGCGCGTGCGCCGTGCCCTGCCGCTCTGGTTCGAGGAGGGATATGCGGCAGTGGCCGCGGGCGAGTGGGACCGGCTCGACGCGCTGCGGCTCAACTGGCAGGTGGCGCGCGGCGTCCGGATGAACTTCGACGACCTCGATCGGGCATTGCGATCCGATCGCGTCGAGGCAGGCAGCGCCTACGCGTTGGCGACCACTGCGGTGCTGCTGCTCGACCGCTGGGGCAGGGGAGGGGGTGGGGCGGGCGGTCTCGATCTGCTCATCGGCAACCTGGCGCGCGAGCCGACGTTCGACGCCGCGCTGCGCGTGACCTACCACGTGACCGAGGGTGACTTCGAGGCGCGGTGGCAGCGCGACGTCGCGACGCGCTACGGCTGGCTGTCGTGGGCCGGAGCGGCGGGGTTGTTCTGGGCGGCCGCCGGGCTTCTGCTCGTCTGGCTCGTGCGGGTGCGGCGGCGGCGCGACCGGGCGCGGAAGGCGCTGCTCGACGAGGGTTGGACGCTGCCGCCCGAAGACGACCAAACTGCTTGACGGCTTTGGAACTGGCGGATAGACTCATCGCCTTATGCCCGACCAGAGTCTCGCGCGCTCACGGTTGCACTTCGGACCCGAGAACTGGTTCTTCCTCGCCGCGGCCGTGCTCTCGATCGCGAGCGGGTACTGGCTGCTGGCTCAAGCGTCGACGACCGCCGCGCCGATTCTCCTCGTTCTCGGCTACTGCGTTTTCTTCCCGGTCGGCCTCGCCCTCTAGGGACCCCTCGTGCGATGGGCGAATAGCTCAGCTGGTTCAGAGCGCCTGCCTTACACGCAGGAGGCCGGGGGTTCGAATCCCTCTTCGCCCACTGGGGTATCAGACTGCAACGTGAGGACCGTGTGAGAATCCTTGGACTCGTCGCCGGGTGCGTGATCGCCGCCGCTGCGGGTGCGCCCGCGCAACTCGCGATCCAGCAGCCGACCCACAGGCTTCTCCTCCTGCCGCTGGCGGTGAAGACCCCGGCGGACTCGGCCGTCAGCGTCGCCGTCATGGACGCGGCGCGGGAGAGGCTCGCGCAGCTCGCGAAATACAAGGTCCTCGTGACCCCGAAGACGAAGTTGTGCGAGGCCCTCAAGGCGTCGGACTTCCCCTGCGACGTGCTGCTCGACGAGTCGCAAGCCCTGCTGCTCGCGCGTTTCCTCAACGTCAACGCGTACACGACCGGTACGCTGGAGCGCTCCGGCGGCACCCTGCGGGCGCACCTGCGCGTGCGCGACATCGGCAGTTCGGGTTTCGCCGCACAGTTCTCGGTTTCGGGCGGCAACCCGGCGACGCCCCAGGCCCTGGGTGAAGCGATCGCGCAACGGCTCAACAACATCGTCCGGGCGGGCGAGCATGCGCGCGACTGCAACGACCAGCGCCAGAAGAGCCAGTTCGCGAAGGCGCTCGATGCCTCGCGCAAGGCGCTCGCGATCGAGCCCAACCTCGCGGCGGCGCACATCTGCGTGGCGACCGTCCACGAAGCGCAGCGGTCGTCGCCGGACAGTCAACTGGCGGCCTACCACCGCGCCGCCGCGACGGACACACTCCACGCGACCGCCTGGTCGAACATCGCCCGGCTGTACCAGCAGAAAGGCGACACCCTCAAGGCGATCGACGCGTTCATCCGCCAACTCCAGGGCGAGCCCCACAACACGACGCTGCGGCTCGGGATCGCCGAGCTGCTGCGCCAGCAGAAGCAGTTCCAGCGGGCGGTCGCGATCGTCGACGAAGGCCTGGCCCGGAACCCAGGCGACCAGAAGCTGTTCGATCTCAAGGCCCGGGTGTGTATCGAGGGCGAGTTGTGGCGCTGTGTGCTCGACGGGTTCGTCGCCCAGGCTCGCGCCGACACGACGAAGCTGGCGGACTCCGGGTTCGTCAAAGCCGCTATCGGCGCCGCACAGCAGGTCGCGGACACGCAGCAGCTGCTGTTCTTCGCGCATGCTGCGGCGCGCCATTTCCCGAAGTCCCCCGCGTTCTGGGACGTGCTGGGCGCGGCGTTCGAGCTGAAGGGCGAGCGCGACTCGTCAGTGTGGGCGTACAAGCAGGCCTTGGCCCTCGACCCGAACCGCCACAACCCGGCCTTGCTCATCGCGAAGGCCATCGTGGACGGCGCCGCGTACGACACGACGCAGGCCAACAAGCTCAAAGCGGACACTGCGGCGCTCCGTCGGTTCCGGAACGGGTTCGCCGACCAGCTGGACACGGCGCGGGCCTACGTCACGAAGGCACTTGCCTCGCCCGACTCGAACGTGCGCCTGAGCGCCGCCGTGATCGTGCTGACGGGCGGCTCGAAGATCGCCCAGGCCGGGGCGTACGAGCGTGCCTATCCGTGGCTCGAGCAGACGCTGCAGATCGTGGCGCCGGCCACGCGTGCCGACACCGTCGGCCCGCGCCAGCAGATCCGCGTGCAGGCGAGCTTCTGGTACGGCATCTCCTCGGTGGCGTCGCTCTCGGCGCCGTACAGCGAGATGATCAAGGCCAAGAGCTGCGCCGAGGCCAAAGCGATCAACGAGCGTATCGCGCGCACCAAGGAGGCGCTGATCCTCGGCGCGCGGGTGCATCCGCCCACCGCGAACACGATGCTTCAGAACGTGGCGAAGTTCGAGGCCATCATGCCGCAGGTGAAGAAGCAATTCAAGTGCACGAACTTCTGAGGCATTGAATTGCCTTCCACGCTGGCCTATATTGCGGCGCTCCGTCGCAGGGGGCTGTAGCTCAGCTGGTTAGAGTGCCGGTCTGTCACACCGGAGGTCGCGGGTTCGAGCCCCGTCAGCCCCGCCTGAACCCGCCTCGCGGGACGACGCATCCGGCCCCGTCTGCCACGGCAGGCGGGGCTTTCGTCTTGCCCGGGAGCGCCTTGACGTCCACCTACCATGTCCCGGCCCTCGGTGAGGCCGTGCGCGCCTGGGCGGAAGGCGGCCGCCGCGCCGTGGACGCCACCGTAGGCGGCGGCGGCCACGCGGCGATCTTCCGCGCGCTCGGAGCCGAGGTGCTCGCCGTCGATCGGGACCCCGACGCGATCGCCGCGGCGCGCGCCCGGTTGGGGGAAGAGGGCGTCCGCTACTCCACCGGCCCCTTCGGCTCGGCGAAGGTGCTGGGGACCATCGAGACGTTTCGCCCCGACCGCATTCTCCTCGATCTCGGCGTCTCGTCCCATCAGCTCGATACCGCCGACCGCGGGTTTACCTTTCGGCCTGGGGCGCTGCTCGATATGCGGATGGCGGTGGGGCGGGGGGTGACGGCGGCAGATCTGCTGAACACCTGGCCCGCGGAGCGGCTGGCGACGTGCTTCGCCGACCTCGCCGACGAGCCCCGTGCGCGAAAGCTCGCGCAGGTGATTGTGAAGCGGCGGGCGAACGCCCCGTTCCGGACGAGCGACGATTTCGTGAACGCGATCCGGGAGACCCGCGGCTCGCGTGCCGGGCCGCCCGATTTCGCGCGCCTGTTTCAGGCGTTGCGGATCGTGGTGAACCAGGAGCTGGAGCAGCTCGAGTTGGCGCTGCCGGTGCTGCGCCGGACGCTCGTGCCCGGCGGCCGCATCGCCGTGATCACCTACCATTCGGGTGAGGACCGCATCGTCAAGAACACATTCCGGGACTGGAGTCGATCTTGCGTGTGTCCGCCGGGGCAGCCTGTATGCACCTGCCGCGGTCGCCCGCTCGGGCGGGTCTTGACGAAAAAGCCGGTGCGCGCGGGCGCGGACGAGCTCCGCGCCAACCCCCGGGCCCGCTCGGCGCGGTTCCGTGCGTTCGAGGTGGCCAGTGACGCTTAGCGGCCGCCACTGGATTGCCGCATGGCTCGTCGCCTTTCTCGCGCTGACGTGGCTGGTGTACGCGCGCCAGACCGCCGCCCTTCGGGACGCCCGGGCGCTCGTGGAAACGCGGGCACGGCGGGCGACTCTCGAAGGTCACCGCGCGGACCTGGAACGCCGGATTCGCGCGGCCCAGAGCCGCGCGGTGCTCGTCCCCCGGGCGCAGGCCCGCCTCGGACTGCGCCTGCCCGCCGACACCGAGATCGTCCTGCTCCCCCTTCCCGTGCCGGGGAGCGGGCCGCGCTAGATGGCGAAGCCGGCGGTCCGCCTCCAGGTGGTCGAGTTCGGCGCGTTCCTGGCGCTGCTCCTGCTCGCCGGGCGGGCGGCGCAAGTCCAGCTGCTCCAGGGCCGGCGCTGGGCGGAGGCGGCGCAGGCGCAGCGTACGGAGCGCATCGTGCTCCCCGCGCGCCGGGGCACGCTGTTCGACCGTCACGGCACCGCCCTGGCGCTCACGCAGGAGACCTATCACGTGGGGATCGCCCCCAACGAGCTGCGCGACCCGGCGCGGGACGGCGCGGTCATCGCCCGCCAGCTTGGGCTCTCCATGCGGGTTTGGCAGCAGGCGCTAAAGAAGCGCTACGCCTACTTCGCCGGGCCGTTCAGCGCGCTTGCGGTGCAGCGGTTACGCAGCGTTCGGGGCGTGCATCTCGAGCCCGTGTTGAACCGTTTCTATCCCGCTCCGGAGCTCGCCCGGGCGACCATCGGCCGCGTGGGTGACGACGGGCGCGGCGCGTCGGGTCTCGAGCGGACGCTCGACAGCCTGCTCGCCGGCCGGCCGGGATCCGCAGTGGTGTTGAAGGACCGGGCGGGGCGCGAGTACGAGTCGCCGGCGCGGGTCATCGCACCGCCGGTGCCGGGGCACGAGGTGGTGCTCACGCTGGACGCCGAGCTCCAGGAGATCGCGCAGCGCGCGCTCGACGACGCGTTGCAGCGTATGGACGCGGATGGCGGCGACGTGGTGATGCTCGATCCCGCCACGGGCGAGGTGCTCGCCGTCGCCTCGCGCCAACGCGACCGGACGGTGCGTCCGAGCGCCTTTACCGACACCTTCGAGCCGGGTTCGGTGGCGAAGATCTTCGCGGCTGCGGGGTTGCTGTCCTACGGGCGCGTGCGCCCGGCCGAGCGGGTGTCGGGGGAAGGCGGCACGTACCGGCTGCCCGACCGCACGATCACCGACGAGGCTCCACAGCCGTCGCTCACGCTCGCCGATGCGATCCGGGTGTCGAGCAACATCGCGATCGTCAAGTTCGCCGCGCGGCTCACGCCCGTGCAGCAGTATGGTGTGCTGCGCGACTTCGGCTTCGGCGCACCGACGGGGATCGAGTTCCCGGCCGAGGCGGCGGGGAAGGTGCGGCTGCCGTCCGAGTGGACGCGGCCGAGCGCCGCGAGCCTCGCGATGGGCTACGAGCTGTCGGTCACGCCGATCCAGGTCGCGGCGGCGTACGCGACGCTGGCGCACGACGGCGTGCTGCTCCAGCCCACGTTGATCAAGGAGGTGCGGCGCCCGTCGGGCGCACTGGCGTACCGGCACCGGCCCGAACCGGTGCGGCGTGCCGTGCCGGCCGAGGTCGCGGCCGGGCTGCGCGACCTGCTGCGCGGCGTGGTGGAGCGCGGGACTGGGGCGGAGGCGGCCCTCGCGAACTTCCCTGTCGCAGCGAAGACCGGGACGTCGCGCCGCGTGGTCGGCGGGCGCTACGCCGCGGGGCAGTACACCGCGTCGTTTGCCGCGCTGTTTCCCGCGGACACCCCGCAGCTGGTGCTCGTCGTGAAGATCGACAACCCGCACAAGGGCAGCTATTTCGCGGCGCAGACGGCCGCGCCGGTGACGCGCTCGATGCTCGAGCAGGCGCTCGCGGCGCGCACCGTCGCGCTCGACCGCGCGCGGCTCTCGACCGCCGCCCCGCGCGCCGAGGCGGCGCCGCTCGCGGACGACGCCGGCGTGGTCCCATACGTCGTCCCCTGGCCCTATCGCCCCGACTTGGGCCTCGTGGCGCCCCGCCGCGCGGTGCCGGACGTGGCAGGGCTGGGCCTGCGCGAGGCGGTGCGGGCGCTACACCGGCGCGGCTTCCGCGTGGCGCTCAAGGGCTGGGGCACCGTCGAGCATACGTGGCCCGCCGCGGGCGACAGCGCTGCCGTCGGCGCGACGGTCACGCTATTCGCGAGCCCCGACGCGCCCGCGGCACCGGCGGCCCGCAAACGACCGGGGCGGTGAACCGGCTCCCCGAAGTCGTCACCGCGCTCGAGCAGGCGGGTCTGTTGGTCCAAACGCCGGACCTGCATGCGTGGCCCGAGATCACCGGGCTCAGCGCCGACAGCCGCACGATCGTGCCCGGCATGCTCTACTGCGCGGTCCGTGGCTCCGTCCAGGACGGGCATGAGTACGTGGGCGCGGCAGCGCAGCGGGGAGCGGTGGCGGCGCTGGTCGAGCGCGAACAGCCCACCGAGCTCCCGCAGATCCTCGTGCGCGACGGGCGGCGCGCCGCTGCGGTCGCGGCCGAGGCGTGGTACGGGAAGCCGGCGGAGCACCTCAACCTGGTCGGCGTCACCGGCACCAACGGTAAGACGACGTCGGTCGCGCTGGCGCGGCACGTGCTGTCGGCGCTCGAGCCGATGGGCTCGATCGGCACGCTGGGTGCCTTCGACCCCGCCGGGCGACCGGTGCCGGGCGAGGCGGGGAGCCTTACGACTCCGGGCCCGATCGATCTCCAGGCGACGCTCGCGGCGCTGGTCGAGCGCGGGGCGCGCGGCGCGGCGATGGAAGTCTCCTCGCACAGCCTCGATCAGGGACGGGTGGACGGGCTCGCGTTCCGCGCGGCCATCTTCACGAACTTCACGCGGGACCACCTCGACTATCACAAGACGATGGAAGACTACTTCAAGTCGAAGGCGAAGCTCGTCCTGCAGCTCGTGCCCGGTGGGCTCGAGGTCGTGAACGCGGACGATCCGGCGTGGCAGCGGCTGCGCAAGCAGCACCGGCGGGTCACGTTCGGCGAGCACGGCGGCGAGGTGCGGGCAAGCCGGGTCGCTCTGGACGGCTCGGGCGCGAGATTCGATCTCGTGACGCCGACGGGCAGCGTGCCCGTGCGGCTGCCGTTGCTCGGCCACTACAACGTGGCCAACGCACTCGGCGTCGCGGCCTGCGCCTGGGGCTTGGGAGTCGACCTCGAGACCGTCGCGGAGCGGCTGGGGCGCGCGCCGCAGATCCCCGGTCGCATGGAGCGCCTGGCGGAGCGCCCGTGCACCGTGCTGCGGGACTACGCCCACACGCCCGACGCCCTCGAGCGGGCGCTCGAGGCCCTGCGATCGCTCACCGCCGGCCGGCTCATCGTCGTGTTCGGCGCGGGCGGCGACCGCGACCCCGGCAAGCGCGCCCCGATGGGCGACGTCTGCGTGCGCCTCGCCGACATCGCGATCGCGACCTCCGACAACCCGCGCACCGAGGACCCCGAGAAGATCCTCGACGCCGTGGAAGCCGGGATGCGCGGCCGAGCGCACCACCGCGAGGTCGACCGCCGCAGGGCGATCGCGCTCGCGCTCGCGCTCGCGCGGCCGGGCGATACGATCCTGCTCGCCGGCAAGGGGCACGAGACGTATCAGCTGATCGGGACGGAGAAGCAGCCGTTCGACGAGCGGGTGGTGGTGCGGGAATTGGGGGCCGAGTAATGGGTGGTCGGGGGTCTCCGTGGACGAGCGAGGCCGTGGCTGCGGCGCTCGGTGTTCGAGCACCGGGCCAGCTCGCATTCAAGGGGATTGCAACCGACACTCGGCATCTCGAACCCGGCACCCTGTTCTTCGCCCTCAAGGGCGAGCGGTTCGATGCGCACGCCTTCCTCGCCGACGCGAGGACGCGGGGAGCCGCCGCCGCGGTCGTGCGCCGCGGGACGGCGGCCGTGGACGGCCTGCCCTTCTTCGAAGTGGCGGACACGCTCGCGGGGCTCGGCCTGCTGGCCCGCGCGCGCCGCCGGCTGCTCCCGCCCGGCTCCCCGGTCGTCGCGATCACGGGATCGAGCGGCAAGACCAGCACGAAGGAGATGATCCGGGCGGTGCTCGCCACCAAGTACCGGGTGCACGCAACCAGCGGCACCCTGAACAACCTCGTCGGCGTGCCGCTCACCATCCTGGAAGCGCCGGACGACGTCGAGGCGCTCGTGGTAGAGGCGGGCGCGAGCGAGCCCGGCGAGATCGCGAAGCTGCGCGACATCATCGAGCCGTCGATCGCGGTGATCACGAATGTGGCGCATGCCCACGTCGAGGGATTTGGGTCGCTCGCGGGGGTTCAGCGCGAGAAGCTCGCGCTGGTCGAGGGCGCCGCGGTCGCGATCGTGGGCACCGATCCCCCGGCGCTCGCGCGCGAGGCGCGGCAGGGCGTCCGCACGGTGGTGGCGGGCACGGAGGGCGGGGCGGACGTGCGGCCCGACCACGCGGACCTGGACAATGACGGGCACCCGCGGATCAGGTGGGCCGGGCACTCCGTTACAGTGCCCGTGCTGGGGTTCCACCAGATCGAGAACGCGATGATCGCC
>JBOHSI010000230.1:0-5074 GCA_050733055.1 Gemmatimonadales bacterium
TGCAGAACCTCCTGACGTTCGCGCGCCAACACAAGCCGGAACGCACGCCCACCCAGGTGAACCAGGTGCTGGACGACACGCTCGAGCTGCGCGGCTACGAGCTCCGGGTGCGCGGCATCGACGTGCAACGGGACTACGACGAGCAAGTCCCCGACACCATGGCGGACGCGCACCAGCTGCAGCAGGTGTTCCTGAATCTGACCACGAACGCCGAGCAGGCGATGGAGCGCTCCGAGCGCGACAAGCAGCGGCTCATCGTCCGCACGCGTCGTTCGGGCGACGTGGTCCGCATTGAGGTCGAGGACACGGGACCCGGCATTCCCCCGAACCTGGTGGAGCGCATTTTCAACCCGTTCTTCACGACCAAACCCACGGGCTCGGGCACCGGGCTGGGACTCTCGATCTCGCTCGGCATCGTGCGGGAGCACGAGGGGCGGATCTGGGCGGAGAACGCCGCTCAAGGCGGCGCACGCTTCGTCATCGAGCTCCCGATTGTGACCTCGCGCACGACCGGCGAGTACCCCGCCGCGCCGCTGGTCACGTCCATCACCGATCGGCTGCACGTCCTAGTCGTGGACGACGAGGCTTCCGTGCGGGTCGCGTTGCAGCGGTATCTCTCGAGCCGCGGCCACGAGGTCGAAACGACGGCCAGCGGCAAAGAGGCCCTCGCCCGGATGCGCGAGGACGCCTTCGACGCGGTGATCATCGACATGCGCATGCCCGACCTCTCGGGGGAAGAGCTGTTCCAAGAGCTCAGGGTGCGCGACCCCTCCTATGCCGAGCGGGTGATCTTCACCACCGGACAGCTCGTGGACGACAGCGTGCGCAGCTTCCTGTCCTCCACCGGCAGGCCCTGCGTACCGAAGCCCTTCGAGTTCACCGCGTTCGATCAGGTGCTGCCCGCCCGGCGCGCGTCCTAGCGCCGCACCGCGCGGGCCGTAGCGCAGCCTCCACCGCGGCCCGGCATCTGTCAGCGCGTCCACAGGTGTCGTAGATTCTCCCGCCTCACACAACCCCCATTTCTGGCGCTATGCGATCGAGACTCCTGCTGGTCGTGCTCGTCGTCTGCCCTACGGCCTCGAGCGCGCAGTCGGGTCCGCCATTCGACTTCTACGATCGAGGGCCGTACCGCCCGGCTGTGCCCCGTCCCGAGGGGATCACGGGATACCCTGCGGGCGCCCAGCAAACGCCGTACGGGGTGTTGCAGCGCTACCTCGATACGCTGGTGGCAACGGCTTCAGACCGCGTGCGCGTCGAACGCTGGGGCGAGACGCCGGAGCGCCGATCCATCCGGGCGCTGGTCATTTCCGACCCCGCGAACCTCGCCCGACTCGACGACATCCGGGCCGCCATCGCCCAGCTCGCCGATCCGCGGCAGACCTCGCCTGTGCGGGCTGCGGAGATCGCCGCCCGAGACCCGATCGTCGTTGCGTTCAGTTACTCCGTGCACGGCAACGAGCCCGCGGGTTTCGAGGCGGCGATGCAGGTGACCTATCAGATGCTCGCCTCGCAAGAACCGCAGACGCTCGCCATCCTCAAGAGCACGATTCTCGTGCTCAACCCGTCCGCCAAACCCGACGGGCACGAGCGCTTCGCCGCGTGGTACAACTCGGTGGCGGTAGGCGCGGACCACCCGGCCGCACTGGAACAGCAAGAGCCGTGGGGGATCACGGGGCGGTTCAACCACTTTCGCTTCAACATGAACCGCGACCTCGTTGCCCAAAGCCAACCCGAGGTGCGCGCCATGATGGACGGCCTGCTGCGCTGGCACCCGCAGGTGTTCGTGGACCACCACTCCACGACCGAGAGCTATTTCTTCCCGCCCGTTGCAGAGGCGGTCAACCAGAACCTCCCGCCCCAGACGACGAAGTGGTTCGACACATTCGGCCGCGGCAACGCCGCGGCGTTCGACCGTCAGGGGTGGCAGTACTACGTGCGCGGGGTGTTCGACTTCTTCTACGTCGGGTATTGGGACGAGTGGATGACCTTCCAGGGCGCAACCGGGATGACGTACGAGGCGGACGGCGGCTACCCGCTCAACCGGCGCCGGGACGACGGCACGATCAGCACGCTGCGCGACGGCATCGCGCACCACTATATCGCGTCCCTCGCCACGCTCGAGACCGCGGCGGCGACGCGCCAGGCCCGGCTGCTGGATTACTACGACTTCCGCCGCTCCGCCATGGACGAAGGCCGCTCCGATCGGATGAAGCGCGTGGTGCTCGTGCCGCGCGGCGACGCGGGGATGCTGGCGCGGGTCGTGGCTCTCCTACTCCGCAATCGCATCGAGGTCAGGCGGCTCACGCAGCCCGCGACCGCGCCCCTGGCCCACCCGTACGCCGGCGGCCCTGCAACCCGGCGCACGTTCCCCGCGGGGAGCTACGTCGTCGATCTCACTCAGCCGCAGCGCCGGCTCGCCAAGACGCTGCTCGAGCCCAACGCGAAGTTCGACCACGCATTCGTCGAGCGGGAGCTGGCTAAGTTCCAGCGCCACCGCCGCCGCGGTGAGAGCGCCGATCGCGAGGATTACGAATTCTACGACGTCACCGCCTGGTCGCTGCCGTACGCGTTCAATCTCGACGCCTACTGGACCGAGGACACGGGCCCGCTCGCCGCCGACGCCGTGACCGACGCCACGCTCCCCGCGCCGGCGGCGCCGGGGCGGGCCGGATCGGCGTATGTCTTCCCGAACGACAACCAGGCGGCCGCCCGACTCGCATTCCAGCTCCTCGCGGAAGGGTACAGGGTGGCGATCGGGACGAAGCCGCTTCGGGCGGACGGCCGGAGCTGGCCGCGGGGAACGTTCGTGGTGCGGATTCAGCGCAACCCGGCGGCGCTGCACGACCGGATTGCCACGCTTGCGCCGCCGATCGGCGTCGTCGTCACGGCGGTGCAGAGCGCCTACCCGGACAGTGCCGTTGTGGGCATCGGATCGGACGACGTGGTGAGCCTGCACGCGGCGAAGATCGTGGTTGCCGCCGGAGAGGGCGTGGACCAGGAGAGCTACGGCTCGTTGTGGCACTACCTCGCGAACGAGCTATGGCTCCCCTTCACCCCGATCCCGCTTGCGAATCTGGGCACCGTCGACGACCTGCACGCCTACAACGTCGTGATCATCCCGCACGGCAGTCCGGGACGAATGAAGGGGCAGCTAGGCGACGGCGGAGTGGCGAAGCTCAAGACGTGGGTCAAGGACGGCGGGGCCGTGATCGGGTTCGGCGGCGGCGCCCAGCTCCTCGCCGACAAAGACGTCGCACTCTCGACGGTCGTCGCGGTAGGCGCCGATTCCGCCGCCAAGCCCGACACCATGGTACCCGGCACAGAGCCACCGGTCCGTTCGCCCACCGCACCGTCGCGCGACAAGCCGGAGTGGATCCCCGGATCCATCTTCCGGGGCACCCTCGACGGGACGCACTGGCTGACGCTCGGGTACGAGACCGACCGGCTCCCGGTCTACCTCGAGGGAGCGACTTTCTGGAAGCCGTCCAAGGGCGGCGCGAACCCCGTCGCGTTCGTCGGCGACTCGCTCACGCTGTCAGGGTTCGCGTGGCCCGACAACACGGAGCGGCTGCTCAAGGGAACGGCGTGGGCGGTGGTGGAGAACCAGGGGAGCGGCCGCGTGGTGCTGTTCCTCACGGACCCGCTGTTCCGCGCCTTGTGGCGCGGCACGGCGCGGCTCGTCACGAACGCGATTCTGGCGGGGCCGGGCCGCTAGGCCCGTCCCCCCCCGGGTCTAAACCCGCTGGCTATGCGCGCCGGTGTGCCCGCGGCGGCGCAACTCCATCCGCTCTTCGCGCTCCGGCGCGCGCTGCCGCCGGAAGCGGCGCTCCTCTCGCTCCGGCACGTTCCACGCGATCGTCGTGCGCTTCTGCTTCCGCAGGACGTCGATCGTGACCGACTCGCCCGTTTCGTACGAGCGCAGGATCCGCATCGCGTGCGAAGGCGACGTCGGCTTGCGACCACCGATGGAGAGAATCACGTCGCCGGCCTTCAGCGCGAGGCCCGAGTCCGCCGGCGCTTTCACTACGAGCACCCCCTCCTTGGTACCGAAGTACTCGCCCAGGTCGGGGTTGAGGGTGACGAGGTCGAGATCGCACCAGCTGTCGCCGAAGCAGAAGCCGATCCGCGGCTCGACCAGTTCGCGCTCGATGTACGGCATGATTTCGGGCATCCGCGGCATCACGAAGCTGAACGCGCCGCCGAGATCCTCGGCCACGAGCGTCACCCGCTTGGTGTCGCCGCCCCTGCGGTATTCGATCCGCACGGTGTCGCCCGGCTCGAGCTGGTGAGCAAGTTCCACGAGTTTGGTGCCGGGGCCGGACTCGTCCTCGTCACCCGGCTTGACGCCCGCGAGCGAGGTGCCATTAAACGTCGTGATGATGTCGCCCGCCTTGAGTCCTCCCTTGGCCGCCGGCCCGCCGGGCGTCACCCCCTCGATCTTCGCCCCGATCTTGTCCGACTCGGCATCGACATCGGTCTTGACGACTACGCCGATCCGGCCGCGGTTGTCGGTCATCGTGTAGGCCCACGCCCGCGCCTCCTGGCGCTCCCGCGGGGGCCGCGGGGGCCGCTGCGCAGTGAGGGAGGCCGGCCAGGCGGTGAGCACGGCCGCCGCGATCATGATCCACTTCCGGTGCATCACAGAAAGCTCCTCCGGGGCGTCACAGCCCCACGTAACTGGCGCGGGTGACGCGGACGCTCATCAGCTGCTGCATCAGGTCCACCCGCTGTTGCCAGAGTTTCACGAGTTGGGCGGCGTGCTGCTGGGTCGCCGTCGCGCCCAGCTGCGCCAGCTCGCCGTCGATCACAGCAATCCGATCCTCCAGAACGGCCGCGAGCGCCGCCGACCGGCCGCTCATGACCCGGCTATCCGGGTCGTAGCGCTGGAGCTCCGCTTCGAGGGTCGCCGACTGCTGCTTCACCTGCGCGAGCTCAGCGGCCCCCACGCTGCCGGACCAAAACGGCCGGAACACGAGCAGCGCGGCGACTCCCGCAGCCGCCGCGATGCTCCAGGCGCCCCAGCGGCGCCGCCGGCGCCGCTGGTCGGCGCGGATCGCCTCGCGCACGGAAGGCC
>JBOHSI010000231.1:0-16076 GCA_050733055.1 Gemmatimonadales bacterium
AGAAGGAGAAGGCGGTGACCCGGGTCGACTGGGACCTCGCGACCATCGAGCGGGGTGGCTTCGCCCATTTCATGCTGAAGGAGATCATGGAGCAGCCGGAGAGCCTGCGGAACGCGCTGCGCGGCCGCCTGCTCGAGGAGGACGGTACGGCGCGGCTGGGAGGGCTGAACGTCACGGACGACCAGCTGCTCCAGGTGAACCGCATCGTGTTCACCGCGTGCGGCACGTCGTGGCATGCGGCGCTAATCGGCGAGTACATGATGGAGGAGCTCGCGCGCATCCCGTCCGAGGTGGAATACGCCTCCGAGTTCCGGTACCGCAACCCCATCGTGGACGAGCGAACCTTGGTGGTCGGCATCTCGCAGTCGGGCGAGACGGCGGACACCCTGGCCGCTCTGCGCGAGGCAAAGCGACGGGGCGCGCGCACCCTGGGGCTCGTCAACGTGGTGGGTTCTACGATCGCGCGCGAGGTGGACGGCGGCATCTACCTCCACGCGGGGCCCGAGATCGGCGTGGCCTCCACCAAGGCCTTCACGAGCCAGATCGCCGCGCTCGCCGTGCTCACGCTCAAGATGGGACGGCTGCGGGCGCTCTCGATCTTGCAGGGGCGGGAAGTCGTTCGGGCGCTGGCCAAGCTGCCCGACCTCGTCGAGCGTGTGCTCGCGAAAGCACCGGAAGTCGAGCGCATCGCCGAGCGGATGATGCGCGCGAACAACGTGCTGTATCTCGGCCGGGGCTACAACTTCCCCGTGGCGCTCGAGGGCGCGCTCAAGCTGAAAGAGATCTCCTATATCCACGCCGAGGGCTACCCCGCGGCCGAGATGAAGCACGGTCCCATCGCCCTGATCGACGACCTGATGCCGGTCGTGTTCATCGCGCCGAAGGACGCCGTGTACCAGAAGGTCGTCAGCAACATCGAAGAGGTGAAGGCGCGGGGCGGCCGCGTGATCGCGGTCGTCACGGACGGCGACACGGGGGTCGCCAGGCTCGCCGACCACAAGATCGAGGTCCCGGAGACGCTCGACTTGCTCACGCCGATCCTCACGGTCTTGCCGCTGCAACTGCTCGCCTACTACATCGCGGTGCGGCGGGGGTGCAACGTGGATCAGCCGAGGAACCTTGCGAAGAGCGTGACGGTGGAATGAGGCGTCCCGGGTCTTACGTCGCACGTCGCACGCACCTGCAACGTGGGACGTGGGAGGTGCAACCGGGCGGAGTGCGGCGGTGCGGGTAGTGCTCCAGCGCGTCTCTCGCGCCGCGGTGCGGGTTGGCGAGCGCGTGACCGGACGGGTGGGGACGGGGTTCGTCGTCCTGGTTGGTTTTTCCCCGAGCGACACGGACGAGACCCTGGCCTGGATGGCGGAGAAGGTCCTCGGCCTGCGGGTGTTCGGCGATGCCGAGGGGAAAATGAATCTCGCGCTCGCGGACGTGGCGGGGGCGGTCCTTGTGGTGTCTCAGTTCACGCTGTACGGCGACGCCCGCAAGGGTCGGCGGCCGAGCTTCATCGAGGCGGCGCCGCCCGAGATTGCCATCCCGCTCTATGAGCGGTTCGTGGCCCTGCTGCGGGAGAGGGGCGCCGGGATCCAGGTGGAGACCGGGGAGTTCGGCGCGATCATGGAGGTCGAGCTCGTGAACCACGGACCCGTCACTCTGATCCTCGAGAAATGAGCATCGTCCTGGCGAGTGGCAGCCCGCGACGTCGGGCGCTGCTCGAGATGCTAGGGCTGCCGTTCCGCGTCGTGGTCCCGCAGGTGGACGAGACGCGCGAGGCCTCCGAGCTGCCCGAGCGCTACGTGGCGCGGATCGCTCGAGACAAGGCGGCGGCGGTCGCGGGGCGCGAGCGCGGCGAGATCGTCCTCGCCGCCGACACGACGGTCGTCCTGCGCGGCGAGATCTTCGGCAAGCCGGAAACGCCCGACGCCGCAATGGCCATGCTCGCGCGGCTCGAGGGCCGAAAGCACCAGGTGATGACGGGCGTCGCCGTGGCGCAAGACAGTCGGGTCGAGCAGGCGCTCGACGTCACCGACGTGACCTTTCGGCGTCTGTCCCAGGCGATGATCGCGGACTACGTGGCGACGGGGGAGCCGCTCGACAAAGCGGGCGCCTACGCGGTGCAGGGGAAGGGCGCGGCACTGGTCGACGGGATCCGCGGTGATTTCTTCAGCGTCATGGGGCTGCCGCTGCGACTGGCACTCGAGCTGCTTGAGCGCTTCGGGGTCGCTTACCGCTTCACCCGGTAAACCGGGATCTTCTTCGACTTTCCCTTCATCTGAATCGGCTCCAGAGCCTCGACCTTGGGGGGCCGCTTGAGCTGCTGGTAGAAGGGCTCCGAGATCAGGATCTCGTTCGGGCCAGCGGTGGAGCAGAGGCGGTTCGCCGTGTTCACCGCATCGCCGATCACGGTGTATTCGAGCCGGCGGTCCGAGCCGATGTTGCCCGCGAACACCTCGCCGAAGTTGATGCCGATCCCGATGCCGAGCTGGGGGCGGCCGCGATCCTTCCACTTCGCGTTGAGGTTCTCGAGCGCGTTGAGCTGATCGAGCGCGCACGTCATGGCGCGGTCGGCGTCGTCCTCGTGGGCGATGGGTGCGCCCCAGAGGGCCATGATCGCGTCCCCCATGAACTTGTCGAGCGTGCCGCTGTTCTCGAACACGATGTCCACCATCTCCGTGAAGTACTCCGTGAGCAGCGTGGCGATCTCGTCCGGGCCCATCGCCTCGGACATGGGGGTGAACCCCCGGATGTCGGAGAAGAAGATCACCACCGGGCACTTCCGGCCGCCCAGCTGTACCGCGCCCTCCTGCTGGGCGATCTGGGCCGCCAGGTTCGGGGCGAAGTAGCGCTGGAAGTTCGAGAGCACCAGGGCCTCGCGCCGCAGCCGCTCCGAGCGCTGCGAGTTCTCGATCCCGACCGCGGCGAGCGAGCCGAACGCGATCAGGAACTCGAGGTCCTCGTCGGCGAACGAATGCGTGGCGGTGAGGTTGTCCACGTAGAGGATGCCGAGCACCTTCTGGTCCGTTCCCATCAGCGGCGTGCACATCGCGCTGCGCACGCTCTGTATGAGGATCGACTTCCCCTTGAAGCGCTCGTCGGCCGCGGTGTTGTCGGAGAGGATGGCGACGCGATCCTCGACCACTTTGCGGGCGATGGATTGGGGCACGTGCTTCGACGCAGTCGATTGCGCCGTGCGCCCCTTGGAGATCTTCGGGATCAGCTCGCCCGTGGATTCCTCGAGCAGCAGGATCGACACCCGGTCGACGTTCATGATTTGGAACGTGAAGTCCACGACCTTGTCGAGCAGCCGGTCCAGCTCCTGTTGCTTCGAGAGCTCCTTCGAGATCTCGAGCAGGAGCTCGAGCTTCTTCTGACGCCGCTCCTCGAGGGACTGAGCCGCGACCTTGAGGTGGGAGGCGCCCGAGGGGGTCTCCGCCACGATCGCCGGCACGCCGCCCGAATTCTTCACCGGGAGCTGACGCACGATCGTGCCGCCGCCGGGCTTGCTGCCGAACTCGGATGGGAGGGGCGGCACGACCTTGGGACGCGGGGCGGGAGCGCTCACTTCCTTCACCCGGAAGGCGACCTTCCCGAACGTGATGACGTCGTTCTCGCCGGCGACGGCTTCGGTGATGCGGGCGCCGTTCAGGAACGTGCCGTTCGACGACCCGACGTCCTTGACCTTGACACCGTCGTCGGTGAGGGCGAGCTCCGCATGCCTGCGGGAGATGGTGGGGTCGTAGATCGGGACGTCGCTCGTGACTGCGCGCCCCACGACGACGATGCGACCGGGCTGGAGGTCGATGGACTGCTCGCCCGTCGTGCTCAGCAGCTTAAACACAGGACAATATACTTCAGCCCGCCGCCTTGGCGAGCGCCAGCGCCTTCAGCACCGCTTGCGCCTTCGCTTCGGTCTCCGCGAACTCGCGCGCCGGGTCCGAATCGGCCACGATACCCGCGCCCGCCTGTACCAGCACCCGGTCCTTGAGCACGACGGCGGCCCGGATCGCGATCGCCGTGTCGAGACTGGTCGCTCCCCAACCGACGTAGCCCACGGCGCCCGAATACGGACCGCGGCGCTCGGGCTCGAGCTCGTCGATGATCTCCATCGCCCGCACCTTGGGCGCTCCCGTCACGGTCCCGGCGGGAAAGCAGGCCTTGAACACGTCGAGCGCATCGTAGCCTCCGCGCAGCTCGCCGCGCACTTCGCTCACAATGTGCTGCACGTGCGAGTAGCGCTCGATCGCCATCAGGTCGGTGACCCGCACCGTGCCGAACCGCGCCACGCGGCCCACGTCGTTTCGCCCCAGGTCCACGAGCATCATGTGCTCGGCGCGCTCCTTGGCGTCCGCGAGCAGCGCGCGGGCGAGCGCCGCGTCTGCTTCCGGTGTCGGGCCGCGCGGGCGCGTGCCGGCGATCGGCCGCACGGTCACTTCGCCGCCTTCAACCCGCACCAGCACCTCCGGCGAGCTCCCTACGAGACTGAAGTCATCGAGCGCAAGGTAGAAGAGGTACGGCGCGGGGTTGAGCGCCCGAAGGTAGCGGTACAAGAGCAGCGGGTCCACCACCGCCGCGACTTCCTGACGCCGCGACAACACCGTCTGCAACGTGTCGCCCGCGCGGATGTACTCGAGAATCCGGGACACATCGCGCTCGAACGCCTCGCGCGGATAGCGCGACGTCGTGGGGACGGCGGGCGGCGTATCGTGGAGTGTGAGCGGCGCGAGGTCGTGCGTGCCGCGCAGCCGCGCGACGATCTCGCCGAGCCGCGCCTCGGCCGCGTCATGCAATCGCAGCCGCTCCGCGGCCGGCGCGCCGCGCGGTACCTCCACGTTCGCGACCACGATGGCGCGCCCGAACAGGTTGTCCACGATCACCAGCGTGTCGGCGACCATCATCACCGCGTCGGGGAGGCCGAGCGTGTCGGCGGGCCCGCCGGGGAGCCGCTCGATCGTCCGGACGAGATCGTAGCCGAGGTACCCCACCGCACCGCCGGTGAACCGGGGGAGGCCGGGGAGCGACGCCGTCGGCAGCTCGCGCATCCGCTGGGCGAGGTGCCCGATCGGGTCGGGCGTTTCGCCGGCGCTGGTCCAGCCGGCGCGCCGAGTCCAGCGCTCGATCGCGCTGCCGCGGTAGCGCCACACCTCGCGGGGCTCCGTGCCGAGGAACGTGTAGCGGGCCCAGCGCTCGCCGCCCACCAACGACTCGAGGAGGAAGGCGAACGGCGGCCGCGCGACCTTCACAAACGTCCCGAGCGGGGTATCGCCGTCCAGGACCACCTCGCGGACGAGCGGCACCATCCCGCCGCGCTCGGACCGGGCGAGGAACTCGGCTCGGGGATCGGTCATCTCGGGGCCGGCGGGGTACACGTGGCATGCGCCGTTGCCCGGGTGCCGCGGCCGGACGAGATTTCGCCGCGATGCGTCACTGCGTCCTCCTCGTCGTCTTGTGGACCCTGTTCGTGCCCGCCGCCGCCGCTCAAGCGTGGAACTCCGACGCCGCGCTCGCGCTCGTGCGGCGCGCCATGGCGCGGCGCTCGCGCGCCGCCGCCGACACCGCGCTGCGCGACTACAAAGCCCAGGCGCACGGCTTCCTCTTCTTCCTCGGGCAGTTCGGGGAGGGGCTCGCCGATCCCCCACGCCTCATCAAGACCGACCAGCTGGAGCTGGAAGTGTACTGGCGGGCCCCGGCGAGCAGCAAGCAGCGCGTCACGGGGTGGCGCGACCGCGCTGAGCTCCCCACCGATATCAACTACCACCGCGACCACCTTGGCATCATCCAGAATAATTTCGGACCCGCCGTCCGTCTCGGCGAGGGGGACGAGGTGCAGGACGTGCCTCACCCGCTGTCGGCCGAGGGGCCTGACCTGTACGACTACGCGTTGGGCGACACGACGACGATCCTGCTGCCGCAGCGCGAGGTGCGGGTGGTCGCGCTGC
Organism: Gemmatimonadales bacterium; assembly: GCA_050733055.1. GTDB lineage: Bacteria > Gemmatimonadota > Gemmatimonadetes > Gemmatimonadales > GWC2-71-9 > DASUAL01. The sequence goes on from JBOHSI010000231.1 coordinate 5,934, forward strand.
GGGTGCGGCCCAGGGACTTCGATCAGTCGCGCATCGCGGGCGCGCTGTACCTGGACGTGGCGAGCGCCGACCTCGTGCGCCTCGCGTTCAACTTCACGCCACGCGCCTACCTCGATCCCCAGCTCGAAGACGTGAGCATCGTGCTCGACAACGCCCTGTGGGAGGGACGCTGGTGGCTCCCCTACCGCCAGGAGATCGAGATCCGGCGCCGCGCCACATGGCTCGACGTGCCCGCCCGAGGGATCATCCGGGGCCGCTGGGAGATCGACGGGTACGTGTTCAACCTGGGGCTCGCGCCGAGCTGGTTCGCGGGGGAGGAGATCACGTTCCTCCCCAAGGCCGAGCGCGACTCGTTTCCCTGGAAGGAGCCGCTGGCCGCCGCGCTGCAGGACGTGGCGGAGCCGGTGCGCCAGAACGATTTGGAGCGGGTGCGCGCCGAGGTCGAGCAGATCGCCGGCCGGCAAGCCCTCACGGGGCTCAAGCCGCGCCGCCTCGGTGTGCGCAGCCTGTCGGACTTGGTACACGCCAACCGTGCGGAAGGCATCGCCCTCGGCGCCGGTGTCGTCGTGCGCGGCGGCGGCGCGCGCCGCGAACTGCGGGGCATCGCGAGCTACGGGTTCGCCGACGGGCGTGCCAAGGGAAGCGTGACGGTGACCGAGCGGGCGGGACGCGCCGCGCTCGAGGTCGGTCTGTTCCGCGAAGTCCGCGACGTGGGCGATGTGCTCGTGATCGCGCCGCTCCTCAACTCCTTCTCGTCGCAGGAACTCGGGCGCGACTATGGGGACTACTACCTCGCCGACGGCGCGCGCCTCACGTACCGTCGCGGCACCGGCGTGCGCGGCGAGTGGAGCGCCACGCTGGGCCGCGAGACGATCCGCTCCCTCGACGTCGCCGCGGCGCCCGCAACCGGCGCCTTTCGCCCCAACCCCTCCCTCGGTGGCACCGGCGTCAACGTCGCGCAGCTCGCCGTGCGCCGCCGTAGCGAGGGCTTTGCGGTGCGGCGCGACCTGCATCTCGAGCTCGTAACGGAAGGCGCGCGCCTCGACGGCGGGACGACCTACCTGCGGCTGTCGGGCCGGGGACATGTGCTGGTCCCTGCGGGCGCGACGCGGCTCCTCGTGCGCGCGCAAGGCGGAGTCGCGGGCGCGAGGCTCCCGCCGCACCGCGCCTTCGTGCTCGGTGGCAGGGGCACGCTGCTCGGCGAGAGCTTCCGCCGCTTCGGAGGGACACGCCTGGCGCTCGCGCATGTCGAGTGGCGCGTCTCCGTGCCCTTCGTGTCGCTCGGCGTCGGACCCCACGCCCGCACCCCGCGCCAGCTCACCGTCGCGCCGTACGTGGCCGCAGGCTGGGCGGCCCGGCCGGTCCGCGGCACGCCGTGGGCGGCTACCCGGGGGGCGCGCGTGACGCTGGGCTTGGCCCTCGAGTGGCTCGGGATGTTCCGGGTCGAGGCGGGCGTGGGTACGCAAAGCCGCCGCGGCGGCTTCGCTTTCGACGTGACGCGCGATCTGTGGGGGATTCTGTGAGCCTTCCGGGCTGGACGGCGCCGCCCACCGGGCTAGCTTAGACAGGTTAAGCAATGACCGAGACTTACTTCGCGGACGAATGGCTGGCCCAGTCCCTCACGGAGGTGCTGAGCCCGGAGCTCCTGACCGAGCTTCGGGCCAAGGCCCAGCCGGGGCAGACCCTATGGGAAACGCTCGTCGCGCAGAAGGTCGCGAGCGATGAGCAGATTCTCGCCGCGCTCTCCGCCCGGTTCCGGCTCAAGCTCGCCGACCTCCTGCAGCTCGAGCCCTCCGTGAAGGAGCAGGTTCCCGAGGCACTCGCGCGACGCTATCACTTCCTGCCGCTCCGCATCACCGACTCCTATCTCGAGATCGCGACCGCGAACCCGTTCGACCTCGACGCCGAGAAGACGCTCGCCTTCGCCACGGGCCGGGAGATCCGGATGTTGTTGCTCGCGCCCTCGAAGATCGGCGAGAAGCTGGACGAGCTGTACCGGCCTGAAAAGGCGCTCGACAAGGTGTTCCAGGACATGGAAGGCTCGGCCGAGCTGGTGCAGCTGCAGGAGGATACCGGCCCTGAGGAGATCGCTGCGTCGGCCGAAGAGGCAAGCCAGCGGCCGGTGGTGCGGCTCGTGGATCTGATCATTTCCGAGGGCATTCTGGCGCGCTCCAGCGACATCCACATCGAGCCGGAAGAGGGCGGCATCGCGGTGCGCTACCGTATCGACGGGGTGCTCCGCCAGGTGATGAAGATCCCGCGCCAGGCGGGACTGCCGCTGATCTCGCGTATCAAGATCATGTCCCGACTCGACATCGCCGACCGGCTGCGTCCGCAGGATGGGCGCGCCCGCGTCGCGGTGAACGGGCAGCCGATCGACCTGCGCGTCTCGACCCTCCCCGCCGCGCTCGGCGAGAAGGTCGTGATCCGGATCCTCGACTCCCGCGCCACGGTCAAGGCGCTCGACTCGCTCGGTTTCAATGCCAGCGAGATCGAGAGCATCATGGGGCTGCTCGAGAACCACGAGGGAATCATCCTCGTCACGGGGCCGACCGGCTCCGGGAAGACGACCACGCTCTATTCCTGCATCAACCAAATCAAGAGCGAGGGCGTGAACATCGTCACGGTCGAGGACCCGGTCGAGTACCGCATCCAGGGGATCGTTCAGGTGCAGGTCCAGGAGAAGGCCGGCCTCACGTTCGCGTCGGCGCTGCGCTCGATCCTGCGGCAGGACCCGAACGTGGTGCTGGTCGGCGAGATCCGGGACCGCGAAACTGCGCAGATCGCCGTGCAGGCGTCGCTTACGGGCCACCTCGTGCTCTCGACCCTGCACACGAACGATGCGGCGAACGCCGTCACCCGCCTCGTGGACATCGGCGTCGAGGCGTACAAGATCGCGGCGGCGTTGCGTGGCGTGATGGCGCAGCGGCTGATGCGCCGGCTGTGCGGGACCTGCAAGGAAGTCTGGATGGAGGCGCCGGCCGAGCGGCTGATGCGGTGGATCCCGAAGGGGACGCCGCTGTACCGGGCGGCGGGGTGCCCGGATTGCGCGATGACCGGGTACCGCGGGCGCTTCTCGATCGTCGAGGTGCTGACGGTCACTCCCGAGGTCGAGCGCCGCGTCGCGGCGGGCGAGACGGCCGACCAGATCGCCACGGCAGCGCGGCGCGGCGGCATGAAGTCGCTGTGGGATTCCGGCCTCGCGCACGTGCTGCGCGGCGAGTCCACCCTGGACGAGCTGATGCGCGTGGTGGACATCCCGCAGGATGACGACCGCGGGCACGAGCCGCCACCCGCGCCCGCCGGCCGCCGCTCGTCGGGCACCAGCTCCGCGCCGCGCTTGGTGACGGAGTACGGGACGGTCGCGGCTCCCGCCCCCGCGCCACCCGCTACGCACGAGCCGCTGAATGTCCACTTCGAGCTGCTCGAGGAACCGGCGCCCCCTCGCGTGTCCGGGCCGCACGGGCAGCCGGCCGTCAAGGTGCTGCTCGTGGATGATGAGGACAGTCTCCGTAAGGTGATGCGCGAGCTGCTCGAGCGGGACGGCTACAACGTGTCCGAGGCGCGCGACGGGGTCCAGGCGCTCGACCAGATCGACCGCGTGGGGCCTGACATCATCGTCCTCGACTTGAACCTGCCGGGGCTGGACGGGTACGGCGTGCTGTCGCACCTCCGCTCGCGGCCGGCCACGGCGTCGATCCCGGTCATCGTGCTCACGGCAAAAGGCGACGAGGACAACGAGGTGCGTGTGTTCGAGCTCGGCGCCGACGACTTCCTCACGAAGCCGTTCCGGGCCCGCGCGCTGTCCGCCCGCCTGGAAGCCGTCCTGGGGCGGCGCCGGTAGCCGGCGCACCGGGACGAACCGCTCACCGCTCCTCCCTCTCTGCTCCCGAATGAGGCGTGCCGCCGCTCCCTCGGCTGAAGCCGCGCTTGCCTTGATCAAGGCCGAGGTCCGCGCGCAGACGGCGTACACGCTCCAGGCGCCCCCCGGCGCACCGGCTCTCGCGCAGCGCAAGCTGAATCAGAACGAAAGCCCGTTCGACGCGCCGGATGCCTTGAAGGAGCGCGTCGCCCGCGTGATGCGGCGCGAGGCGTGGAACCGCTATCCCCCGTTCGCGCCGACCGATCTGCTCGTGCGCCTCGCCGCGCGCCACGGCTGGCTGGCGGACGGCGTGCTCGTCGGGAACGGATCCAACGAGCTGATCCAGGCGACGCTCGCCGTCACGGTAGGCGCTGCGACGCCGGTGGTCACACCCGTGCCGACGTACACCCTGTATCGTCTGCTGGCGTCGGTGTACGGCGGGCGCCACGTGGCAGTGCCGCTCACGGCGGACTTCCAGTTCGACGTCGGTGCGTTGGTAAGCGCGGCCCGCACGTCCGCGGCGCGGGTGGTGGTCGTCAACACGCCCAATAACCCGACCGGCACACCCCTTCCCGAAGGCGCAGTGGAGCGATTGCTGGCGGAGACCGAGGCGCTCGTCGTGGTGGACGAGGCGTACCAGGACTTCGGTGGCCCGACGGCGGTCCCGCTGTTGCGCGACTACCCGCGGCTCGTGGTGCTCCGCACCTTCAGCAAAGCGATGTCGCTCGCGGGGCTGCGGTTCGGGTACGCGCTCGCGCACCCCGTCGTCGCGGCTGAGATCGCCAAGGCCAAACTTCCCTACAACGTGAACCGCGTGACGCTCGCGGCCGCGCACGCCGCTCTCGACGCGGGCCCAGCCCTGGCCGAGCGCGTGCGGCAGGTGCGGCAGGGCCGCGACTTGCTGTACCGGCGGCTCTCAGCGGTATCGGGGCTGCGGGCGTTTCCGTCGGCGGCGAACTTCGTGCTGATCCGCTGCGAGGCGCGCCCCGCGGCGGAGGTGTTTGCGCGCCTCGCGCGAGAGCACGGGATTCTTGTGCGCGACGTGTCGGGCGCGGCCGGTCTCGCGGGCTGCCTCCGGATCACGGCAGGGACTGCGGAGGACGTGGAGGCCGTGGTCCGAGCGCTGGAGGCGATCCTGGCTTGAGCCGCAGCGCCGAAGCGAAACGGCAGACCAAAGAGACCGACGTTCGCGTGCGCCTGAGCCTCGACGGCGCCGGCCGCGCGCAGATACGGACGGGCATCGGGTTCCTCGACCACATGCTCGATGCGCTAGCGCGCCACGCGTTGTACGACCTCGAGGTCGAGGCCTCCGGCGACTTGCACGTGGACCAGCACCACACCGTCGAGGACGTTGGCATCGTGCTCGGACAGGCCCTGTCCCAGGCCTTGGGGGAGCGCCGCGGGATCCGGCGCTACGGGGAGGCGACGGTGCCGCTCGACGACGCCCTCGCCCGCGTCGTCGTGGACGTGAGCGGCCGCCCCTACCTCGCCTATCACGCCGAGCCGCCCCCCCCGGTGGGGCAGAAGCTCGGTGACTACGACGTCGCGCTGACCCCCGAGTTCTTCCGTGCGCTCGCGACTCACGGCGGCCTGACGCTGCACGTGGACCTGCTGCGCGGTCAGAACACGCACCACTGTGTCGAGGCGGTGTTCAAGGCGGCGGCCCGCGCCTTGGGTGAGGCGACGAGCCTCGATCCGCGGGTTCGGGACGTGCCCTCCACCAAGGGGACGTTGTAGGTGATCGCCGTCGTCGACTACGGCGCGTCGAACGTGAGGAGCGTGCTGCGGGCCCTCCGGGCGGTAGGCTCCGACGCGGTCCTGACGGACGACCCCGACGCCGTCCGGACGGCGAACCGGGTGGTCGTGCCGGGCGTCGGCAACTTCGCGCCCGCCAGACGCCGCCTCGCCGAGACCGGCCTCGGAGAAGCGATCGGCGACGTCGCCCGGGCCAGCCGGCCGCTGCTGGGCATCTGCCTCGGCCTGCAGTTGCTGCTCGAGGAGAGCGACGAGGCGCCAGGTGTCCCCGGACTCGGCCTCCTGTCGGGCCGCGTGGCGCGGTTCGGGACCGATCTCCCCGTGCCCCACGTGGGGTGGGCGCGGGTGCGTCTCACCGAGTGCGGCCGCGCGCACCCCGTGCTCGCCCGCGCATTCGGCGGGGATGAGGCCTTCTTCTACCACGTGCACAGTTATCACCCGGAGGGCGTCGCGCCGCGGGGCGACCTCGCCGACGCCGAATACGGCGCGACGTTCCCCACCATCGTGGGGCGCGACGCCGTGCTGGGCGTGCAGTTCCATCCCGAGAAATCGCAAGCCCCGGGGCTCGCGCTGCTGCGCGAGTTTGCCGCCTGGATGCCGTGACCCAGGTGCGGGTGTGCTTCGTTGACATCTACGTGCTGCGGCAGGGTGCCGCGGGACTCGACGTGCTCGTGCTGCGGCGCGGCGCGGGCGGCCGCTGCCCCGGCGCGTGGGAGACGGTGCACGGCAGCGTCGAGCCGGGGGAGACGCCGGTCCAGGCCGCGCTCCGCGAGCTGCACGAGGAGACGGGCCTCGCGCCGCTACGGCTGTACAACGCGAGCCGCGTTGAGTCGTTCTATCGGCACCACGTCGACGAGGTGGCGCTCGTGCCCGTCTTCGTAGCGTTCGTGGACGCGGCGGTCGAGCCGCGAGTCTCGGGAGAGCATGACCGCACCGAGTGGCTCGCGCCGGCGGGGGCGGCTGCGCGCTTCGCCTGGCCCCGGGAGCGCCGAGCACTGGAGGACATCCTGTCAATCCTGGGGGGTGGGGACGCGGGCTTGCTGAATGACGTGCTGCGCGTATGCTAGGCCCGTTCCCGCGAACGGGCCTAGCCCGGCGGCTCATCCCGTGCCTCGACGTGGCCGAGGGCCGGGTTGTGAAGGGCGTGCAGTTCCGGGAGCTGCGGGACGCCGGCGACCCGGTCGGGCAGGCCGTGCGCTACGACGCCGAGGGGGCGGACGAGATCGTCCTGCTCGACATCGGCGCGAGCCACGAGGAGCGCGGGACGCTCATCGAGCTGGTGAGCCGCGTCGCCGACGCGCTGTTCGTGCCGTTTACCGTTGGGGGCGGGATCCGCAGCGTGGACGACGCGCGCGCCGTGCTACGGGCCGGCGCAGACAAGGTGGCCGTGAATACGGCGGCGGTACGCGACCCCGCGCTCGTCACCCGGCTGGCCGACCAATACGGCCGGCAGTGCGTGGTGGCCGCGGTGGACGCCAAGCGGAAAGCGGGTAGTTTCGAGGTGATGGTGCGTGGCGGCCGGGAGCCCACGGGGCTCGACGCCGTCGAATGGTCGGTCCGGCTGGAACGGCTCGGCGCAGGGGAGATCTTGCTGACCTCGATGGACACCGACGGCACCCAGAACGGTTACGACCTCTCGCTTACCCAGGCCGTCGCGCGCTCCGTGCGCCTCCCCGTGATCGCGTCCGGCGGGGCGGGGAGGCTCGAGCACCTCGCCGCCGCGCTCGACGCCGGCGCCCACGGCGTGCTCGCCGCCACGCTCTTCCATTATCACGGCACAACCCTTCCCGAAGCACGCGCCTATCTCGCGAGCCGGGGCTATCCGGTGCGGCCGTGAACCCGTTCTATCATCGGATCTACCGCGTCGTGCGGCACATTCCCAAGGGTCGCGTCGCGACCTACGGCCTCGTTGCCCGCCTCGCCGGGCGTCCGGGAGCGGCGCGCACGGTGGGGTGGGCGCTGTCCGCGCTCCCCGATGACACGGACGTCCCGTGGTGGCGGGTCTTGAACGCCGCGGGCCGGATCTCGCTCGCGGCGCACGACCACGGGTCCGTGGTGCAACGCGCCCTGCTGCTGCGTGAAGGCGTGACGTTCGCGCCTGGCGGCGCGGTGCATCTGGGGATGTTCGGCTGGCCTGCCGAAGCTTACGACACGGCAGCGGGGGCCCACACCCGTGCCGCCTCGTCCCGGAGGTCGCGGAGGTCGAGGGGCTTGCGCACGTAGCGCAGCCCGAGGTGCGCCAGCGCCTCTACGGTCGACGGCCGCGCGTCCCCCGTGGCGACGAGGATCCGATCCTTCAAGCCCGGGTTCGTCTCCACGAGCCGCTTCACGAACAGGTGATCCCGCGTCCGCTGCTGCGCGTCCGCCAGGATGAGGTCGTACGGGCGCGTGCGGGCGAGGTCGAGGGCGTGCTGGGCGCTGCGCGCCACCTCGACGGTGTGCCCCTGGGGCCCGAACAGTGCCGTTACCACCCGGCGCACAGCGGGGTCGTCGTCGACCAGCAAGATCGTGCGCTTCCTCAGGGGGATGGGCGGCTCCCCCGGCACGGGGGTTTTGCGCTGCGCCGTGTCGGCGGAGGCGGGGGGGAGGTCGACGAGGAACGCGGCACCCCCCCTCTCGTCGGCTGGCCGGTCCACCGTGATGCGTCCGCCGTGGGCCTCGACGATCGAGTACGTGATCGAGAGCCCGAGGCCCGTCCCCTGGCCCGGCTCTTTGGTCGTGAAGAAGGGCGTGAAGAGCTGCGGCACCACGTCGTCGGGGATCCCCGGCCCCGAGTCGGCCACCCGCATCCGCACCCGGTCGTCGAACCACGTGCTGATGTGCACGAGACGCGGACGCCCGAGCTCGTTGTCCGCCACCGCCTGCACTGCGTTGGTCAGCAGGTTGAGCACGACCTGCTGCAGGGCGTGCCGGTCGCCCAGGATCTCCGGGATCACCCCCAGGTGTTGCTCGATCGTGATGTCCTTCAGCTTCATGTCGTACCCCATCAATGTCAGGGTCCGCTGGATCACCTCGTTCAGGTCCACGCGTCCCTGCTCCGCCGGCCCCTGGCGGGCGAACGTCAACAGGTTGCGGACGATTCGCCCGGCGCGGTCGGCCTGCTCGTGGATCACCCGGAGGTGGCCACGGTCCCTCGTCCCGAGCTGCTTCTGCTCGAGCAGGAACTCCGACAGCCCCGCGATCGAGGTGAGGGGGTTGTTCAGCTCGTGCGCCACGCCTGAGACGAGCTGCCCCACCGCGGCGAGCTTCTCGCTCTGGATCAGCTGCGCCTCCATCGCCTGCTGGTCGGTTACGTCCTCCACCAGGACGACCACGCTCTGGTCGGCGGCTGGGCTGGGGATGCGAGCCGCGTTCACGCGCAACGCCCGGCCCAGCGGGGCCGAGCGGAGCACCAGCGGCTGCACCCGGTCGCCGCGGTGGACCGCAGCGAGAAGCTCGAGGAGCGCCGGCCCCTTCGACTGGCCGAGCAGCGCGGCGCCGAGATCGCGGCCGATGACCGAGGGAAGCGGTGTGGCGAGCATCGCCGCGAGCGCCCGGTTAGCACGGCGCACTCGACCCTGCTCGTCCACCACGGCGATGCCCTCGCTCAGCGCATCGAACGCCGTCTCCCACTGCTCCTTAGCGTGCCGCACCATCTCGAAGAACCGCGCGTTGGCAATGACGATCGCCGCGTGCGTGGCCACGGTGGATAGCAGTCGGACGTCCTCGGGGGCGAAACTGCCGTCGCGCGGGTCGGCGATGACCAGCGTCCCGACGACGACGCCGTGGGCCCGGAGCGGCACGGCGGCGGCAGAGGCGACCTCGAGCTCGCCCACGAGCCGCGTGGGCTCGCCGCCCGAGTCGCGCACCAGCTCGATCCGCTCGCGCCCCGCAGAACGGGCGACGAGCCCCGGGTCTTCCGGGCTGACCAGCCGGCCCGTCAGCGGCGACAGCGTGCCCTCGGCGGCGGCTACGTGGAGCGGGCGGCGCTGGAACTCGCCCTCCCCGTCCGCCGCCAGCGCCACCAGGGCGCCCTGCGCGTCGAGAAAGCGCATGGCGTAACGCACGACTTGCTCGACGACGCGGTCGAGCTGAAGCGACCCCGACAGGATGTACGACAGTTCCTGCAGCGAGAACAGCTCCGACAAACGGCGGTTGAGCTCTTCCGCCGCCCGGCGCCGATCCTGCTCACTGCGGTCCAGCCGTCGCTTGAGGTGAACCGCCCCCGCGCCCAGGCCGGCAGCCGCTAGGGCGAGCAGAACGATCGCCACGATCTGGAGTGTCGTGTCCAAGTCCGGGTCTCCCAAGGGACAAGAATACGAACACCGCGCGGTCGGAAGCGAGTTTTGCTTGACCGGACGAATCCCGACCAATAGATTCAGTTACACCGCGTTGAGAACAATTCTCAACTAGTTTCCCACCCCGTCCAGCCCGGAGTTCGCGTTTGTCCCGAATCCTCGCTCACAGCATCGTTGTGGGCCTCGCCGTGTCTTCGGCTAGCCCGGCAACCGCCCAGACTCCGGAGACGGTCCCCGACACCATAGCCC
>JBOHSI010000232.1:0-15230 GCA_050733055.1 Gemmatimonadales bacterium
GCTCAGACCGGTGAGGGCGTGCACGCGGACAGGCGTCGGCGCTGCGGCTGCCCACTCCGCGGCGGACGCGTCATCGGCGCAAATGATCAGCACGGGTGGACTGACCGCGCGGCCCTCACCCGGGAGCCCCAGTAGGAGCAGCTCCCAGAGCTCACCCGCCTGTTCCACCGCGGGCGGGGTCACCAGCACCACATGTCGGCCGCGCTCAAGCGCGACCTTCGCCTCGTGCAGCGTCACAGGTCCTCGGTTGTCAAAGGGCGAAGGTACGCGGAGCATGGTAACTTCCGGGGAGCGGACGCGCAACGGAGAAGCAAGAATGCGGATTGCGGAATTCCTGCTCCTGAGCCTCGCCGGCCAAGCGGCCGCCGGCCAGGCGCCGCGGCCCAGAGCGCGCGACGTCGTCATCGTCGTCGGCGTCCTACCGCCGGGTCCGCTCGACGCGATCACCGACGTCGCCGGCGTGCGCGTGGGCCATGTCACGATCGCGCGCGCGGACTCGATCAACACGGGCGTCACGGCGGTCCTGCCGCACGGCGGCAATGTGTTCCGTGAGAAGGTGCCGGCGGCGATCGTGGTCGGGAACGGCTTCGGCAAGCTGGTCGGCTCGACCCAGGTGAACGAGCTCGGCGAGCTCGAGTCGCCGATCGTGCTCACCTGCACGCTGTGTGTCCCGCGCGCGGCCGAAGCGGTTCTCACGTACCTGCTCGGGCTGCGCGGTAACGCGGACGTGCGGTCTGCGAACCCCGTCGTCGCGGAGACGAACGACGGGTTCCTGAACGACATCCGCGCACGGGCGATCAGCGAGCGCGATGTGCTCGCGGCCATTCGCGACGCGGCTACGGGACCCGTGGCCGAGGGCGCGGTGGGCGCGGGACGGGGGACGGTGGCGTTCGGGTGGAAGGGGGGCATCGGGACCGCGAGTCGCAGGCTGCCCGAGCGGCTCGGCGGCTGGACGGTGGGTGTGCTGGTGCAGAGCAACTTCGGGGGGGTGCTCACGATCGCTGGCGCGCCCGTCGGGCGCGAGCTCGGACAGTACTACCTCAAGGGGGACGAGGGCGGGGGGAAGAGGGAGGGGGGCGACGGGTCGATCATCATTGTGGTAGCGACCGACGCTCCGCTCGACCACCGGCAGCTCGCGCGGCTCGGGCGCCGGGCGCTGGCAGGCCTCGCGCGTACGGGAAGCAGCATGTCCGCTGGGTCCGGCGATTACGTCATTGCGTTCTCGACTGACCGCCTGACCGCTCGACTGCCTGTCCGCCCCGACGACGCCCTCTCCCCGCTGTTCCAAGCAGTGATCGAAGCCACCGAGGAGGCCATCTACAACTCGCTGTTGCGCGCCGAGTCGGTGCGTGGGTATCGTGGCACCATACTCGCCCTGCCCGTCGACTCGACGGTCGCTATCCTGAAACGGTTCGGAGCTCTTCGTCCATGAGTCAGCGCGTGCCCAGCCCGCACAGTTCCCGCCCCACCTCCGGTCTGTCTCCGAACCTGCAGCACTTGGAGACGTCGGCCACCATCGCGATCTCCCAGGAGGCGAAGCGACGCAAGGCGGCGGGGGAGGACGTGATCGACCTCGGGGCGGGGGAACCCGACTTTCCGACGCCGCCGATCCCCGCGGACGCCGGCGTCCGCGCCATCCGCGAAGGCAGAACTCACTACCCGGCCAACGAGGGCATCCTCGAGCTCCGGGCGGCGGCCGCGAAGCACCTCTCGCTGCTATCGGGCGGGCGGCCGGTCAATGCCGACAACATCGTCGTGTCGAACGGTTCCAAGCAGTCGCTCTTCAACGCTTGCTTCAGCCTGTTCGGGCCGGGGGACGTGGTGGCGATTCCCGCTCCTGCGTGGGTGTCGTATCCCCAGATCGTGCACTTCGCCCGCGGGCGGCCCGTGCTCGTCCCCGGCGACCCGGAGTGGGGTCTCAAAATGAGCGTCCGCGACCTCGACCGGATGGTGCCGGGCGCGCAGGGGCTCATTGTCTGCTCGCCGTGCAATCCGACGGGCGCGGTGTACACCCTTGCCGAGATCAAGGCGATCGCGCAGTGGGCGCGCGACCGTAAGGTGTGGGTGATCGCGGACGAGATCTACCGCCGAATCCACTATGGGCCCGGGCCGGCGCCGTCGTTCCTCGACCTACCGGACGACCTGCTGGAGCGGGTCGTGATCATCTACGGCGTTAGCAAGGCGTACGCCATGACGGGCTGGCGCATTGGGTTGGCGCTCGCGTCGGGCAAGGTCGCGAGGGCGATGGCGGCGCTGCAGTCCCACACGACGACCGGCGCGAACCACCCTGCTCAGTACGCCGCCGCGGCGGCCCTGGGCGACGAGAAGGTGGAGCAGGACGTGCAGCGGATGGTGGCCGAGTTCCGCAGGCGGCGCGACCTCATGGTGGGCCGCTTCCGGCAGGACCTGCCCGGCGTCGAATTCGTGGAGCCGCTCGGCACGTTCTACTTCTTCTTTCGGGTTGACTCGTTCGACGGCATCAGCGGGACCGAGTTCTGCACCCGACTGATCACATCCACGGGAGTGGCGCTCGTCCCGGGCGCAGCGTTCGGGGACGACCGGTATGTGCGGCTCTCGTACGCGGCCTCGACGGACGACGTTCAGCGGGCGCTGGACCGGATCGTCGGGCTCGCGAAGAAGCTGGGCGACTAGAGCTTCGCTGGGCGATGTGAGAGCACCTCGATCTCGCTCTCCGTCATGAGGCAATCGTCCTCGATCCGCACCCCGAACTTTCCCGTCTGATAGATCCCCGGCTCGATCGTGAAGACCATCCCCGGCTCGAGCCGGGTAGCGTTCCCTTCGACGAGGTAGGGCACCTCGTGGCCGTCCATGCCCAGGCCGTGGCCCAGGCGGTGCGTGAAGTGGGGACCGTAGCCGCCATCGCCGATCACCTGGCGCGCGGCGCGGTCCAGCTCCTGGCACCGGGTGATAAACGGCCGGCCGAGCTCGAGTGCTGCGGCCTGGGCGTCGTGGACGAGATTGAAGGCCTGCTTGAACTCGTCCGAGGGAGTGTCACCGAACCAGATCGTCCGGGTGATGTCGGAGGTGTAGCCCACGACCGGCACCCGGCGTCGATGAGCACCACAGTTTCGCGGTCGAGCATCGCCGCCGCGGGACCGCCGTGGGGCAAGGCGCTCGAGGGCCCGAACTGCACCAGGCCACCGCCCGGCGCGCCGCGCTGCTGCATCTCGCGCGATAGCAGCTGGGCCACCTCCCGCTCCGTCATGCCGGCCGCGAGCTGCGCGAACGTCGCGGCGAGCGCGGCCTCGGTGATTTCGATCGCGCGGCGGATGAGCGCCACCTCCTCTGGTGCCTTGACGATGCGGAGCCGCTCCGTCATCGGCGCGGCGTCCACGAACTTCCAGCCGCTGAGCTGGTCCGCGAGCTGTCGATAGACCTGGTACGCCGTCGTCGCTTCCAGGGCGATCGTGCCACTGCCCCGCGGCTTGAGCGCGCGCACGACGTTCCTGACCAGCTTGTACGGGTCTTCCTGCTCCTCCCACCCGCGCACGTCGGTGCTCGCGCTGTGGCCCTTCACGCGATCCACCTCGAACGCGGGGCACACGACCACGGGCGCTCCCATGACGGGGAGGATGCAGGTGATGAGTCGCTCGCTTCGGCCCGGGTTGTAGCCGGTGAAGTATTCGTAGTTCGTGCTGGTGGTGGCGATCAGGAAATCGAGCTTTTGCGTCGTGAGCTCGGCTTGCACCCGCTGGATGCGGCGGGCGAAGACCTCGGGGGAAAGGGAGGGCTCCTGGGCCGATTGCGGATTGCGGATAGCGGACTGCGGACCGGGCGGGGGGCATGCCGCAACCCGCAATCGCCAATCTGCAATTACGGCGGCGCCAGCCGCCAGGAACTCCCGCCGTTCCATCATCCTAGCCGCTCCCGGAAGTGCGGCCTATATTATCCGCCCTCCCAGATCGCTGGAAGGTCCGGTTTCGGATGAATTTCGAAACGCGCATCGAGCCGCTCGACGGCAAGCTCCCGAAGGTCAGCTACCACTGGGATCCCGAGACCGACATCCTGTGCGTCGCCTGCAAGGGCGGCGGCAAGGCCACCGGGCTGAACGGGACGGTTGATCTCGAGGGGAGCGACGGCTCGTTCGTAGTGATCGACGTCGCGGGCGGGTGCCTGCGCGGGGTGGACGTGGTCGCGTGGCCGGACGATATCCGCACCCTCGACACGCTCGCTGCCCCCGAGCCGCACAAGGAAGCGCGCCTGGTGTTCCCGAGCCGCCAGTCGCAGCCCGGCGTCGCCGCGGTCGAGCTCGAGACGGCGCTGACCGTCGAGAAGAACGCGGCGGAGTCGATCTTCCACATCCGGGTGGGGCGGTCGCGCCCCGCCGCCGTAGTCCGCGTGGCGGACCGGCTGCTCGTCGAAGTGGACAAGCACTCGCGGCTTGCGGGCCTCTGGTTTCTCGACGTGCCGCCCTTCCCCAACGTCGAGGCGACTGCCTGATTGTGGACGAGCGTCTCGCACGCTACGTCACCGAGCTGTTCGCTCCCGAAGATCCGACTCTCGCCGCCATCAGGGCACGGCAAGCCGAGCAGAAGCTCCCGCCGATCCACATCTCGCCCGACGAGGGGAAGCTCCTGCACGTGCTGCTGCGCGCCGTGGGCGCAGCGACGGTGCTCGAGATCGGGTCGCTGGCGGGGTATTCGGGGGTATGGCTCGCCCGCGCGCTGCCCCCGCCCCCGCACGGCCGGCTCACCACCATCGAGAAGGACCCGCAGCACGCCGCGCTCGCACGCCGTGCGTTTGCCGAGGCCGGAGTCGCAGATCGGGTGCGCCTGATCGAGGGCGCGGCGCTCGACGTGCTCCCCACCCTGGCGCCGGGGTTCGACGCCGTGTTCGTCGACGCCGACAAGGAGCCGCTGGCGCAGTACTTCGAGTGGAGCGTGAGACTGTTGCGCCCGGGCGGCTTGCTGCTGTGCGACAACGCGTTCTATCACGGCGCGGTGGTGGACGACGGCGATCGCTCCCGGGCGACCGAGGGCGTGCGTGCCTTCAACCGCCTCGCCGCGACCGACTCACGGGTGATGTGCGCTGTCGCGCCGATCCGCGACGGGCTCGTGATCGGGGTACGAGTCTCGGGATGAGCGATCAACTGCCCCGCGTCGGCGGGATGCCGGAGCCCGAGAAGTACGAGCGGCTCGTCGAGCGGCTGCCGGATGTCTGGTGGAGCGACGAAGGCCCGTTCGTCGGGCTGCACCAGCTCAATGTGGCTCGAGTCGACTACTTTCGGCGGGCGTTCGCAGGCTTCGGCGGCAAGCGGGTGCTCGATGTGGGCTGCGGCGGCGGGATCCTTGCGGAGTCGCTCGCGGGCGAGGGCGCTATCGTGACGGGCGTGGATCCATCCGAGAAGTCGCTCGCTGCCGCCCGCGAACACGCCCGGCGCTCGCAGCTGTCCATCGACTACCGATTGGCGACCGCTGAGACCTTGGCTTCTTGCCGCTTCCCTGAGCCCTTCGATCTAGTGTTCGCTGTGGACGTCCTCGAGCACGTGGGTGATCTCGACTCCACCCTGGCGGGGATCGCAACGGTACTCGCGCCCGGAGGCGGCCTGGGGTTTCTCACGCACAACCGCACCATCGCCGCCTTCCTCCAGCTCGTTTGGGAGGAGGAGTACGTGCGGCAGACGATGCCCGAGGGATTCCACGACTTCGCCCGTTTCATCACGCCGGAGGAGCTCACCGAGGACCTTGCGCGCCACGGGATGGTCGTCCAGGACATCACGGGGGTTGCGCGCCTGGAGGGCGGCGGGGGCGAGCGAGTCCTCACGGACGACTTGAGCGTCACGTACCTCGGTTGGGCGCTGCGGACGCGCTAGTGCCGTTCCAACTTGTTCTCCCAAAATTGAGGCGCGCCGCGTGCACTACACCTACGTCTTGGTTAGTGGGGTGGACGGGAAGCTCTATGTCGGCGCGACCAGTGACTTGCGGAAGCGCCCGAGGCTCCACGTAGCCGGACGTGTACGATCGACGGCCCCGCGGCGACCGTTGAAGCTCCTCTACTATGAGGCGTGCCTAAGTGTGGATGATGCCTATCGCCGCGAGCGATACCTGAAGTCAGGAAGAGGCGGTCGTTACCTCAGAACCCGGTTGGCTTCCTCCCTTGCTGCCATTCGGGGCAACAAGTTGGAACGGCGCTAGCGATGCGAGCGCCCGGCTCCTGGGTCGATGCAATCATCGGCGCGGGCGCGGTCCCCGCCGCGTACGTGCCCGATGCCCGCAGCGGCCGCGGCGATATCGAGGAGTTCACGGGCGCGGAGCTAGTGGAAGGTGCCGAGCTGGGAACGTACGCCGTGGGCCACGTCCGACCCACCGCCCTCCGGGCAGTCTCCTTCCTCGACGGCATCGAGCGGTGGCGCGTCGTGGGCTACGGTGGTGTGACGCCGATCGTGCGCGCCCACGTCGCCGCGGCGGTGCGCGCGCGTGGACCGGACCGCCGCCTGCGCACCCTGCATGAAGAATCTCAGGAGCTCGCGGTCACGCGGCTCGAAGCCCTGCCACCGGCCGTGCGCGAAGCCGTGACCGGGTCGGGCGTCCGGGTCGTCGAGTTCGCGGCGGAGGAGGCGGGCCAGCCCGCGCGGGCGATCCAGGCGGCCCGGAGCGAGGTGGAGCGTGCCCGCGCGGCCCTCGAGCAGGCGCTCGGCGAGCGGTGCGCCGCCGCGCTCGGGCCCGGTGAGTGGCTGGTGGTCGACGGTGTGCTGTCGGATTCGGCCGCCCTCTCCGAGCATCCCCGCACGCTCGGAGTGATCAAGAGCCATGGGGCGCAGTTCTTCGAGGGCCCCGAGCTTGAGCGGGCGCTCACGCTTCCCGCCGGGCACCGCACCAGCGTGTTCCGCCCGCGTCGCCGCGGCGCCCGGCGTGAGATCTACTCGTGGTACCTCAGACTCTGGCCCTGGGAAGGCAACGACCTCCTGTACGGCATGCTGCGGGTCGAGGGTCGGGCGGACGCCGACACCGTCACGCAGGCCTCGGGGCTGTCGGCGTGGCTCGTGCGCGAGCGGGCACCGGTCTCGACCCCCGATGCGCGGTGGGACCGCTTACTTTACCCTATCCACGACGTGGAGACGTATCTGAAGTCCCGAGCGCCCCGCGACCTCGTCCCGCCTCCCGCCTCCCGGCTCCCGAGGACGGGCTCGTGATCCAGCAGCGGGATCCCGAGCCCATCGGCCGCGTCGTCGCCACCGAACTCAAGCCCGCGACGCCGCACCAATTCCATTTCTGGACGGCGCAGGAGACGACGATCGGGATCGGAGCGATCGTGCGCGTGGAGGATGCCGCGGGGAGCGCGAGGCGGGGAGCGGGACGCGTCGTGTACGGCGTGGTGACCGACGGGTTCGCGTACTCCGATCTGGCGACCCCGTTGCACGACGTCGTCGGTGCCGAAGGCGACCCGGTCCGCGCCGCGGAGTCGCCCACGGTTCGCCAGGAGATCCGGCTCTGGACCGCCGCGGTGCTGCGGCAGATGCCCGAGGAGCCGCTTCAGCCCGTGCCGCTCGGCCAGGTTCACGTCGCCAGCGACGCGGACGTGACGCAAGCGCTCCGGATGGACTCGTATCTCTCGGGTCCTCACCCGACGGGCATCCCGATCGGTCTGTACACTTCGGGTGGCCGGGAGGCGCCGGTCTTCCTCGATGCGGAGTTCCTGCTCGGCCCCGAGGCGGCCCACCTGAACATCTCCGGGGTTTCCGGGCTGGCGACGAAGACGAGCGCGGTGGAGTTCCTGCTGGCGTCCATCTTCCAGCATTTCCCGCGACACAAAGGGCGCATCGCCGCGGTGTGCTTCAACGTGAAGGGGCCCGACCTCTGCTTCCTCGACCGGCCCGGGACACTCGACGACGAGGACCGGCGGCGCTACGAGCGGTTGGGCATCGCGCCGCGGCCGTTCGAGCCGGTGCGCTACTACGCTCCGTTCAAGGCGGACGGAGTCAACCTGAACACGCTGCGGACGCACCCCGATCTGGTGGCGGACGTGGAGCCGCTCGTGTGGGGGCTCCAGGAGGTGCTCGATTTCGCGGAGGTGCTCCTCAACCGCGACGACATCGACGCCAAGGCCGACGCGTTCATCGACTTCCTCGCGGATCGGGTGCTGAACCGGGAGTTCGACGACGGGTTCGGTGGGACCCATCGCGTCGCCACGTTCGCCGACCTAGATCGGCTGTTCCGGGCGATCTTCGACGGACTCGAGCTCGCCGGCCGGAGTGACATGTGGCGGACGCACCATATCGCCACGATCCGCAAGATCCGCAACCGTCTGGCCAACATCTCCACCCGCTGCAAGGGGCTGGTCACCGACGACGGCCCTTCCAACGACCTGCCGTGGGGCCGTTTCGAGGACCGCACGGTCTACGTCGTGGATGTAGCGAACGTCGACCCCCTGGGCCAGGATCTCGTGTTCGCGCGCGTGGTCTCGAAGCTGCGCGAGCATCTGGAGCGGCGCGACCTGGGCGTCGACGCCGTGGTGGTGTTCGTGGACGAGCTGAACAAGTACGCGCCCGCCGACGGGCCCGAAACCTACGTGAAGAAGATGCTGCTCGATATCTCCGAGCGTGGGCGCTACCTTGGCCTCGTGCTGTTCGGTGCCGAACAGTTCCGGTCGCAGGTGCACCGGCGCGTGGTGGGGAACGCGGGAACCGTGGTGTTCGGCCGCATGGACGCGGACGAGCTGGCGACGCCCGGTTACCAGGTGCTGTCGCCCGCCACCAAGATCAAACTCGCGACGCTGCCGGTGGGCGAGCTGATGACGCGCCATCCGCACTTCACACAGCCGATCTTTGTTCGCTTCCCCCGACCGGCGGTGCTGCGCGGTCGCGACGGCGTGGAGCAGTTCCCACCTGCCCCCGACCTTCCGTTCGAGGACGCGGTGGTGCGACACCTCGTGAAGCTGGACGCGCGCATCCGGCCGAACCGGGTGAAGGACCTGATCGCGGATCGGACGCCAGAAGACGTGCGTCGCGCGCTGGCGCGCACCCGGCAGGCGCGGCCGGAAGAGCCGTTCGCCTACTTCCGCAGGCTGCTGGGCACCCGGGTCGCGACGGCGGCGGCACCGGTGCGGGAGACGGTGTCGCCGCTCACCCCGATTTCGGAAGAACCATACTGAGCGACAGGAGTCAACGATGACCGCTGCCCGTATTTTCGCGCTCGCCGCCCTGGCCGCCGCCGCCCTCACCGCATGCAGCGGCGCAGGTGGGGGGAGCGGAACGGGCGCGAAGGTCACGCTTCGGTACCGGCCGCCGGCGGGCGCGACGTATCAGTACGCTCTCGAACAACAGAACTCGGTGGAGATGGAGACCGGCCCGATGGCGCAGCTGCCCGGGCGGGAGGTCACGGTGAACATCTACTACACGCAGGCCGTGACCGGCCCGACGGCGGGCGGCATCGGGGTAACGCTCACGTACGACTCGACGTCGATGACGCCGGCCGGCAGGCGCCGGCGCTCGAACGGATGCGTGGACTCACGAGCAACGTGGTTTACGACGAGCGCATGCGCGTCGTGAGCGCGCACGTCACCAGCCTCCGGGGCGAGCCGTCACCGCTGACCGATCAGCTCGAGCGCAGCGTCAAGGGCGCGACCTTTCCGCTTCCCGAGGGTGCGGTCGGCGTCGGGGACTCCTGGACGACGGAGACCGAGATGGCGCTGGGTGCGGCCCTGGGCGCCATGGCGCCCCTCAGGTCGCGCACGACCAGGAGCGTGAAGGAGATTCGGGTCGCAGGCGCGGACACATCGATTGTACTCTCGGTCGAGACGACGTTCCCGGGGGAACCGGTCACCATCAACCAGCGGGGCCAGACCGGTACCCTGCAGCTTTCGGGAACCATCGCGGGCGAGGAGCTCTTCTCGCTCGCGAAAGGCGCGTTGGTGCGCTCCAGTACGGGCGGCACCATGCGGATCAGCATCACGGGCGATGGCGGGATGATGATGGCGATGGAGCAGCAGACGTCGCTCAAGATGATGCGCGGTCAGTGAGCACGTGAAGCTCGCCCACCTCGCGGATCTCCACCTCGGCTTCCGCCAATACGACCGGCAAACGCCGCGCGGCGGGAACCAGCGCGAGGCGGATATCGCCGACGCGTTCCGCCGCGCCGTGGACGACCTGCTCGGCCAGCGGCCCGACCTGGTCGTGCTCGCGGGCGACATCTTTCATTCCGTCCGGCCGACCAACTCGGCGATCCTCTTCCTCTTCCAGCAGCTGCATCGGCTGCGGGTGGCGCTGCCGGACGTGCCCGTGGTCATGGTCGCGGGCAACCACGACACACCGCGCTCGACCGAGACGGGCACCATCCTGAGGCTGTACGAGGCGCTGGGCGTCGAGGTGGTCGTCGAGAGCGCGCGGCGCATCGTGTTTCCCAAGCTCGACTGCGCCGTTCTCGCGGCGCCCCATCAGACCGTGGCGCAGGCCGAACGGCCCGCGCTGCGCCCGGAGCGGGGCGCGACCTTCAACGTCCTGGTGACGCACGGGCAATACGCCGCCGCCGGCGAAGACCGGGGTACGATGGAGTACGGCGGTGCTGCGCTGTCGCGCGACGAGCTCGCGCCGCCGCAGTGGGACTACGTCGCCCTCGGCCACTACCACGTGGCGGACCGGATCGAGCCGAACGTGTGGTACGCCGGGAGCCTGGAGTACGTGAGCCCCAACCCGTGGGGGCAGCTCGAGGACGAGCGCGAGCGCAAGCGGCCCGGGAAGGGCTACCTCCTCGTCGAGCTCCCGGGCGCGCGCGTGGCGTTCCGACACATCAAGGGGGCGCGGCGGCTCATCGAGCTGCCGCCGATCCACGCCGCCGGGCTCGGCGCGAGAGAGATCGACCAGCTCATCGCCCAGGAGGTCGCCGCCGCGAAGCCGGCGATCGACGACCAGGTGGTCCGCCTGGTCGTGTACGACGTGCTGCGCGCCACGGCTCGCGCCTTGGACCACGCGGCGGTGCGCCAGTGCAAGGCGCGCGCGCTCACCTTCCAGCTCGAGCTGCGCAAGCCCCAGGAGCAGCGCGCGGCAAGCGTCGGCGCGCCCGGCCGCCGCCACACCCTTCCCGAGACGGTGCGGGAGTTCTTGAGCCGCCGCCCGCTCGACGCCGACCTCGACCGCGAGACGTTCGTGCGCCTCGGGGTCGAATACCTGGAGCAAGCGGGGGCGGGGGCGGGGGCGGGGGACCAAGACTGATGCGACTCGGCCGGGTGCGGCTCCGCGAATTCCGTCAGCACGCGGACACCGAGATCGTGTTCGGGCCGGGCATCACCGGGATCATCGGGCCGAACGGCTCCGGGAAGACGACGTTGCTCGAGGCGATCGCGTGGGCGATTTACGGCCATCGGGCAGCGCGCGGTGACAAGGACAGCATCCGGAACTTCCGCGCCAAAGCCCGCGCCAGCGTTCGCGTGGAGCTCGACTTCGGTTTGGGGGCGCACGAGTACCGTGTGGTGCGTGGGCTGAACACCGCCGAGCTGCATCAGGACGGCCAGCTGGTCGCGAACTCCCTCACCGCGGTGACCGAGAAGCTCGAGCGCGCGCTCGGGCTCGACTACGACGAGTTCTTCAAGACCTATTTCACCGGCCAGAAGGAGCTCGCGGTCATGGCGGGCTTGAAGGGCCGGACCGAGCGTGCCGCGTTCCTGTCCCAGGTGCTGGGCTATGACCGGCTGCGAGTCGCGCAGGAGCGGGTTCGCGAGCGCAAGAGCGAATTGAGCGCCGAGTTGCGCGGCCTCGAGGCAGGGCTCCCCGATCGCGCGATTCTCGAAGCGGAGCGCGCCACCGCCGTGGCACGACTCGACGCGGCGCGCCGGGCGGCGGAGTCGGCCCAGGCTGCCCGGGCGGCCGCGGAGATCGAGTACGGGCGCGAGCAGCCCTCCTGGAAGGCGTGGGTCGAAAAGGAGCAGCGCGTCCGCTCGCTCGGCGGCGACCGGCGTATGGCGGAGCAGGCGGTTGTGGTCGCGAAACAGGAGTGCGAACGGCTCGACCGCGAGATGGCGGCCGCCCTGAAGGCACGGGAGCAGCTGGCCGAGCTCCACTCGGAGCTCGCGCCGATTGAGCGCTTGAAGCGCGAGCTTGCCGGGCTCGAGGTCCTGCAGAAGGAGGAGGCGGCCCGGCGCGAGGACCAGGGGCAGCTCGAGGAGCTCGCGCGGACGATCGCGGCATTGGGCCGCCGGATCGAGGAACTCGCCCCGGTGGCCGACGCGCTCGTGGCGCTGGAGCGCGAGGTGGCGGCGCTGGGCGAGCAGCTGGCGGGGGCCGAGCGGGCGGCGGAAGAAGAGCGGACGGCGTGGGTGCGGGACCGCCAGGATGCGGAGACGAAGCGTCTGGCGCTGCGGGAGCAGTATCGCGAGGTGAAAGAGCAGCGCGACCTGATCGTGCAGCTCGGGCCCGACGGCACCTGCCCGACCTGCAAGCGGCCGCTCGGCGCGGAGTACGCCGCGGTGCTCGCGATCCTCGATCGGCAGCTCGAGGACATCACCATCAACGGGAACTTCTTCAAGCAGCGGGTGGAGCAGCTCGCCGAGTCTCCCGCCAAGTTGCGCGAGGCGGAGGCCGCGCGCGACGCCGTGCTCGAGCGGCAGCGGCGCTCCAGCGAGCGCGCCGGGGAGCTGCGCGCTCAGCTCGAAGAGCGGGAGCGGGCGGCGGGCCAGCGGCGCGCCGACGAGGCCAGAGCCCAACAGATCGAGGCGCAGCTCCGGGCGCGCCCGACGGGCTATGATGCCCAGCGCCACGACATGGTCCGGGCTGAGCTGACGAAGCTGGACCCGGTGATGCTCGAGGCGGCGAAGCTCGCGGAGCGGGCGCGGCGAGCCGAGATCCTGGTGAAGGAGGCGGAGCTCGCCGAAAAGGCACTCTCCGTGCACGAACGCCGCGCCCAGGAGCTCGCCGCTGCGCTCCGGGCGGAGGCGTTCTCGGAGGAGGCATTCGCGGCGGGGCGGCAGCGACACGAGGAAACGGCGCGAGCTCTGCGGGAGGCCGAGCTCGCCGTCGCAGAGGCGCGGGGCGAGCTGACGGCGGCCGAGACGGGGGTCCGGGAGGTCGCGCGGCGCGAAACCGAGCGAGCAGGGCGCGAGCGCCGGGTTACCGAGGTCAGGGCGCAGCACCGGCTGCACGACGAGCTAGACCGCGCGTTCTCCAACCTCCGAACCGAGCTGAACGCCGCCATGCGTCCCGAGCTCGCCGAGCTCGCGTCCGGCTTCCTCGCCGACCTGACCGACGGCCGCTACGATGAGATCGATCTCACCGAGGACTACCAGGTGACGGTGCTCGAAGAGGGCGTCCCCAAGCCGGTCATCTCGGGCGGCGAGGAGGATCTGGCCAATTTCGCGCTGCGGCTTGCCATCTCGCAGATGATCGCCGAGCGGGCTGGCCAGCCCCTTTCGCTTCTCGTGCTGGACGAGATCTTCGGCTCGCTCGATGAGGCGCGCCGGCAGCACGTCCTCACGCTCCTCCGCCGGCTCGCCGACCGCTTTCCCCAGGTCATCCTGATCACGCACATTGAGCAGGTGCGCGAAGGCCTCGACCGGGTGATCCGCGTGGATTTCGACGCCACGCGGGGCACGAGTGCGGTGCGCGACGACACGGCTACCCTGGGAGCCGCCGATGCGGGCGTGGCTGCCTGAGCGCCAAGTCTACGGACCCGACACCGCGAGCGAGCGGGATACCGAGGGCCTGAACCGGGTGTTCGCGGATGCGTTCACCGACCGCTACCGGCGCGACGGGTTGGTGGGTGTGCGCGTGCCGCACCTCAATCCCCAGGTATGGCGGTACGCGCTGCGCGACGCGGGCGCCGGTGCCATGGTGTGGCGCGACGACGCGGGGCACCTCGCCGCGTTCAACATCGCTCACCGTTCGGGCACAGAGGGGTGGATGGGCCCACTCGCCGTGCGACCCGACCGTCAGGGCACGGGCGTCGGCAAGATGATCGTGCGGACCGCGACAGACTGGCTCGTCGAGCAGGGCATCGCGACGCTCGGCCTCGAGACGATGCCCCGGACCGTCGAGAACATCGGCTTCTATGCCCGCCTGGGGTTCACGCCCGGTTACCTCACCGTGACGATGACGAACGACATCGCGACCCGGGGCCATCCGACGCCCGTGCTGCTCTCCCAGCGCAACGGCGCGGCGGCCGACGAGGCCCGGGTCGCCGCGCGCCAGCTCGTCGCCGACCTCGCGCCGGGTTTCGACTTCACGCGGGAGATCCTGCTCACCGCGGAGCTCGGCCTGGGCGACGTGTCGCTCGTGGAGCACGACCGCGGCCTCGCCGGGGTTGTGCTGTGGCACTCGGCTCCGCTCGCGGAGGGCCGGCCGAAGGACGAGGTGCGTGTGCTCAAGCTCGCCGCGCGCGACGGCCGGGCGTTCGACGCGGGCATCGCGGCGACCGAGGCTGCAGCGGCCCGCCTCGGCATCCGGCGCGTGGCCGTCCGCTGCCAGACCCGCTACGGCGATGCCTTCCGCCGCCTGATCGCGCGCGGCTACCGCGTCCGCTGGACTGACCTCCGCATGACCTACGAGGGGTACCCGGAGCTGCACGCGGAGCGCGGCGTGCTGCTCTCCAATTGGGAGATCTGATCAATGCGGAATGCGGAATGTGGAATGTGCCAGACAAACGCCGCGTTCCGTCTGCATTCCCTCAATCAGCACCCGGGGCGCTCAGACCTGCGCGCCGCCGTAGAGGTACTCGTCGTGCCTCGCCGCGGCGACGCTGTTCGGCGCCGGCGCAGCACGCGCGGGTTGTGCCCGGCACGGTGGTGGGGAGCCGTCGGGACAATGGGAGGGCGGACAGGCGGTTGGGCTGACCGGCGGACAGAAGGAGGGCGATCACCCCGATCACCCGTCCGCGTGACGGCCAGACCGCCGCCTCTCATCTCGGGCGCGACTCCTCGACGAGGCGTTGGAAGCGGGGGTGCGCGCGGAGGGCATCGAAGCTGGGCCAGCGCAGGCGGAACCAGAGCATCCCGCCGCGCGGGCGGACCCGCTCGAGCAGCTCCAGCGCCCGCTGATGCTCACGCAACGCGATCAGGGCCGTGCCAAGCACCCACCCTTCGTTGACCGTCGGCGGGCTGGTGTCCGCGAGCTCGGCGAGGAGGCGCTCCAGCCGCGCGCGGGCGGCGAGGGTGTCGCCCGCCTGCGCCTCCGCCGCAACGAGGGCAGCTGCTCCCCACAGACGGTCATCGGGGCGAAGCCGCATGGCGGTCTCCGCATCGCTTCTCGCTCCCTCGGCGTCACCGTCGAGCACGCGAAGGAGCGCGCG
>JBOHSI010000233.1:0-4145 GCA_050733055.1 Gemmatimonadales bacterium
CCCGGCGTCTCTTATCATAGCGCAACCCATCCGGGAGGCCCGTTCGATGTCGGAACCGTTCCTCAGCTCCGACGACTACGACGAACGCGCGCATCAGCTCTACAACGAAGGACAATACGACGAGGCCATCGAAACCCTGCGAGCAGGCCTGGGGCTCTACCCCTCTGCCGTCGAGCTGCAGGTGGGGATGGGCTACGCGCGCCTGGCGCGCGAGGAGTATCTCTGGGCCCGGCGCGCATTCGAGGAAGCGACGAGCCTGGACCCGGACCACGAGGACGCGCTCGCCGGCTTGGGCGAAACCCTGCTCAAGTTCGGGGAGCGCCCCTTGGCGACGGGCTGCTTCGACCGCGTCCTCGCGCTGGGCTTCCGCGACGACCACGACCTGATGCTCCAGATCGGGCGCGCCTTGTTTCGCGAGGGCGTGCTCGATCAGGCGCGACGCTTCTTCGAAATCGCCATCACCGCGCACCCGGAGTCGGCCGAGGCCGCGGCGTGCGTGGGGTACGCCGCCCACCGCCTGGCGGACGAGGGAGGCGCGCTGTACTGGCTGCGCCGCGCGCTGGAGCTCGACTCCGACCACGCCGAGTCGCGGATCTACCTTGCCAACCTGCTCTACGACCGCGGCGAGTACGAAGCCGCGCTGTTCCATCTGGAGCGCAGCGAGCCCGACGATCACTTCGACGGGCTCGCCATCTGGCGGTTGATCGAGCTGAAGAAGAGCGTCTACCGCCTCCCCGACGACGATCCGGAGCTGGTGCCGTGGCACCGGCGTCTGAGCGAGCTCGCGGGCGACGCGGCACCGGAGGATCTGCTGCTCGCCGAGATCGAGGCGATGGGGCCCGACGGGCAGGTGCGCGACCCGCGCCAGCTCGAGCTGTTCGGCACGCTGCTCACCGAACTGCAGGGGATGAAGACCCGCGCGGGGCACGGGGACATCCACCGGGTGAGCACTCCCGCCGGCATGACCTATGTGGGCACGTGGGAGGAAATCGTCAGGCAGATGAAGGATGATGCCGGGGAGTGGGCGGGGGGCTCGCTCGAGCAGTACATGGCCGCCACGGCGCAGCGCTGCCGCAAGCAGACGGGCGTCGCGATCCCGGTGACAGACCCGGAGAGCTTCATCAGGGGGAGCGCGGACGCGGGCCTGCTGCGGATACTGCATTAACAGCGTTGCAGAGAGTCTCGACGGTTTATTGGGCTTTCTTGAACCGAATCGCCACCGACAGCGGGCCATCGCCGAGCGCCACCAGAGTGACGGCCCCGGCGAGGAGCAGCCCCTCGAGCTCGATGTTCGCGCCGCGCGGCACCTGCACCGCGAGGATCGCCACCACCATCTCGACGGCCATGCACGCCGCCCAGGCGCGCGTGAAAATGCCCAGTAGCACGCACGCCGCCCCGACGGTTTCGACCGTGACCAGGATGACTGCCCAGACCGTGGCGAAGGGAAACCCGACGCCGGACAGAAAGCCTGCGACCGCGGGGATCCCGTTCTCGAACTTGGTCCAGCCGTGCTGCAGGAATACAGCGCCCACCGCGAGACGCATGAAGAACGCCGCGTAGGGAGTGAGTCTGTTCATGAACCCTCCGGGTTGGTCGCTGGGGTGACCGGTCCGCGGCGCCGCGCGTCGCTGCGCACCTCACGCGCGCCCAGGCGCTTGATGATGACGTCGAGGCCCCGCTGGGGATGGACCGCGCCCAGGCCCGCGATGTCCGCGAAACAGAGGCCGTCTTCGGGAAGCGCGTGCAGCGCCACGTGCCCGCCGTGGCACACGAGCGCGGCGGCCGGGCTCAACCCAACCGCGTTCGCCGCAGCGAGGAGCAGTCCCGCGAGACCCTGGGGATCACTCAACCGGTTTGCCGGAACTCCGCCGAGATCCGCGAACACGTGTTCGAAGGTCACTGCTGGCACGTCGTGCGGTTCGTGATCGGGGTGTTGAGGAGCAGCGTCACGTCGAGCGAATCGGACACGACGATCAGAGCGGGCGCCGGGGTGCTGCTGGTCCCGCGACCGCCGCCGGAGAAAACGGCCGTCGCCACCTAGAACATGGACATGGCGAGGAACGACCGGAGGTTGTCGTTCGTCACCCGCAGTCGCGCCGAGAGCAGGCGCACCACCGACCAGAGCACCTTGTAGGCGATGTCACGGTTGAAGTCGAGCAGCAGCTCGAAGTCGGACCGGGAGATGGTGATCAGGGTACAGGACGTATTGGCGATGGCGTCGGTGGAGCGTTCCGAACGGTCGAAGATCGCCATCTCGCCGAAGCAGGAGCCGGCCTTGAGCACGGCCAGCGCCTCCTCGCCCGATCCCGGGATGGTGCGGGAGATCCGGACTTCGCCGTCCGCGATGATGAACAGGCGGTTGCCGGGCTCGCCTTCCTTGAACACGTTCTGCCCGAGGGTGAACTTCTGTTCCCGACACACCTCGGCGACACGGGCGAGCTCCCCTTCGTCGAGGTCTTGGAAGATCGCCGCTTGTTTCAGCAGATTGAGATCCACGCGAGCAAGGTATGCCGCTGGGGAGGGAGGGGCAAGTGAAACCGTGGATGACGTGGGCCGATCTGCTTACGGCGCTTCGGGTTCCTCTGGCGGCGGCGTTCCCGTTCGTGCACCATGCCGGATGGCAGCTCGCGTTGGTGGGCGTCGTCGCCGCTTCGGACTTCTTCGACGGAATGCTCGCACGGCGGCTCGGCAGCTCCCGGGTCGGCGCGCTGCTCGATCCGATCGCGGATAAGATCTTCATGGCCGTGGCGTTTCTCACCGTAGCGCGCCGCGGGCTGCTCAACCCGATCGAGATTCTCGGCGTGCTGGCGCGGGACCTCGTGGCGGCGCTGGGTGCGCTGGGTGGCTGGCTGTTGCGGCGGCCCGTGGCGCTACCGGCGCGGGCCGGCGGCAAGGCGGTGACGGTGTTGCAGCTTCTCACGCTCGTCGCCTTCATCGCGGAGTCGCCGCTCGTGCGGCCGCTGGCGTGGGCGACGGCCGCGGTGGGGCTGTACGCCATCTGGGACTACGGGCGGGCCGCGACGCGCGTGGGCGTCCGCCGCTGAGACGAAGGGGGGAGAGAGCCGTGTTGCGCGACCTGTGGCTGGTGGCCGTGGTGCTCATGCTCGCGACGCCGCTCGCGGCCCAGGATTTTCATCCGCCGGCGGTGCGCCGATCCGCCGACGTGGGCACCCGGCTCGGGCTGTACGGTTTCGGGGTGCGAAGCGGGGTCGACCTCAAAGGAAGGACCCAGCTGGTGTTGGGCGCGACGCTCGACGCGGGCAACCTCTTCACCAGCCAGTTCCGGATCCGGCCGGCCGTCGAGATCGGCGTCTTCAATGGCGCCAACAGCTACGTGGGGAGCCTCGAGGGCGTGTTCCGCTTCACCGCCGACGAGCAGGTCGCGACGCCGTACGTGGGCGGGGGGTTCAGTATCGCGGGGCAGGAGGCGTGCGGCGTCGACCCCGACTGCCCCGACCTGTGGGTGAACGTGGTGGTCGGGTTCGAACTGCACTACCGCTCCACGTTCAACTGGCTGCTCGAGTACCACGGGATGGACGCGTTCCGTCACAACCGGATCTACGTCGGACTCACCACGCGGCGGGGGAACTAACCGTGGCGAGCCGCGAGGTGACGGTGCGGTGGCGCGACAAGCTCCTGTTCGAGGGAGGCCCGCCCAGTCGGCAGGTGATCCTCGTGGACGGCGACGGCACCGCCGCGACCTCGCCCGTGGAGTTGCTGCTGCTTGCCGCCGCGACCTGCTCCGCGTCCGACGTCGTGCTCATTCTGCAAAAACAGCGCGTGGCGTTGCGCGCGCTCGAGGTAGCGGTCCAGGGGACGCGCGGTGAGACCGAGCCCCGGCGCTACACCGCGATCCATTTCCGCTTCGCGATCGCAGGCGAGGGCGCGGACGAGGACAAGGCGCGTCGTGCCATCGATCTCTCGCTCGAGAAGTACTGCTCCGTCGTGGCCTCGCTGGCGCAGGACACACGCATCACCTACGACGTCGCGCTCCGCTAGTGCCGTTCCAACCCGTCGAGCCTCGGCAAAGACCGGAGAGTGGGCGCGATGAGGTGGACCGGCACTAGCACGCTCGCCTGCTCGCTCGCCCTCGCGCTGGCCGGCGTCGGCGCCGCGCGCGCCCAGCGCCTCAGCGCGACCGAAGC
>JBOHSI010000234.1:0-10900 GCA_050733055.1 Gemmatimonadales bacterium
GATGTGTCTAGTTTCACGTTCCTTCAATGATCGACGAACTCAGGAAGAAGCTCCAGGCCGAGGTCGAGCGCCTCAACCACGAGATCAGTTTCGTGCTGCCGAAGGAGATCGAGAAGGCGCGCGCCCATGGCGATCTGCGCGAGAACTCCGAGTTCAAGGCCGCGCTCGAACGACAGCAGTTCGCCCAGGCCCGGCTCTCACACCTGCGGCTCCGGCTTTCCAAGCTGTCGAGCGTCCGCGAGGAAGAAATCCCGCGCGACCGCGTGGGCTTCGGCTCGCGGGTGACGGTGCAGGACCTGGACACCAAGCGGAAGGAGACCTACGCGCTCACCCTGGGCGAGTTCATCGAAGGCGACGACAACCCCGACGAGATGCCCGTCTCGATGGCCTCGCCGCTCGGCAAAGCACTGCTCGGCGGTAAAGTCGGCCAGCGGGTGACCATCACGCTGCCGATGGGAACGCGGCGGTTGAAGATCGTGGCGCTCGAGACGGTGCACGACATCGCCCAGAAGACGAAGGCGTAGAGCCTAGAGGCTCGCCTGGAACACGACCCGCCCCTTGGGCGCCGGGGAGCCCGCCCGGGGTTCGATCGTCATCGCCGCCCCCATCACTCGCCCGCCTTCCTTCGGCATGTCGAGGGCCATGACCATCGGCCGCTCGTGGTCCATCGGCATCACCGCAGCACTCTTCATCCCGTGCTCCGTGATGAACCAGATCTGATAGGCCTGATCGGGCCGGTTGGGGGCGAGCCCGTCGCACCGCACGAGCCAGCGATGCTGCACCGTGTCGGCGAAGATCGTCACCCCGCCCGACCGGCCGCCCGTGGTTACGGGAATCCACACCACCTTCGCGGCGGGGCTCTTCACCAGCTCGAGGGTGTCCTCGAGCGCCGAGACAACGCCGGCCAATCGGTCGCGCTCGGCGCGCAACGCCGTCACCGTGCGGTAGGACCAATAGGCACCACCCCCGACGGCGGCGAGGAGGAGACCAGCCGCCGCGGCGAGCGGCCAGCGTGGGGCGCGACGAGCGAACGCGCGCGCGAGCACCCGCGCCTTCAGCTCGTGGCGCGGGGTCCGCGGACGCGCAAGCATCCCCAGCCAGTCCGTCATTCCCACCAATCCTTGAGCTGTCGCAGCGCTTCGATCAACCTCTGGTGCGCGGCTCGCATCCTGGTCTTCACCGTACCGAGCGGCTCGCCCGTCCGCCGGGCGATTTCGCTGTGCGTCAGCCCCTCGAAGTACGCGAGCATCACGACGCGCCGCTGCTCCACAGGCAACGCCGCGAGCGCCGCATGGATTTCCCGGTGCACGGGCCACCCCGGCACGGACGCCTCTGCCGCATCGGGGGACGCTTCCAGCTCCCCGGCCTCCACCGATCGCGCGTGCTGCCACCGGGCGGCCTTGCGCCGCCATCTGTAGCGCCGGCGCAGCACGTCGAGTGCCCGGTTCCGCGCGATCGAGAGGATCCACGGGACGAGGGGACCGCGCCGCGCGTCGTGCTGGTCGGCGCGCCGCCACACCTGGGCGAACACGTCCCCGACCACTTCTTCTGCCTCATCCTCGTCCTGGAGGATCCTGAAGGCGAAGCCCAACACCCACGGAGCGAGCAGGTCGTACAGCTCCGCCAGTGCGCGCTCGTCCCGCGCCTTGAGGCGGCGGAGGAGGGAGCGCTCCTCCCCTTGACTAAGACGTTTTGGCGGGGTCACTTAGATTCTCATAGTAGCTTCGATCCGGGGTCAGTCTAGCCCCTTTCCCGATTCCCGAGGCGGCAGGACGATGCGTGCTCTACACTTTCAGATTGCAACGGCGGTAGCGCTGTTCTCCCTCGCTCCGGGAGTCCGCCTGTCCGCACAAGATCGCGACCCGGACGCCAGCGTCGCGGGGGGCGGCACGGTTCCCGCCGGCTGGCAGGCCCGCACCGACAAGGGCAAGCCCCTCACCGACGCCAAGATCGTCACCATGGGCAGCGGCCTGCATGTGACCCTCGGGCCGGCGGTCGTCTTGTGGCGGGAGTCGGACAAGGCGAGCGGCGACTACCACGTCGTCGCGACGTTCACGCAAACCGAGAATCCCCGCCACCCGGAAGCGTACGGTCTGTTCATCGGCGGCAGCCAGCTCGGCGACGCCCAGAATCGCTACACCTACTTCCTGGTTCGCGGAGATGGTAAGTTCCTGATCAAGCGTCGGGTCGCCGGCGACTCGACGGTCGAGGTGAGCAAGGGCTGGACCGAGAGCGATGCCGTGGTCAAGGCCGACTCGGAGGGCAAGGCCAGCAACGAGCTCAGCATCCTCGTCCAGGGCGGCAAGGTCAGCTTCCAAGTCAACGGCAAGGACGTGTACTCCGCCAGGGCCACGGTTCTTGACACGCAGGGGATCGTGGGCTATCGAGTGAATCACAACCTCGACGTGCACCTCAGCGCCCTCGGCATCCACAAGCTGTAGAACGTGGGAGGTAGCATGGCAGTTCAGGATGGGGCCGAGCGGTTTTCCTTCGAGGCCTACGCGCGTCACCCGTTTTTCACCGAGGTCAACCGGTGGATCGTGGAGCGCGTGATCTGCCCGGGTCGCCGCAAGATCGTCGACCTGGGATGCGGGCCGGGTGCGGTCACGAAGCTCATCCTGGAGCGGCTGGGCGGTGACGCCAAGAATGCCGAGGTGATCGGCATCGACCCGTCGGAGTCGGCGCTCGCGAAGGCCCGGGCCACGATTCAGTCCAAGTGGGTCAGGTTCATCGAGGGCAGTGCGGAGTGGGTTTCGCGCCTCGTTTCCTCCGCCGACGCCGTCGTCTTCCTTAACGCCATCCACCTGGTGCCCGACAAGGCTCAGGTCATCGCCGAGATCCGCAAGGTGCTCAAGCCCGGCGGCGTGTTCGCCTTCAACACGACCTTCTTCAATGGCGCGTACGTCGAGGGGACGTCGGGGTTCTGGCGGCGGTGGATCGTGCGGGCGGTGCAGGTGCTCCGGGAGCGGGGGCTGGAGGTCAAGCACAGCGCCCACGCCGTCGCCCGGGAGTTTCTCTCCGCCGAGGACTACGCGAACCTGTGCGTTCAGGCCGGGTTCGCCCGGCCGAGCGCCGACCTGGTGCGCGTTGAGATGACGCCCGACAGTATCCGCGACATTGGCCGCTTCTCGCTGTTCATCGAGGGAGCGCTGCCCGGTGTGCCGCTCGAGCAGGCATCCGACGCGCTGCAGGAAGGGTTGCAGCGGGCCCTCGACGAGACGGGATTGACGACGGTCCCGCGCAACTGGCTCGAGTGCGTGGCGGTAGCGTCCGAGGGGACGGCTTAGTCGATCACGAACGCCAGGCGGCGGTGCGCGGCGCGCAGCGCCCTCTCGACCGCTTGCGGGGTTTCTCCCCGCGCGAAGATGAACCCCGGGTAGCGTGACCCCTCCGGCCACGGCACGAGCGTCTGGCCCGGATGAGCCGTGATCACGACGTCGTCGATCAGCGCCAGGGCACGCGCTGCAGCGACGCCCTGCACCTCGCGCAGCACCCCAGCGCCCGGCACCGGGATCATCATGACGCCGGCGGCTTGCCGCTCGCGCTCCAGTGACGGCAGCGACATCCCGAGCGCGTGGCCCACGATGACGTCCTCCAGGGACGCCCCGCCGCGGAACTGCAGCGCGCCGCTGCACCTGCCGCCGATCGACCGCGCGGCGAGCTCGATCAGCCACGGCCCTCGCTCGTTGTAGCGGAGCTCGGCGTGGATCGGGCCCTCCCGTAGGTCGAGCGCCGTTACGGCCGCCTGCGCGCACCCCGCGATTGCGGCCTGCGCCCGCTGTGGCAGGCGTGACGGCGTGGTATAGATCGTTTCCTCGAAGAATGGGCCGTCGAGCGGATCCGGCTTGTCGAACAGGGCAAGCACCTGGAGCCGTCCGCCGGTGACCAGACCCTCCAGCGCGACCTCGGGACCGGAGATGAAGTCCTCAATGAGAACGCTGAGCGCCCAGCCTCCGCAGTGCGCGAGGTCGGGCTGCTCGAGGATGCTCCGCAGCCGTGCAAACGCGGCGCGGAAGCCCGGCGGGTCGTCGGCGCGAATCACGCCGCGCGAGGCCGAGAGCCGCAGCGGCTTCACCACACAGGGATAGCGCGCGTGTGTGGCCAGGTCGGTCACATCCTCTCCCACGCTGCGGAGCTCGAACCGCGGCACCGGGACACCTTTCTCGGCGAGCGTCATTCGCTGGAGGTGCTTGTCGCGCGCCGCGAGGGCGGCCGGCAGCGGGTTGCCCCTGAGCCGCAGCCGCTCGGCGATGGCGGCCGCGACGACCGCCGTGTCATCATCCACTCCCACGACGCCGGCGATCGGATGCTGTTGCGCAAACCGGGCCGCCTGCTCGGCCGCGAGCTCCGGGTTGGCGAAGTCGAGAGTGAGGAGCCGTTCCGGCTGGGCCTGCTCGAAGGTGCTGGGCCGCTCCGACGCGATGGTCAGCTCCACGCCACGCCGGCGCGCCGCCTCCACGAACGCGGTCGTCCGGTACGTGGCGGTCGGCAGCAGCAGGAGTAGCCGGCGGGACAGATTACTTCTTGGCGGCGGCGAAGTAGGGGTTGGTGCCCGCCGTGTGGTCAGTGATGTCGACGATCCCCTTGACCTCGGGGACGTGCTGCTGGAGCATGGCCTCGATCCCCTGGCGCAAGGTCACGTCCGCCATCCCGCATCCCTGGCACCCGCCCGCCATCCGCAACATGACGACCGCGTCCTGCACGTCGATCAGCTCCACCCGTCCGCCGTGCCGCGCGACCATCGGGTTCACCTGGGCGTCGAACAGGTCGGCGACCCGGTCGTAGAGGGCGTCATCGTCGGGCCCGGCTGCGCCTGCGACGGGCACGGCCGCCTTGGGGGCCACGGCGGGTCCCCCGCTCGTGAGCACCGAGCGGATCGCTGCGCCGATCGACTTGCCGATCGCCTGCCACGGCGCGGGGCTCCGTTTCACCACCGTGACGAGGTTGCCGGAGACGATGAGCTCGGTGACGTCGGCCCCCGGGATCGCGAAGATCGCTTCAGCGAGCGCGGAGCCCTGCGCTTCTTCGCGCGAGGAGAACCGCCGTACGCCCGCGGAGTGCACCGGCACGCTCACGAGAAACTTGCAGCGCGCGTCGTCGATCGGCTCGGCGGTGATCTTGATCTCAGGGGCATCCATAGCGCGAAGTATGCCGTGCTCGCTCGCGGCGGTCAATCGGCGGTCGATGCCGGCGTGGGCCGCAGCTGTCGCGCCGCCTGCACCATGTTTCGCAGCGACGGCAGCGTCTCCTCCCAGCCGCGCGTCTTCAGGCCGCAGTCCGGGTTGACCCAGATCTGCCGGTCGTCGAGCACTTCCCGCATGCGCTTGAGCGCCGTCACGATCTCCTGGGTGCCGGGCACGCGCGGCGAATGGATATCGTAGACGCCCGGGCCGATCTCGTTGGGGTACCGGTACTCCTTGAAGCCGTCCAGCAGCTCCGAGCCGGAGCGCGCGTTCTCGATCGAGATCACGTCGGCGTCCATCTTCGCGATCACCCGGATCACGTCGTTGAACTCGCTGTAGCACATGTGGGTGTGGATCTGGGTCGCGTCCAGGACGCTGGCCGTGGCGAGGCGGAAGGCGTTCACCGCCCACTCGAGGTAGGCCGCCCACTCGGTCCGCCGCAGCGGCATCCCCTCACGCAGGGCCGGCTCGTCGATCTGGATCACGCGGATGCCAGCGGCCTCCAGATCCTTAACCTCGTCGCGGATGGCGAGCGCCAGCTGCTTCGCCGTCTCCGAGCGCGGCTGGTCGTCGCGCACGAACGACCACTGGAGGATGGTCACCGGCCCGGTGAGCATCCCCTTCACCGGCTTGACTGTCTTCGCCTGGGCGAACGTGCTCCAGCGCACCGTCATCGGCCGCGGGCGCGCCACGTCGCCGTAGACGATCGGCGGCTTCACATAGCGCGTGCCGTACGACTGCACCCAGCCGTGCTCCGTGAAGGCGAAGCCCTCCAACTGCTCGCCGAAGTACTCCACCATGTCGTTGCGCTCGAACTCCCCGTGGACCAGGACGTCCAGCCCCAGCTCTTCCTGAAGCGTGAGCGTGCGCGTGATCTGGTCCGCAATGAACGCCTCGTATTCCTGCGACGTCAGCTTGCCGTCATGCAGCTGCTTCCGTGCGGCGCGCACCTCCGCCGTCTGCGGAAACGACCCGATCGTGGTCGTCGGGAACACGGGTAGGCGGAGCTGCCGCTTGCGCCGCTCGGAGTGCGGGGACGCCCGCCGCATGTCCCCCTCTGTGACCGCTGCGGCGCGCTGCTTGACCGCGGGGTTGTGGATCCGGCGGGACGACCGCCGCGCGGCGATCGCTCGAGCGTTCGCGTCGAGCTCCGGCGCCACCTGCAGCCGACCGTCGCGGATCGCCCGAGTCAGCGCCACCACCTCGGCGAGCTTTTGCGTCGCAAACGCGAACCAGCTCTTGAGCTCGCCATCGAGCCGGCGCTCGAGGTCGAGATCGATCGGGACGTGCAGCAGCGAGCACGACGGCGCCACCCACAGCTCGTCTGGCCCGACGCGGTCGCGGGCCCGCTCGAGCAGGGCAAGCGCCCCGGCGAGGTCCGCCTTCCAGACGTTGCGCCCATCGATCACGCCCAGCGACAGGACTCGACCGCCCCCCCCGCCCCCCGGCCACGCCTGGAGCAGCGACTCGACTTGGCCCGGCGCGCGCACCACGTCGATGTGCAGCCCCGCGAACGGCAGCTCGAGCGCCGCCGCCAGATTGTCTTCCAATCCCGCGAAATACGTCGTGAGCAGGATCCTCATCGTCGGTGCCCGCTCGGCCAGGAACCGGTACGCCCGCGCGTAGGCCGCGCGCTCCTGCGGCGTGCGGTCGAGCGCCAGACATGGCTCGTCCAGTTGCACCCACGTCGCGCCGGCCGCCGCGAGCTGGGAAAGGACGTCGCCGTAGACTGGCAGGAGTGCGTCGAGCAGGTCGAGCCGGTTGAAGCGTGCGGTCCGCGTCTTCCCGAGCATGAGGAACGTCACCGGACCGACCAAGACCGGCTTGGTGTGGAAGCCGAGCGCCTTCGCCTCCTGGAACTCGTCGATCGCCTTCGTCGAGGAGAGGCGAAAGCTCTGCCCCGGCTCGAACTCGGGCACGATGTAGTGGTAGTTCGTGTCGAACCACTTCGTCATTTCCATCGCGGTGAGGTCCCGCCCCCCCGCTTGAACGCCCCGCGCCATGGCGAAGGAGGTGTCGAGGTCTACCGGCCCCCCGGCCCAGCCGTAGCGCGGCGGGACCGCGCCCACCGTCGCGCAGGTGTCGAGCACGCGGTCGTAGTAGGAGAAGTCGTTCGAGGGCATCAGGTCGAGCCCGGCGTCCCGCTGCAGCCGCCAATGGACGGCGCGCAACTCCGAGCCGGTCCGAAGCAGGTCGGCGCGGGCCACCTTCCCGCTCCAGTAGCCCTCCGTGGCGCGCTTCAGCTCGCGGTTTGCGCCGAGGGGAGGAAACCCGAGGTTGTGTGCGATGGGCATGGGAAGTGGAATCTACCCAGCCCGGGGGAGTAGGGGAGTGGGTCGGGAGGCGTGCTGCTCGTGCCATGAAGCGAGGCGGGTCGCAGCACAGGCGCACCGCCGCAAGAGGGTCGCTTGACGGCCGCCCGGCCGGCCCGTAGTGTCGGGGCGGCGTGCACATCCCTCTCATCCCTCCGCGAGGTCACTATGGGCAAGATCGACTGGGGTCGCGTCATCATGGGCGGGCTGTTGGCGGGCGTGGTGCTGAACGTCGTTGACTACGTCCTGTACGGGGTGATCCTGCGGCAGGACATGGCCGCCGCGATGCAGGCGCTGGGCAAGCAGCCGATGCCGGACAGCATGATCCCGTTGTACATCGCGTGGGACTTCGTGCTGGGGATCGTTCTGCTTTGGCTTTACGCGGCGATCCGCCCGCGGTTCGGGCCTGGCCCAAAGACCGCCGTGATCGCTGGGCTCTGCGTGTGGTTCTTGATCGGTCTGATGCATGCGATCGGCGAAGCGCCGATGGGGTTGTTCCCCCAGAAGATGTACACGCTCGGCACGATCGTCGCGCTGATTCAGATTCCCGTGGCTTCGGTCGTGGGCGCGTCTATTTATAAGGAGATGTAGCGGTAAGGGGCGGTAGGAGGCGGTAGGGGGCGGTAGCGTGCGATCGGTCGCGACCGCCCCATACCGCCCCACACCGCCTCTTACCGCCTCTTACCGCCTCTTACCGCCTCCTACCGCCTATCGCGTCAACGTGATTGCGGCGCGCGTGTAGAGGTAGCGCCCGTTGTACCCGAACGGCGATGCGGCCGCCCAGGGGAAGGTGCCGAAATTGTTGTTCCAGTCCTTTGACCGGTTGCCGTCAGTGTCAACAATCACTTCAGACGTCGGCTGGTCCGGGTAGGTGTCGAAGAGGTTGCGGATGCCGATCGAGAGGTCCACCTGGCCGAAGCGGTACCCCACCTCCGCGTCCAAGAGCGCCTTCCCCCCGTAGTTCTCGCGGCAGCCATCGAGGAGGCACGGCTGTGCCGAGGAAAACCCGCCGAAATACGACCCGCGGACCAGCGCATGGAACCGCCCGGTCGAATACTGAGCCGTCACCGTCGCGCGCCAGTCGGGGCGCTCGTCCTCAGTCGCTATCACGGTCACGCTGTCGATGATCCCCGACTCCGCCGAGTTGTAGGCTCGGAGTATGGCCGGCAGGGGATCGACCCTGGTGATCTCGTTCTTGGTGTAGTTGCCTGCTCCCGTGAGGTCGAGCGTGCCGGCCCCCGCAGGCAGCCGCAGGCTGGCCGTGACATCTAGGCCCTGGGTCCGGGTGTCGAGCCCGTTGGTGAAGTACGCGACACCCGCGATGTCGGTGCGCCCGATACTGTCGAGGATCGCGCGGCTTCCCCCGACAGCATCGTCGAATGTCGCCCCAAGGAGAATCCGGTCGTCGATCTTGATGTAGAAGTAGTCTGCGGTGATCGTGACCCTATCGCTGGGGCTGACGGCGAGCCCCGCGCTCAGGTTCACCGAGGTCTCCTCCTTAAGCGGCCTGGACCCGAGAGCGCGCGCGGCCTCGTGATCCACCGGGAAGATCCCGACCTCCTCGAACACGCCGCCGATCACATTTGTCACGACCTTGCTGAAGTGGCTCTGTCCGAGCCCTGGGGCGCGGAACCCCGTGCTGCCGGCCGCGCGGAGCGTGACTTGCGCCGAAGGCTGGTAGCGGAACGCCAGCTTGCCCGTGATCCGCTCGCCGAAGTCACTGTAGCTCTCGAAGCGACCCGCCACGTTCGCGAGGAGCTCCGGACTCAAGTTGGTCTCCAGGTCAGCGTAGACGCCGAAGTTCGTGCGATCCTGGTCGACCTCGTCCGTAGGAGCGAATCCAGGGAACACCTGGGAGCCGCCGGGGGCGTCGCCACCGGACTGATCGACGTGCCCTCCGTCGATGTACGAGGCCAGCTCCCCCCGACTGATCTGGTAGCGCTCGCGGCGGAAGGCGGCGCCGACCGCGACATTCACCGGGCTGGCGAGCCCCAGCTCAAGCGCCCTGGCCGCGTTGACCCCCGCAACGACCTCCTCGCGCTCCAGCCTCCCCGCGAAGAACGTCGTCTGGTTCACCAGGTCATCGGCGGTACCGGTCGTGCCGTCCGGGCCCGGCGCCGGAGACGTGCAGCCCGTAAAGCTCAGGCAGGGGCCCAGCGATGCATTGAGGGTGTTCCGCAGCCTGTACTCGAAGTCGTTGTGGCCGAAAGTGACTCCCATGTCCAGCGACCAGCCCCCCGCGGCGGCCCGAAACCCGCCGGCGGCCGAGTAGTCGGTCACGGCTGGATGGAACTCGGGCAGAAAGCCCAGCGGGTAGATCGCCGGCCAGTTCCGCGCGCTGCTCTCGTAACGCCGATAGCCGTTCCCCGTCCCTCGGCGGAAGCTGTACCCCCCGAAGCCATAGATCTCACTGGTCCGCGCGTCGGTGAGCGGCAGGCGGAGGTTGGCCATGGTTAACACGTCCTTCTCGAGCCCGTCGCCCCAGTGGTGGTTCGGCTGCGACACCGGGTTCCCCTTGATAACGACCTGCCCTTTGCTGTTCACGGAGTCGGCCACCCCGGTGCCGCTATCCTCGAACGGATCGGCCCACGCCCGGTTGGTCGGCTGGCGGTCGAGGAACTCGGCGAACAGCCCGAGGGAGCCGCGTCCCAGCCCGATACCCCAGCCGCCGTTCACACCCACGGTGGTCCCGTCGTCCGGGTAGTCGTCGGGGATGTAGCGACCGGAGCTGACGTTCACGAACGGCGTAAACCGCCCTTCCTTTATGACGACGTTCACAACTCCCGCGATTGCGTCGGAGCCGTACTGAGCGGAGGCGCCGTCGCGCAACACCTCGATACGGTCAATAGCGCTTTGCGGAATCGCGTTCATGTCCACGCCGGAAGAGCCGGCCGGCATGCCGTAGGCGAACGTGTTGACCACCGCCGTCTGGTGCCGCCGCCACCCGTTGACGAGCACCAGCGTCTGGTCGGGGGAAAGGCCCCGTAGCGTGAACGGCCGCACGATGTCGTTCGCGTCCGTGACGCTCTGGCGCGGAAAGTTGACCGAGGGCGACAGCGACTGCAGGATCTGGCTCGTCTCCGTGGTGCCTTGCTGGGCGATCTCCTCGCTGGTGAAGACGTCCACCGGCACGGCCAGCTCGTCCGCCGCGGTGTGTCGCGCCCGGGTGCCCACGATCACGTCCACCGGCGCGAGCCCGATCGGTTGGCCGCCCAGCGAGAAATCCTGCCGCGCCACCTGCCCTTCGCCGACCGCGACCCGTGCGGTCTGCGGCACGTAGCCGAGCAGCCTGACGCGGACGGTGTACGTCCCCGCCGGAACGCCGCGGATCTCGTAGTCCCCTTGATCGTTGGTCGTGGCCCGCGCCCCGATGGCCTCGATGGTGACGGTCGCGCGGGCGAGGGG
>JBOHSI010000235.1:0-7763 GCA_050733055.1 Gemmatimonadales bacterium
GTCAGCGGCCGGCTCGCCGCGAAACGGATCGACCGCGTCGTGGTGCAGACGGCGGGCGGCGTCGGCTACGAGATCGTCGTCCCCCTCGGCGTCATGGAAGGGCTGCCCGCCGTCGGCGAGTCGGTCAGCCTCGCAACGGAGCTCGTGGTGCGCGAGGACGGCTGGGCGCTGTACGGCTTTCAAGACGATGCCGAGCGTCGGTTCTTCCAGCGCCTGACCGCCGTCTCGGGCGTGGGCCCGAGGATCGCCATCGCGCTCATGTCGGCGCTCGGCGTCGAGCGCGGGGTTCGGGCCATCCGCGAGCGCAACATCGGGCTGCTCTCGTCGGTGAGCGGCATCGGCAAGAAGACCGCGGAGCGGCTGGCGCTTGAACTGGCCGACAAGCTGGGCGAGTTTGAGGAGGCGGCCAGCGCCATCGCGTCCGCGGGTGGGGGGGGAACCGTGGAGGCGGCCCTCAAGGCACTGGAGCGGCTCGGCTATGGTACGGCGGAGGCGGATCGGGCGCTGCGCCAGATCCTCGCGGCGGACGGCGGCGGAGGAAGCGACGGAGGCGACGCCGAGATGCTGGTCCGCCGGGCACTGCACCTGCTCACGC
Source organism: Gemmatimonadales bacterium (assembly GCA_050733055.1). Lineage (GTDB taxonomy): Bacteria > Gemmatimonadota > Gemmatimonadetes > Gemmatimonadales > GWC2-71-9 > DASUAL01. Next base: position 596 of record JBOHSI010000235.1, read on the forward strand.
ACGGATGACGATGGCGACGACGGCTGAGTGGAACTGCACGCGCTGCGGCTCGACCAACCGCAAGCTGGTGCCGAACGCCGCGACCCGGGCGGTGGATAAGTGCCTCCACTGCCACACCCGGCATGAGCTCGAGACGAATTCGCGGCCGGTGCGCTGGCGCGCCCGGCCCGTGGGACAGAGGTAGCTCGGCGTGAAACCGGCCCAGGCTCAGATCACCACCCCCGACGCGCTCCCCGAGGAACGCCTGACGGACGCGGCGCTTCGCCCCTCGCGCCTCGATGAGTTCGTCGGCCAGGCCAAGGTGAAGGAGTCGCTGCAGATCGCGATCGACGCCGCGAAGCAGCGCACGGAACCCCTCGACCACACATTGTTCTTCGGGCCGCCGGGCCTGGGGAAGACGACGCTGGCGCTGCTGATGGCGCGCGAGCTCGGTGTCGACGTCCGCACGACCTCGGGACCGGTGCTCGAGCGCCCGGGCGACTTGGTCGGGCTGCTCACGTCGCTCAAAGCGGGCGACATCCTGTTCATCGACGAGGTCCACCGGTTGCGGCCCGCGCTGGAGGAGTTCCTCTACCCGGCCATGGAGGAGTGCCGCGTGGACGTGCGCATCGCCGACGGCCCGCACGCGCAAACGATCCCGATGGCGCTCGAGCGCTTCACGCTGATCGGCGCCACGACCCGGTTCGGCCTGCTCACGCCGCCGATGCGCGCGCGCTTCGGGCTGGTCGAGCGGCTCTCCTACTATCCGCCGGACGACCTGGCCCAGATCATCGGCCGCTCGGCCGGAATCCTAAGTGTCCCCGCCGACGCGGCGGGCATCGCCGAGATCGCGCGGCGCAGCCGCGGCACCCCGCGGGTCGCGAACCGTCTGCTCAAGCGGGTACGCGACTACGCCCAGGTGCGCGCCAGCGGCAGCATCACGGCTCAAGTCGCCGTCGAGGCGCTGAAGCGGCTCGACGTGGACGAGTTCGGACTCGACGACATGGACGCCCGCATCCTCAAGACCATCATCGAGCAGTTCGACGGCGGGCCCGTGGGCCTCACGACCATCGCGGCGGCCGTCGGTGAAGACTCCGGCACGCTCGAGGAGGTGTACGAGCCGTTCCTGATGCAGCAGGGCTTCCTTGCGCGCACGCCCCGCGGCCGCTGCGCCACCGCAGCCGCGTACCGGCACTTCGGCTTCATGCCGCCGAAAGCCACGGCGCAGCCGACGATGTTTGACGGCTAAGTGACGCGCGTCTTCCGCGCCGCAGATTTCGACTACGACCTCCCCCCGGAGCTCATCGCCCAGGACCCGATCCCCGATCGCGCCGCGAGCCGACTGCTCGTGCTCGAGCGGGCCACGGGGAAGATCCGGCACGGCCGCTTCCCGGATATCGTCGATCTCGTCGCCCCGGAGGACGCACTCGTCGTCAATGCGTCGCGCGTGATTGCGGCGAGACTGCACGGGAGACGGGAGACGGGAGCGCCGGCGGAACTCCTGCTGGTCCGCGAGTGCGGGGACGGGACCTGGCTCGCCATGGGCCATCCGGGCGGCAAACTCAAGCCGGGGCGGCGGGTGACGTTGGGCTCGGATAGCGCGGTCCAGATCGTGGGCATGCTGGGCGGAGGTTTGCGACGGGTGCGGTTTGTCGGCGCTCTCGACGCGGACGCGACGCTCGCCAAGTACGGCGAGGTCCCGCTCCCGCCATACATCCGCCGAGCGCCCCGCCCCGAAGACCGCGAGCGCTACCAGACGGTGTACGCGGCTCACGACGGCAGCGTCGCCGCGCCGACGGCGGGACTGCACTTCACCCCCGAGCTGCTGGAGCGCCTGCGCACCAAGGGGACGGCGGTGGCGATGCTCGACCTTCATGTGGGGCCGGGGACGTTCAAGCCGGTGGAGACGGACGACCTCGCTCGGCACCCGATGGACCCCGAGCGGTACGCGGTCAGCGATGAGGCGGCGGCCGTCATCAACGAGCGACGGGAAGCGGGGGGTCGCATCTGGGCGGTGGGGACCACGGTCGTCCGCACGCTCGAAACGTGCGCGGACGGCCACGGCCGGGTGCGCGCCGGTGCTGGCGAGACTCAGGCGTTCATCTATCCCCCGTACGTGTTCCGCGCGGTGGACCGCCTACTCACCAACTTCCACCTGCCGCGCTCGACCTTGCTGATGCTGGTGTGTGCGTTCGCGGGATACGACATCGTGCTACGGGCGTATCGGGAGGCGGTCCGGGCGAGATATCGTTTCTACTCCTACGGCGATGCCATGGTTGTCATCTGAATGGAAGCCGTGTTCGCGTTCGAGATCGAGGCCGCGTCCGGCCCTGCCCGCGTAGGCCGGCTCGTCCTCCCCCACGGCGCGGTCGAGACCCCGGTCTTCATGCCAGTCGGCACACAGGGCACGGTGCGCGCGCTGTCGCCCGCGGACCTCAAATCCGTCGGCGCCGCGCTCGTGCTCGCGAACACCTACCACCTCCACGTGCGCCCCGGTGAAGCGGTCGTCGCCCGGTTGGGCGGGCTGCACCGCTTCATGGGGTGGGATCGCCCGCTGCTCACCGACTCCGGCGGGTTCCAGGTCTTCTCGCTCGAGGGCTTGCGGCGCGTGGACGATAACGGCGTCGAGTTCCAGAGCCATCTGGACGGGAGCCGACGCTACCTCACCCCCGAGCGCGCCACCGAGATCCAATGGATCCTCGGCGCGGACATCGCGATGGCCTTCGACCACGTGGTGCCGGGAGGAGCGGATGTCGCCAGCGCACGCGACGCCCTCGAGCGGACGCTGCGGTGGCTGGAGCGGTGCGCGAGGAGGCATCAGGAACTGGCAAGTCGGGTGGACAGCCAAGCGGTCGGTCCTACCCGTCTGACCGAGTACCCGTCTGGCCGCCAGACTCTCTGGCCGATCTTGCAGGGCGGGACGCATGTGACGCTCCGCACCGAGGGACTGCGGCGGATCCTGGAGCTCGGCCCCTGGACCGGCCTCGCCATCGGCGGCCTCTCAGTGGGCGAGCCGAAGTCGGTGATGTACGAGATGCTCGAGCGCGTCGAGCCGGACCTGCCGCCTGCGTTGCCGCGTTATCTTATGGGTGTGGGGTTCCCAGAGGACCTCGTCGCGGCGGTGGAGCGCGGCATGGATCTGTTCGACTGCGTCGCTCCCACGCGCAACGGCCGCAACGGCTCTGCGTTCACGCACAACGGCCCGGTGAACATCCGTAACGCCGAGCACCGCGAGGACCCGCGGCCGCTCGACGAGGCGTGCGACTGCGAGACCTGCACGACCTTTTCGCGCGGTTACCTGCGACACCTGGTCGTCGCCGATGAGCTGCTGGGGCTGCGACTATTATCGCTGCACAACGTCCGGTTCCTGATCCGACTCGCTGAAGAGGTGCGGGCCGCGATCCGCACCGGGCATTTCCCGCGGTGGGCCGCCGACTGGCGGCGCCGCTACTCGCGATCGGACTGATCATGCACGGACTATACGCACTGCTGTTCGCACCCTCAGGCCAGGAAGGGCTGGGCATGGGCTGGTTCCTGTTCCAGCTCGTTGCGATCTTCGGCATCTTCTATTTCCTCATCATCCGGCCGCAGCGGAAGCAGCAGCAGCGCCATCGCCAGCTGCTCGGGTCCCTGCAGAGGGGCGACAGGGTCGTCACCTCGGGCGGCATCATCGGCGAGGTGGTGCACCTGAAGGACGATGAGGTGACCGTGAAGAGCGGCGAAGCCCGCCTAGTCGTCATGCGCTCGAACATCGCGAACATCCTCAACCGCTCCCTCGAGGCGAAGTCGTCGTGACGGTGCGCAAGCTCCACCTGCTTGGCTCCCCGGCGCTGCGAAAGCGCTCGCAGCCGGTGCCTGCCGTGGACGACGAGGTCCGGCAACTCGTGGATGACCTGTTCGAGACCATGCGCGCGGCGAAGGGGGTGGGCCTCGCGGCCAATCAGGTCGGCGTCGCGCGCCGCGTCGCGGTGGTGGACGTCGGCGACGACTCCCCGCCCCCGCTCGTGCTGATCAACCCCCGCATCGTGCAGGCGAGCGACGTCATCGAGACCGCCGAAGAGGGCTGTCTGTCGATCCCCGACATCTTCAGCGACGTGGAGCGCCCGCTCAGCGTGACCCTGGAAGCGCTCGATCGGGACGGCCGGCCGTATCGCGTCGAGGTCTCCGGGTTCAAGGCGCGGGCAGCGCAGCACGAGATCGATCATCTCGATGGCATGCTGTTCCTGGACCGTGTGAGCGCCGTGACCCGCGGCCTGCTGCTCGCGAAGTGGAAGAAATCCCGCAAGGGGAAGTCCGGCTATCTCAAGGAGGTGACGCCGGAGCCGGCGGGCGAGCTCTAGGTGCGCGTCGTCTTCTTCGGCACCCCCGACTTCGCGGTCCCATCGCTCGAGGCGCTTCTGGGCGAAGGGTTCGACGTCCTCGCCGTCGTCACCCAGGCCGACAAGCCGCAGGGTCGCTCCCGCTCGCGGCTCGTTCCGCCACCGGTGAAGGTGGCAGCCGTGGCAGAGGACATCCCGGTGCTCCAGCCTGCACGTCCCACGGAGCCGGCGTTCGTCGAGCAGGCGCGGTCGCTCGCACCCGACGTCGGCGTCGTGGTCGCCTACGGCCACATCGTGAAGCCCGAGCTCCTCGCGATCCCCAAACACGGAATGATCAACGTCCACGCGTCCCTCCTCCCCGAGCTGCGGGGTGCGGCCCCAGTCGAGTGGGCGATCATCAACGGTCTCGAGAAGACGGGCGTGACGATCATGCTGATGGACGCCGGCATGGATACCGGCCCGATCCTGCATCAACTGCCCCATGACATCGATCCCGAGGTCACCGGCGGCGAGCTGTCCGCGCACCTCGCCGAAATGGGGGCGCAGGCGCTGGTCGAGGCGCTGGCGCTGCTCGAGCAGGACGGCCTCAAGCCGCGACCCCAGGACCCTGGGCGCGCGACCTACGCCCCGAAACTGACCCGCGACGCCGCCCGCCTCCACTGGGATCGGCCGGCGGCGGAACTCGCCCGCGTGATCCGCGGCCTGGACCCGAGGCCCGGCGCGTGGACCGAGCTGGGGGGCCGCGAAGTGAAGCTCTTCAGGGCGGATGTGGTGGAGGGAGGGGGCGGAGGCGCCCCCGGCGAGATTCGAACCACGGACGGCAGGCTCCAGATCGCGACGGGGCAAGGCGCAGTGGAAGTCGAAGAAGTACAGCCTGCCGGCAAGGCGCGCATGTCGGTCGCCGACTGGGTCCGGGGGCGCGGCGTGCGGGCTGGCCAGCGCTTTACGTGAAGCCGCCGCTCCCACGGCTGCACGCGATCACCGATGAGCGAGTCGCCCGCCGGACGGACCTAGACGAGATCACGCGGGAGCTCGCGGGCGCCGGCGGGCTCCTGGCTCTTCACGCGCGCGGGCGCAACCTCTCAGGCCTGGAGCACTACGAGCTGGCTGTCCGCCTCGCCGCCTATCCGCCTACCCGGCTCTTCGTCAACGACCGGGCCGATGTCGCTCTCGCTGCCGGTGCCGAAGGCGTCCAGCTCCACCCGGCCAGCTTGGCACCCGGGGACGTGCGGCGACTCAACCCGCACTGGTGGATCGGCGTGTCGGTCCACGACCTGGAGCAGGCGCGGGCCGCGCACGCGGCGGGGGCCGACTATCTTTTAGTAGGGCCGGTGTTCGCGACCGCCACCCACCCCGATCGCGCGCCGCTGGGCGTGGAACGGCTGGCGGAAATCGTGCGGCTGCACCTGCCCGTGATCGCGATCGGCGGCGTCATGCGCGAGCGGATCGCTGAGCTCGCTGCCGCCGGCGTGTACGGCGTGGCCGCGATCCGTGCGCTCTGGGAGGCGGCTGATCCGGCGGAGGCCGCCCGACGAATGGTGCAGGAGTTGGACATCGTATGAGCGAGACAGTCGACATCGTGGTAAACGGCGAGCCGCGGGCAGTGGCGCAGGGACTCACCCTGCTCGAGCTGCTGCAGTCGCTCGATCTCGACCCGCGCGCGGTGGTGGTGGAGCATAACCGCGCGATCGTGCGGCGGCCCGTCCTGGGGGCCGTCCGCGTCGCGCGCGGCGACGCGATCGAGCTGGTGCATTTCGTGGGAGGGGGCTGAGCGCATGACCACCGCCGTTGAGCTCGGGCGAGATGTGCCCTTCGCAATCGGCGGGCGCGCGTTCCACTCGCGCCTCATGGTGGGCACGGGGAAATATCGCGACAACGAGACGATGGTGCGGGCGGTCGAAGCCTCGGGCGCCGAAATCGTCACCGTCGCCGTGCGTCGGGTGAATCTCGACCGCCGCAGGCAGGAGGGGATCCTGTACCAGCTCGATCCCAAGAAGTATTTCCTGCTCGCCAACACCGCGGGCTGCTACACCGCGGAGGACGCGATTCGCTACGCGCTCCTCGCGCGCGAGGCCGGATTCAACGAGTTCGTCAAGCTCGAAGTGGTCGGGGACCAGGAGACGCTGCTGCCCGACGTCCAAGGGCTGCTCGCGGCAGCGACGATCCTGGTGAAGGAAGGCTTCAAGGTTCTCGCGTACACGAACGAGGACCTGGTCACCGCGCGGCGGCTCGAGGACGTGGGCTGCGCGGCCGTGATGCCGCTTGCCTCGCCGATCGGGAGCGGGCTCGGGCTCCTCAATCCTTACGGCGTGCGCACCATCAAGCGACGGCTCAAGGTGCCCGTGGTCGTGGATGCGGGCGTGGGAACCGCGTCGGACGCCTGCCTCACGATGGAGCAAGGCGTGGACGGGATTTTGATGAACACCGCCCTCGCGGCGGCACAGGATCCCGTGACGATGGCGCACGCGATGCGTCTCGCCGTCGAGGCGGGACGCGCCGCCTATCTTGCGGGTCGGATGCCGCGGCGCGAGGTCGCGATGCCGTCCTCGCCGCTCGAGGGGATGCTGGATTAGGGACGCTACCGCCGCCCGCCGCGCGGCGCTGCACATCCTGCAGGCGGTGCGCGCCGGCGCCACCTTCGCAGCGGCACGTGACTCGTACCTCGACGCGCTCGGCGAGCGCGACCGTCGGCTCGCCTATGAGCTCGCCGCGGGCGTCCTGCGGCGCCAGGCCGAGCTCGACCGCGCGCTCGTGCTCGCGACCGCCGATCCCCTGCTCCACGATATCCTGCGACTCGGCGCGTATCAGCTGCGCGCGCTGGCGCGCGTGCCGGCGTACGCGGCGGTCTCCACGAGCGTAGAGCTCGCGCG
>JBOHSI010000236.1:0-4019 GCA_050733055.1 Gemmatimonadales bacterium
ATGCTGCTGTTTACGCCGCGAAGCTCGCCAGCGCTTTCCCCACGTCCCCGTCGCGCAGCCGCTTGAGAGCGCGGTCCCGCAGCTGGCGCACGCGCTCGCGCGTCACGCCGAGCATGCCGCCGATCTCTTCGAGGGTGTGCTCTCGGCCGCCGTCGAGCCCGAAATAGAGCCGCAGCACCTTGGCGTCGCGGCGCTGCAGGGTGTTGAGGGCGTTCTCGATCTCGTCCGACAGGAAGCGGTCCATCGCCTGATCTTCGGTGTCGGGCAAATCCTCGGCGATGAAGCGCTCGATCAGCGAGCGGTCGCCATCGGGGTCGAGCGGCGCGTCGAGCCGCACGTCGCCGGTGTTCAACGCGGCGAGCGACTGCACCACCTCGAGGGACAGGTTGGTCGCGTCGGCGATCTCTTCCGGGGTGGGCTCGCGCCGCAACGTCTGCCGCAGGTACTCCGCCGTGCGGACGATGCGCGACAGGTCCGCAGTGCGGTTGAGCGGCACGCGCACCGTGCGCCCCTGGCGCGCGAGCGCGGCCAGGATCGCCTGCCGGATCCACCACACGGCGTAGGAGATGAACTTGACGCCCTGGTCCGGGTCGAACTTACGGGCGGCCGTCAACAAGCCGACGTTCCCCTCCCCGATCAGGTCGGTCAGCGGGAGGCCGCGGTTCTGGTACTTCTTGGCGACCGAGATCACGAAGCGGAGGTTGCGCTTCACGAGCTCCTGCATCGCCTCCTGCTCCCCGGCGCGCACCTTACGGGCGAGCGCGATCTCCTCCTTCTGGGTGAGGAGCGGCGTCTTGGACACCTCGTGGAGATACTGGTCGAGGATGTCGCGCTCGTGCTCGTGGTGAGCGAGCCCGGAAAGCAGACCCCGGCGCCGCCCACGTTTCTTCGCAGGCTTCGCTTTGGCCCCAGCGGGTGCGGCGGCCACGGCGGTGGGCGCGGCCACAGGCCGCGCCGTCACGCGCGGCTTCGCCCGGGCGGGGGAGGTGGTCTTCTTCCGTCGAGAGTGCTTGGACATGTGTGTCGTCTCGGATCGCCTGTGATACCACGCACCGGGCGAAAAAGTTCACGCAACACCCTGAAATCGCTTGACATCCCCAGAACGTCCAGATAAGATGCCGTGTTCCCGCCGGGACGCATTTGGGGGGCCCAATATAACGGGGGCGTAGCTCAGTTGGGAGAGCGCGTGAATGGCATTCACGAGGTCAGGGGTTCGATCCCCCTCGCCTCCACTGGAAGGGCGGTCAGGGGCGGTAGGAGGCGGTAAGGGGCGGTAGAAAAGAACCCCACTGAGCGGTTAGATTGGCGACGCGCGGGAATAGCTCAGTTGGTAGAGCACAACCTTGCCAAGGTTGGGGTCGCGGGTTCGAGTCCCGTTTCCCGCTCTCTAGCCACCAGCAAACGACGCGGGGTGGAGCAGTCTGGTAGCTCGCCGGGCTCATAACCCGGAGGTCGTGGGTTCAAATCCCACCCCCGCTACTGCAGCGGAATAGGCGGATAGGCGGACAGGCGGATAGACGAGTTGCGGACCGGTTTTCACTATCCGCCTACCCGACTATCCGCCTAGGCATCTCTAAGCGGGCGGTTAGCTCAGTTGGTTAGAGCGCCACGTTGACATCGTGGAGGTCACTAGTTCGAGTCTAGTACCGCCCACTCGCGCCCATAGCTCAACTGGATAGAGCGCTTGACTACGGATCAAGAGGCTGGGGGTTCGAGTCCTCCTGGGCGCATGTGCGGCAAAGGGCAAAGTGGCCAAGGTGCGAAGCGGCTAAGCCCCTCAGCCCCTCAGCCGCTTCGCACCTGGCCTCTCGGGGCGTAGCGCAGCCCGGTTAGCGCGCCTGGTTCGGGACCAGGAGGTCGGTGGTTCAAATCCACTCGCCCCGACTACAGCCAGCCAGAACGGCCAGCGGCAATGAGCGCTGGCCGTTGGCGTTTCAGGGACGCGCGGCGGCCGTCCACAACGCCGCATGCACATGGTTCGAGCCCGTCTTGCTGGCCCCCACGACTTGACGGCGCTCATTAAGCGCGACGGCGGTGCCAAAGCCGCCGCCCAAAGTGCCAAGGTCTTGCATCACGCCATTCGCCCAGAAGAAGGCGTGGGACTCGCCCGAAGCGGTGGTGCTGGAGCCAGCGACGTGGCCGAGGCGATTGACGGCAGCGGTGCTGCTCAGACTGCCCCCCAGCGTGCCGAGGTCGCGCATCGCGCCATTCGTCCAAAGGAAGGCGTGTTCCGCGCCTGCAGTCGTATGGCTCGAGCCCACTACCTGGCCGTGGTCGTTGAGAGCCACCGCGGTGCTGAAGGCGCCCCCGAGGGTGCCCAGGTCCCGCATCACGCCGTTGGTCCACAGGAAGGCGTGGATCTCGCCCGAGGCGGTGCGGCTCTTTCCCGCGACCTGGCCGGGCGCGTTGATAGCCAATGCCTCGCTGGTCGTGCCGCCCAGGGTCCCGAGATCCAGCATGACACCATTCGTCCACAGGAAGGCGTGGTTCGGCCCTGCGACGCTGCTGCTCCTGCCGACGACCTGGCCAGCATCATTGACGGCAGAGGCCTCGCTGAACGTGCCGGCCAAAGTTCCGAGATCCCGGATCACGCCGTCGGCCCACAAGAACGCGTGCCTCGCGCCGGGAGGGTTGACCCAGCCAGCGACGTGGCCCCGGTTGCTGACGGCCACCGCGTGGCTCATGCCGCGCCCCGGGGTGAGGTCCCGCATGGCGCCGTTCGCCCAGAGGAAGGCGTGGTCCTCACCAGAGGCGGTTGCGCTCCAGCCGACGACCCATCCGTCCGCGTTGATGTCGAATGCCGCGCTGGATTGACCTCCCAGCGTCCCGAGGTCCTGCATCGCCCCCTTCGCCCAGAGAAACGCGTGGTGCTGTCCCGAGGCGGTGCGACTGGCGCCCACGACCTGGCCCTCGTCGTTGACGGCGAACGCCTCGCTGTACGTGCCCCCTAACGTGCCGAGGTCCGTCCCGGTCTGCTCGGTAGTGAGCCAGTCTTGCCGGGCCCGTTGCCAGGCGGTCAACAGGAGAGCCGCAAGGGGCAGGAATGCCAGCCGCTTCATTTCGCCGAGCCCTCGTTGCGGGAGCGATCAGCACCCAAGCTGCGGGCCGCGCCTCGCGGGCGCAAGTTCAACGGGCGCGATTTCGAGACGCTGCCGCTCGGGGCGGAGGCCTAGTATCTTCGGTATTCGCCGCGCCAGTAGCTCAGCTGGATAGAGCGTCGGCCTCCGGAGCCACAACGGTCAGCGTCCATAAACGCTGGCCGTTGTTGTTTCAACGACTTAGGCGGTGCAAGCGATGATCAGCGCGAGCCAACAGTGACCCGTATTGGCACTATCTCTGACACTGCCGGGGACGCGCGTGATCCGCTACAAACGGACTGCTCCGGCAGTACCTCCCGAAACGACGCAGCATGGCCCACCTGACCCAGCAGGACTGCGTCGTGATTGCGACGAAGCTCAACAACCGGCCGCGGAAGCGCCTCGGCTTCCGGACCCCGGAGGAATGCTATGCTCGCTGAGACTCCCTGTTGCAGTTCAAAGTTGATATCAGGCAGCGTGCCCAATGTGCCTCTCATTGCGTCGTTTTGCCCCGTACGAACTCGCCCTCCGCGATCGCATCGAGAGCTGCACGCGCAAGCGCGCTAACCAGGGCGAAGTACTCACGCGTTTCCTGTGGCGCGATCAACGGTAGAACCCGTTCTAGATCTGCGGCCGCTCGGCCCAGCCTCGCCACCCTCCGGGCGTCGAGCTGCGGCCCCCAGCTGCCCAGCACGTCTTGCACGTCATCATCGACTTCTCCGAGCGAGACGCCGCTGATAGTATCGCCGATGTTTGGAGGGCGGGACTGACGCTGATAATCCGCCCACAATTCTTCTCGAGTGTTCATCGGATCGCTGTACACGCTGCCTAACGCCTGAATTAAGCCGCGCCACAAAGCGGCGTCGGCTTGAATGAATTGTTAGGCGTGCGCCTCAACGGGCACCCGTGATCAGTGTTCGACGGCGTACCGGGCCAAGAGCA
>JBOHSI010000237.1:0-7314 GCA_050733055.1 Gemmatimonadales bacterium
CCCCAACACGTGTCGCGGAACGATGGTGAACGCGGTGGCGACGGCTACATCGCCGACGAATGACCGTCTCGTAATGGGTTTCTTCGCCATGATCCCTCCGTTACGACTTCTCCATACGCCTTCACCCTTACGCCTTTTCCCCTACGTCTTTGTTTTCGTCGGCCGGAATAGCGCCCCGAAAAAGAGCAGCACCACGGCGGCGAACCCGGCAGGCAACATCCAGAAGTTGGACCACTGGTCGAGGGTGAGGCTGGCCGCGCCGCCGAGGAACCGGTTGAACACGTTGCCGGCCACTTGCGCGCCGATGAGCATGCCGATGCCGTAGGTGACGAGCACCAGGAATCCCTGCGCCTGGCCGCGCACCGCGGGTGTAGACTTCTTGTCCACGTAGATCTGGCCGGTCACGAAGAAGAAGTCGTAGCACACGCCATGGAGCAGGATACCGATCACGATGATCCAGAAGACCGCGCCGGGGGCCGCGATCGCAAACAGCACATACCGCAGCACCCAGGCGCCCATGCCCACCATCAGCATGCGCTTCACGCCGAGCCGGACAAACATGAGCGGCATGAGCAACATGAAGCCGACTTCGGACATCTGGCCCAGCGTCTGCGTCGCCGCGATTCTGGTCACGCCGGCATTGCCCAGGAAGAGCTGCGTGAAGTTGTAATAGGCCGCGAGCGGGATGCACAACAGCAGCGAGGCGGCGATGAACACGTAGAACGGGCGGTCACCGAGCTGCGTCAGCGCGTCGAGACCGGTGATGCTGCGCAGCGAAACCCGCTGCCCCGCGCCTGGCGGGGGCGTGTGTGGAAGCGAGAAACTGAACAGGCCGAGCAGCACGCTGGCCCCAGCGGCGGTGTAGAGCGGCAACGCCGTGCGTTCCGGGACGGCCGCCACCAGGCCGCCCAGCACGAGGCTGATGAACAGCCCGGCCACGATCCAGCCGATGGTGCCGAACACTCGGATCAGGGGAAACTGTTTCTCCTGTGACTGGATGTGGTGGAACGCCAGGCTGTTCGCGAGGCCGAGGGTCGGCATGTAGGACAGGTTGTAGAACAGCAGGAGTAGGATGAACACCACGGGCGCGCCCGCCGCCTGGGGCACGGCGAACATCACCACGCCGCCCAGCAGGTGGAGCATGCCCAGCACCTTCTCGGTCGCGAAGTAGCGGTCGGCCACGAGCCCCAGGAAGAACGGCGCGACGATGGCCGCCATCGGGTTCACCGTATAGGGCCAGTGCGTCAGCGTCTCCATTCCGTGGTGGGTCATGTACACCGCGATCGTCGTGTACCAGGCGCCCCAGATGAAGAACTGGAGGAACATCATCGCCGACAGCCGGGCGCGGACGCTCACGGCAGCACTCGGATCTTGATGTTGCGGAAGGCTACGCGGTCGCCATGGTCCTGCAGGCCGATGTAGCCCTCGCGGTTGCGGCCGTAGCGGGGGTGCGGGGCGAACTTGGTCGCCTTGATCTTCGCCTCCCAGTCGGGGCTCGCAAGCTCGTACTCGACCACCTGCACGCCGTTGAGCCAGTGCTCGACGCGATTCCCCTTCACCACGATGCGGACCTGGTTCCACTCGCCGGCCGGCTTGACGACGCCGGCAGGGGCGGCATAGAGGCCGTAGGCGGCGCCCGCCGCAGTCAAGCGCGACTGGCCGTCGGGGTGCTTCCCGTCGTCCAGCACCTGCATCTCTGGCGCGGTCCAGTAAATCGCCTCGTCGTCCTCGCTGGCGCGGTAGAAGATCCCGCTGTTGCCTCCGGGCGCGACGTTCCACTCGAGCGCAAGCTCGAAGTCGCGGAACTTCTTGCGGCTGACGATGTCGCCCCCGCGGCCGACCCGCGTCAGCGCGCCGTCCACGACCTGCCAGCCGGCGGGCATCGCGTTCAGCTTGAAGCCGCGCCACCCCGCGGTGGTCTTGCCGTCGAACAGCAGCCGCCAGCCCGCAGCGCGCTCGGCCGGCGTCAGCGTGTTGAGCGGTGCGGAATCGGTCATGCGGCCCCCTTGTTGGGACAGGGTCGTGTCGGGAGCGGCCGCCGACGCCAGGGCGAGGCAGACGCCGAGCGGGCGCATGGGGATCAGGCGTGTCACGTCGTCTCCTGTGTCATGGGCGATCGGGAATTCCGGCCAGCTCCTTGAGGCGGGTTTGCACGACGCGCCGGGCACGCTCGCTCTTGTTGATCACGAGAACAGCGTCGTCACCCGCGATGGTACCGATGATCTCTGCCCACCCGGCGCCGTCGATCGCCAGGCCGAGCGCCTGCGCGCCGCCCGCGGGGGTTTTCACGACCAACAGCGGACCGACACCATCCATGGAGACAAGCATCGCCGGGAGCAACTGCGCGAGGTGCGGGCGGATCGAGGCACCGGTTTCGGGGGGTGGTGCATAGTGGGAGCCGCCGTCGGACGCAGCGACCTTGGCGAGCCCGAGCTCACGAATGTCGCGGGACAGGGTGGCCTGGGTCACGTCAAAGCCCTCGGCCCTGAGCCGCTCGCGCAGCTGCTCCTGGCTCGCGATCCGCTCCGAGCGCACCACCCTCAGAATGGCGGCGTGGCGCTGCGTCTTCATCAGGCACCAATCTAGCGTTGGACCACGCGCCCGGCGACGACCGTGAGAAGCGCGGTAGGAGGCGGTAAGGGGCGGTAAGGGGCGGTATGAGGAAACACGGCTAGATCGGCTTCCTTGCCGACTTCCAGTGACCCGATCTCGCGCTCGAGTCCGAGTGCGCGGGCACCTTCGATCGTGAGCATGCGCAGGGCTTCCTCGCCCTCGAGCCCGGCCGCCGTCGCTTCAGCCCACAAGCTCGCGTCCCCCGAGCTGACGACGGAGTCTGTGCCCAGCCCGACGACGAGCCCCGCGCCGCGAAACGCCGCGAGCGGCGCGGCGCCGTGGCCGTGAGCACGATTGGAGCGGGGGCAGTGCGCCACCGCAGCCCCCGAGTCTCGTAGAGTCTCCACGTCCCGCTCGTCCACCTGGACACAGTGGATACAGAGCCACCCCGTTGCCCGTCGCAGGACGCCGAGTTGCAACAGGTATCGCACGGGGCTGACGCCGCGCTGCCGGACTGCGATTCCGCGCGCCCGCAACGCATCGGCGAACGGCCCGGCACCGTCGCGCACGAGCTGGGTTTCTTCGCGCGACTCGGCGAGATGCACGGCGACGCAGAGGCCCTCGCGCCGAGCGAAGTCGGCGACAGCGCGGTACAGAAGCTCGCTCACCGTGTAGGGAGCGTGGGGCGATACGCCCAGCCGGACCCGCGGGGAGGCGAGGCCGCCGAGGCGCTCCACGGCTGCCTGGAGCTCCGCGAGGCTCGCCCCGCACTTCGCCGGATCGGGCCCGAAAACCTCCTGATAGTAGACGCCGCGCCCGCCGAGGCTGGCGAGCGCCTCTAACGGCGCTCCCGAGCTGCCGGTGTCGGCAACGCAGGTGACCCCCATGGCCCAACAATCCCGCAGGCCCTGACAGGCGGAGCGGGAGAGCTCCTCAGGCGTGGTGGCGTCCTTGAGCGCACGGATCGCGCGGATCCACGGCGCGAACGCGCGCTCGGAGTTCTTGCCGGCGAGGTGCGTCAGCTCGAGGTGGGTGTGGCAGTTAACCAAGCCCGGGACGAGCGCCGCCTCCGCGAACTCGAGCCGTTCGGCGTTCTCCGGGCCCGGAACGCTGGCGTGCGGTCCCACGGCCGCGATCCTGCCGCGGTCGTCAACGAGAACGGCGCCGTCCTCGATCGGCGGCGCCGTCACCGGATGGACCGAGCGGGCGCGGAGGCGCAGCACGCGCCGGGGGCGCTACGGCGACACCCCGAAGCCGAACGGCGCGTGCACGGGGCATGCCTGCGTCGGCTCGGTGCCGGGATAGAACCAGTCCCAGTGGCGCACGTTCTGCGGGCAGAACGGCGTGGCGAGGTAGCCGTTCGACCAGTCGACTTCGCGCGTGATGAGCGAGTCGGGTCGCACCCAGTCCGCCGGCGGGGGCCGTCGCTCGTACACGTCGCGCATGAACGCGGTCCAGGCGGGGGCGGCGATGCGGCCGCCGCCCGCATTGTGCTCGAGGATGCGTTGCTGTAAATCGTAACCCACCCAGACGCCCGCCACGAGCTCGGGGGTGTAACCGATGAACCACGCGTCGGTGTAGTCGTCGGTCGTCCCGGTCTTGCCGGCCGCCGGGAGCGTGAAGCCCGCTCTCCACACGGCGGTGAAGGCGGTACCGCGGCGGATCACGTCCTTCATCATGTCCACGATGAGCCAGCTGTGCTCCGGGTCCATCACCGGCTCCCGCCGGATCGCGGGCTGCCACAGGATGTTCCCCTGGCGATCCTCCACGCGCAGGACGCCCATCGGCTCGACCCGCGTACCCAGCGTCGCGAACGCCGTGTAGGCAGCGATGATCTCGATCGGCTTCACGCCCTTGGCCCCGATGTGGATCGAGGGGTAGGGCGGGAGCGGGGTGGTCATGCCGTAGCGCCGCGCTTCCCCGATGACCGTCTGTTCGCCCAGGGCCATCCCGAGCTTGATGGTGGACAGGTTGCGCGACAGGTAAAGCGACTGGCGCAGAGGGATCATGCCGAGCGTGGTGTCGTCGTCGTCCTTCGGCTGCCACAGCGTCGAGTCGAGCTGGATCACCGGGGGGTTGAGCGGCGAATCGTCGAGAATCTCGGTGACCGGGTGACCCGCGCGGATGGCGGCTGAGTAGACGAACGGCTTGAAGCTCGAGCCCGGCTGGCGGACCGCCTGGGTGGCGCGGTTGTACTTCGAGTCGTCGAAGTCGCGCCCGCCGATCATGGCGCGGATGTAGCCGGTGGTCGCTTCCAGTGCGATCAGCGCCCCTTGAATGTATGGCGTGAACGGCCCGTGATCCTCGCCCGCCGCCTTGGACGCCTCGATGTACTCCCGGTAGGTGGTCCGGCCCGGGAACTTCCCGTTCGAGTAGACGCCCGCCTCGACGGCATCGAGCTGCGACTGCAGCGCCCGCTCGGCGGCCTCCTGCATGTCGAGGTCGAGCGTCGTATAGACCCGCAGGCCTCCCTCGTAGAGGGCGCGGCCGAAGCGCGCGTCGAGCTGCACGCGCAGCCACTCGACGAAGTAGGGCGCGACGTCGCCGTAGTTCGTGCGGTTGGTGGTGAGCACGAGTGGATACGCTTTCCAGAGCTCGGCCTCCTCGGCGGTCAGGTAGCCCTGGTCGCGCATGAGGCCCAGGACGACGTTCCGCCGCCGAACTGCGCGCTCGGGATGGGTGCGCGGGTTGTAGAACGCGGGCGCCTTGGGCAGCGCCGCTAGCGTCGCGGCCTCCGCGACGTTCAACTGGCGGGCCGACTTTCCGAAGTAGATCAGCGCCGCCGCCTCGACGCCATGCGCCCCCGCTCCGAGATCGATCTGGTTCAGGTAGAGCTGGAGGATCGTGTCCTTGGGGAAGTTGTGCTCGATCTCCACTGCCACGCGCGCCTCTTTGAGCTTGCGCGTCAGCTTTTTCTCGCGGCTGATCTCGTCGGGGAAGATGTTCCGGGCGAGCTGCATGGTAATCGTCGAGAACCCCTGCGTGTAACCGAGCGAGACGAGGTTCGCCTTGAGCGCGCCTAGGATACGGACGTAATCGATCCCGTTGTGCGCATAGAACCGCTTGTCCTCGGTGGCGACAAATGCCTGCCGCACGGCCGGCGGGATCTCCGAGAGGGGCAGCACCGTGCGGCGCTCGAGGCCGAGCTCGCTGATCAGGCGGCCGTCGGCGGCGTACACCTTCGAGGTCTGCATCTGCACGTCGTCGCCGGCGCTGATGAGGCGTGAAATGCTCGGGCAGTGCTCGCCGGCGCAGACGCGCGTCCACGACCCGTAGACCAGGCCGGTCCCGTAGGCGCCCGCGAGCACCAGGGCGGCGACCGCCCGCACGCGGACCTTGGGCTGCTGCCACCAGGCGATCGGGGTCGGCAGGGGAACGGACGTGGGGATGGAGGCCATCGCGTTACAACCTAGTCACGCCCATCGGCGCTTGCCAGCCGTCGGGGGTTCTCTTACGATTCCGCGCCATGCCGGACCACTTCGCCGAGCTCGAGTGGCGTGGCTTCGTCTACCACGCCACGCAGCACATCCAGCGCTACCTAGCCGAGGCGCCGCGGACCGCGTACTGCGGCTTCGACCCCACAGCGCCCAGTCTCCAGCTGGGGAACCTGATGCCGCTGATGCTGCTGCGGCACTTCCAGCTCGGCGGCCACCGGCCCATCGTCCTGATGGGTGGCGGCACGGGGCTGATCGGTGACCCGAGTGGAAAGCGCAGCGAGCGTCCGCTGCTCTCCCGAGAGCAGATCCGGGAAAACCTGCAGCGCCAGCGCGATCAGATGCAGCGATTCCTCGATTTCGATGCGAAGGAGACGCGCCCCCTCGTGCTCAACAACGCCGACTGGCTCGTCGAGCAGCGCGTCGTCGACTTCTTGCGCGACGTCGGAAAGCACTTCACGGTCAACATCATGATGCAGAAGGAGTCGGTGAAGGCGCGGCTCGACACGGGAATCTCGTACACCGAATTCAGCTACATGTTGCTCCAGGCGTACGACTTCCTGCATTTGTTCCGCACCCAGGGGTGCACGCTGCAGGTGGGCGGCAGCGATCAGTGGGGGAACATCACGGCCGGGATCGAGCTGATTCGGCGCGTGGAGGGCGGCGAAGCACACGGCCTGGTGGCCCCCCTGGTCACGACGGCGTCCGGCGCAAAGTTCGGCAAGACCGAGGGCGGCACGATCTGGCTCGACCCCGCGTTGACGTCGCCTTACAAGCTGTACCAGTTCTGGGTCAACACGGACGACCGGGACGCAGAGCAGTATCTCAAGCTCTTTACCTTCCTCACCCAAGAGGACATCGAGGCGCTGATGCGATCGCATCAGCGGGATCCCGGTCGGCGCGAAGCGCAGAAGCGGCTAGCGATCGAGATCACCAGGCTGGTGCACGGTGAGCAAGCGTCCGCCAGCGCGGTCGCGGCGAGCGCGATCCTGTTCGACGAGTTTGACCCGCGAAAGGTCGATTCGAGTGCGTTTGACGTGCTTGCGCAGGAGATCCCGACCGTCCAAGTGGACAAGAGCGGCGACCTCAGTCTGGTCGACGCGGTGGTGCAGGCCGGTCTGGCGCAGTCGAAGAGCGAGGCGCGCCGCTCGATCGAGCAGGGCGGGATTTACGTCAACCAGGAACGTGTGAAGGACGTCGCGCGCAGGATCAGGACCGCAGACTGGCTCGCGGGAAGGAACCTACTGCTCCGCAGGGGCAAGAAGGACTACGGGCTGCTGCGAGAGAGCAGCTAGGGAGACGCCATGTTCATCGGCCACTACGCGCT
>JBOHSI010000238.1:0-16150 GCA_050733055.1 Gemmatimonadales bacterium
ATCGCACCGAGGCGTTCGAGGCGTGTCGCTACGTGATCGAGGAAGTGAAGCGCCGCGTTCCCGTGTGGAAGAAGGAGCTGCGTACCGACGGCAGCGAGGTGTGGGTCGACCCCTCCGGCCGTCCCACCGTCCGGCCGCCGGACCGCCCAACGCATGTCTGAGACTGTCCGCGACACCTTCGGCCGCCCGCTCTCGAGTCTCCGAGTCTCGGTGACCGACCGCTGCAACCTGCGGTGCCGCTACTGCATGCCGGAGGACGAGTACGTCTGGCTGCCGAGGGAATCGATTCTCACGTTCGAGGAGATCACACGCCTCGTGGGCGTGTTCGCCTCGCTGGGCGTGCACAAGATCCGGCTGACCGGCGGAGAGCCCTTGCTGCGGCACGATCTCCCGACGCTCATCGGGATGATCGCCGGGGACACGCGGATCAGCGACCTCGCGATCACCACAAACGGGTTGCTGCTCGCGAAGCACGCCGCAGACCTCCGGCGCGCGGGGCTCAAGCGCGTAACGGTGAGTCTCGATACCCTGCGCGCCGAGCGGATGCTGACCTTCGCCCGGAGCGCTCGTCACGGCGACGTGCTAGCCGGGATCGCCGCCGCCCGCACGGCGGGGTTCGGGCACGTCAAGATCAACGCCGTCGTGGTTCGGGGGTTCAACGACGATGAGCTCGTCGACCTGCTCGAGTTCGCCCGCGCTCACGACGCCGAACTGCGTTTCATCGAGTACATGGACGTGGGCGGAGCGACGCGCTGGTCCACGGAGCAAGTGGTCTCGCAGCGGGACATGCTCGATGCCCTCGCGCGTCGCTACGGCCCGATCGAGCCGCTGCCGGGCGCACAGCGGGGCCGCGCGCCCGCCGAGCGGTTCCGGCTGCCCGACGGCACCACGTTCGGCATCATCGCCTCCACCACGGCGCCGTTCTGCTCGAACTGCGATCGCAGCCGGCTCACGGCCGACGGCACCTGGCTCCTGTGCCTCTACGCAGCGCGGGGCGTGGACCTGCGGGACCGGTTGCGCGCGGGCGCGACGGACGCGGAGCTGGCCGAGCTGATCGCCGATGCGTGGCGCTGCCGAGCCGACCGCGGCGCGGAAGAGCGTCTGGGAATGCGAGAGCGCGGCGCGCTGTACCCGATCGAGTCGCTGCGCGCGGACCCGCACCGCGAGATGCACACCCGGGGGGGTTAGCCTCGCGCCCCCTCGTCGCCCCGTCTCCTCAGGATCCCGCATGCTCAACAAGATCACGGTCGTCGGCGCCGGCAACGTGGGTGCCACCGCCTCGCAACGCCTCGCCGAGAAAGAGCTCGCCCGCACCATCGTCCTGGTGGACGTGATCGAAGGCGTGCCGCAGGGGAAGGGGCTCGACCAATGGCAGTCGGCCCCGATCGAGGGGTTCGACACCCGCGTCGTGGGCGCGAACGATTACGCTCCCGCGGCAGGAAGCGAGATCGTGGTCGTGACGGCGGGGATCGCGCGCAAGCCGGGGATGAGCCGCGACGACCTGGTGCGCACCAACGCCGACATCGTAAAGCAGGTCTCTCAGCAGATCAAGCAGCACTGCCCGCAGGCGATCGTCGTGGTCGTCTCGAATCCGCTGGACGTCATGTGCTGGGTGACGAAGCAGGTCACGAGCTTCCCGCGCGAGCGGGTGATCGGCATGGCGGGCGTGCTCGACACGGCGCGCTACCGTGCGTTTCTCGCGGAAGCGCTCGACGTCTCCGTCACGGACATCCAGGCGATGGTGCTGGGGGGCCACGGTGACACGATGGTGCCGCTCGTGTCCTACACAACCGTCTCAGGGATTCCCGTCGCACAGCTGCTCGACCGCGCCAGCCTCGAGAAGATCGTCGAGCGCACCCGCAACGGCGGCGCCGAGATCGTGAGTTACCTCAAGACCGGCTCGGCCTACTACGCCCCGTCCGCCGCCGTCGTCCAGATGGTCGAGGCGATCGCCCGCGACAAGAAGCGCGTGCTCCCCTGCGCGGCCTGGCTCGAGGGGGAGTACGGCCTATCGGGGATGTACTGTGGCGTGCCGTGCAAGCTCGGCAGGAAAGGATTGGAGCAAATCCTTGAGGTCAAGCTCTCGGGGGAGGAGCAGGCCGCGCTCAAGAGATCGGCGGAGGCGGTGAGGCAAACGATGGAGGCGGTGAAGCTCTAGGCGGCTCCGGTGAATTCCTCGGTCTGAGGCCGCGGTGCCAGGGTCGCCTTGAGGTAGTCGCGGTTCAGGCGCGCGATGAAGTCGATGCTGATCTCTTTCGGGCACGCGGCCATGCACTCCCCGTGGTTGGTGCACGCCCCGAACCCCTCCGTATCCATGTGCGCCACCATCTTGACCACGCGGCTGGCGCGCTCAGGCTGCCCCTGGGGCAGGAGGCCGAGGTGCGATACCTTCGCCGCCACGAACAGCATGGCGGATGCGTTGGGACACGCCGCCACGCAGGCGCCGCAGCCGATGCACGCCGCCGCATCCATCGCGAGGTCGGCGTCGCGCTTCGGCACGAGGATCGAGTTCGCCTCGGGCGCGCTGCCGGTTCGCGTGGTGATGAAGCCACCCGCCTGGATGATCCGATCGAACGCGCTCCGGTCCACCACCAGGTCCTTGATGACCGGGAACGCCCGCGCGCGCCACGGCTCGATCCAGATCTCCGCTCCGTCGGGGAAATGGCGCATGTGCAGCTGGCACGCGGTGGTCGCGCGCTGGGGGCCATGCGGCCGTCCGTTGATGACCATCCCGCACGCCCCGCAAATCCCCTCCCGGCAGTCGTGGTCGAAAGCGACCGACTCTTCCCGGCGCGAGGTCAGCTGCTCGTTGAGCACATCCAGGACCTCGAGGAAGGACATGTCGGGGCTCAGGTCTGTCACGTCGTAGCGGACGAACCCCCCCCGCACGGCCGGGCCCGCCTGGCGCCAGATGTGCAGCGTGACGTGCATTACGTGTAGCTCCGCGGCGCGAGGCGCACGGCCTCGAACTCGAGCGGCTCCTTGTGCAGAACGGGCGCGCTCCCGACGCCAGTAAACTCCCACGCGGCGACATAGCCGAACCGCTCATCGTCGCGCTTCGCCTCGCCGTCCGGGGTCTGGTACTCTTCCCGGAAGTGGCAGCCGCACGATTCCTCGCGGTGCAGCGCGTCGTGGCACATCAGCTCCGCGAACTCCATGAAGTCCGCCACCCGCCCCGCGTGCTCGAGCGACTGGTTCAGGTCTTCGCCCCTGCCGCCGACGAAGGTGTCCTCCCAGAATTCCTGGCGCAGCGTCTGGATCTTCTCGATCGCGTCCTTCAGGCCTCCGGCGTTGCGGGACATGCCGCAGCTGTCCCACAGCAGGCGGCCCAGCTCGCGGTGGAACGCATCCACGCTGCGGCGGCCGTTCACCGACAGGAGCTTCTCCACCCGCCCGCTGGCCTCCGCCTCGGTTTGCCGGAACGCCGCTTGGCCCGGCTCCACCTTGGGGAGCTTCGCCTGCGCCAGATAGTCGCCGATCGTGTACGGGAGGACGAAGTATCCGTCAGCAAGTCCCTGCATCAGCGCGCTCGCGCCTAGCCGGTTGGCGCCATGGTCGGAGAAGTTGGCCTCGCCGATAACGTACAGGCCGGGGACCGTGCTCATCAGGTTGTAGTCCACCCACAGCCCGCCCATGGTGTAGTGCGGCGCCGGGTAAATGCGCATCGGCACCGCGAACGGGTTCTCGCCCGTGATGCGCTGGTACATCTCGAACAGGTTGCCGTACCGCTCCGCGATGACGCGGCGCCCCAGCCGCCGGATCGCGTCGCGGAAGTCGAGGTAGACGCCGTTGCCGCCCGGCCCGACGCCCCGCCCCTCGTCGCACACCCGCTTCGCGCGCCGCGACGCGATGTCCCGCGGGGCGAGGTTGCCGTAGCTCGGGTAGAGGCGTTCGAGGTAGTAATCCCGCTCGTCCTCGGGGATCTCGTTGGGGGGTCGCGTGTCGCCCCGCCGCGTGGGCACCCAAATGCGCCCGTCGTTGCGGAGCGACTCACTCATGAGAGTGAGCTTGGACTGGTGCTCGCCCGAAGGCGGGATGCACGTCGGATGGATCTGCGTGAAACAGGGGTTGGCGAACGCCGCGCCGCGCTTGTGAGCCCGCCAGATGGCGGTCACGTTGCAGCCCTTGGCATTGGTGGAGAGGTAGTAGACGTTGGCGTAGCCGCCGGTGGCGAGGACCACGGCGTCGGCAGCGTGCGCGCTGATCTTGCCGCTCACCAGGTCACGCACGACGACGCCGCGCGCCTGCCCGTCGCTCACCACCACGTCGAGCATCTCGGTCCGCGGGAACATGCGTACCCTACCGACGCCGATCTGGCGCGCCATCGCCTGATAGGCGCCCAGCAGCAGCTGCTGACCGGTCTGCCCACGGGCGTAGAAGGTGCGCGAGACCTGGACCCCGCCGAACGAACGGTTCGCGAGCAGCCCTCCGTACTCACGCGCGAACGGCACACCCTGCGCCACGCATTGATCGACGATGTGGGCGCTGATCTGCGCAAGCCGGTAGACGTTGGCTTCGCGGGCGCGGAAGTCGCCCCCCTTGATCGTATCGTAGCAGAGGCGGAAGACCGAGTCGCCGTCGTTCTGGTAGTTCTTGGCCGCGTTGATGCCGCCCTGGGCGGCGATCGAGTGCGCGCGCCGCGGCGAGTCCTGGAAGCAGAAACAGGAGACCTTGTAGCCGAGCTCGGCGAGCGAAGCCGCCGCCGCCGCCCCTGCCAGCCCCGATCCCACGACGATGACGTGGTACTTCAGCTTGTTCGCCGGGTTGACGAGCTTGATCTCGGAGCGATGACGCTCCCACTTCTGCTCCAGCGGCCCGCCGGGGGTCTTCGCGCGTAGCTCCATGATCAGCGCACGATCCCGGCCAGCACCGCCACCGGGATGGTGATGTACCCACCGGCGATCGCCAGCGCGATGGCCGCCGCCACGCCGCGGCGCCAGCTCCCCGTCGGCGGCCGGTTGAGCCCGAGCGTCTGGAGCGCGCTCCAGGTGCCGTGGTAGACGTGCAGCCCCAACACGACCATCGCGGCGACATAGGCCACCGCCACCGGCCAGACGCGGAAGCTGGCCACCACGTTGTGGTATACGTCGCCGGGGATGAAGCTCGGGTTGACGCGGCCGAACGTGAAATCGAGCAGATGGTAGATCACGTACAGGAGGACGAGCACGCCGCCCCAGCGCATCGTGCGCGCGGCGTAGGTCGTCTCGACCGCCTCGAGCCGGCGGTAGCCGACCGGCCGGGCCCGCCGGCTCGCCCGTGCGGTCTCGATTGCCGCCCAGATATGGGCGACCAGCGCGACGAGCAGGACGATCCGGGCGATCCAGAGCAGCAGCTCGCGGCCCACAAACGGCGCGCCGACCGTACGCAGCCCCTCGGCATACGCGTTAAACTTCTCTGGCCCTTCGAAGATCTTCAGGTTGCCGAGCAGGTGTGCGACGACGAACAGGAAGAGGATCACGCCGGTGACGGCCATGACCACCTTCTTGCCCACGAGCGAGCGCGCGAGCGCCGCGGTACCCGAAATGGGCGCTTGAACGGCGACTGGCTGGGTCATCGAACGGTGTGATGATACGTGCTCCCTGGCCGTGCAAGCAAGGAAGCCCGACGGCCTCGGGGCCTAGACGCGGGACCCGACGCGCGCTACCGTGCCGCGAAGACCCGAAACGCGATGCGCCATGGCCGACGTAACCACGTCCCCCCGACCCGGAACGGATCTCCGCCACGAGGCGGCGACCGCTCTGCAACCCGCCGCCCCACCGACCGTCGTCATCGTCGGGAGCGGGTTCGGCGGGCTGCGCGCCGCGCATGCCCTGCGCAAGGCGCCGGTCGATGTGGTGCTGCTCGATCAGAACAACTACCACCTCTTCCAGCCGCTCCTCTATCAGGTCGCGACGGCGGGACTCGAGCCCGAGCAGATCGCCAGGCCGGTGCGCGCGATCCTGCGCGGCCAGAAGAACTTCGAGTTCCGGATGGTGCAAGTCACCGGCGTCGACTTCGGGGCGCGACAGGTCGCAACCGGCAACGGCCCGGTGCGCTACGATTATCTGATCCTGGCCGTTGGCGGCGAGACCAACTACTTCGGCCTGGAGAGCATCGTCCGCCACGGCTTCGGCCTGAAGAGCGTGGTCGACGCGGTCGCCGTCCGTAACCACGTGCTCCTCTGCTTCGAGCGCGCCATGCTCGAGGCGGACACCGAACGCCGTCGCGCGCTGCTGACGTTCGTGGTGGTGGGCGGCGGCCCGACGGGCGTGGAGATGGCAGGCGCGCTGTCCGAGCTGATCTGGCTCGTGCTGGTCAAGGACTACCCGCGGCTCAACATCAAGGACGTGCGGGTGCTCTTGCTGGAAGCGACCGACCGGCTGCTCGCGCCCATGCCTGCGTGGCTGCGCGAGGCGGCGGCCCAGACGCTGGGGCACAAGCACGTGGAGGTGCGCTTCGGCGCTGCCGTGCAAGACTACGACGGCACCAGAGTGCTGTTGAAGGGCGGGGAAGTGGTCCCTGCGCACACGCTCCTCTGGGCGGCCGGCGTCAAGGCGGTGTCCCTTACTGCGCGGCTCGGGTTGCCGACGGCGCAGCAGGGTCGCGTTGTCGTAACCCCCGCGCTGCAGGTACCGAACCATCCGGAGGTGTACGTCATCGGGGACGCGGCCTACCTCGAGACGGACGGCCTGCCTCTGCCGATGATGGCGCCGGTCGCGATCCAGATGGCCGAGACCGCGACCCGGAACATCGTGCGCCAGCTCTCGGGTGAGCCGCCCCGCGCGTTCCGGTACAAGGATCCCGGTCAGCTCGCCACGATCGGCCGCAACGCCGCGGTCGCCTACATCCGCGGTATCGGGTTCAAAGGGTTCCCCGCCTGGGTGGTGTGGCTGATCGTGCACATCATTCAGCTCATCGGGTTCCGCAACAAGTTGCTCGTGCTGATCAACTGGGCGTGGGACTACTTCTTCTACGAGCGGGCGGCGCGGCTGATCACGAAGGAATGAGCGGGCGGCGCCCGGCGGTCCGCGTCGCCGCGGGGCGGGAGCGCCCCCCCCGTACGATCCCGTTCCAGCCGCACTCCAGGCACCAGCGCCGCTGCAGCGCCGGCAGCAGCCGGTCGAGGAGCCGGTTCCGGATCGGCATCATCTCCACGCGGCAATGCGGGCAAAGCGAGCCCCGCGGGAGCACCAGATAGACCACCGCGGTGACGATCGCAAGCCGCATGAGCACGGTCGCGAGCAGGACCAGCACGATCAGCATGCTTCATCATAGGGCGTGGGGCGCGGGGCGTCGAGATCCTAGGCCCCGGAACGCACGAAGTCCAGGATCCGCCGCTCGATCTCTGTCAGCTCCACCGGCTTGACCAGCACGCGCTCCCGTGCCACCGGCGTATTGCCCGGCTCCGCGAGCTGGGAGATGTCCCCCGAGAGGAATAACACGCGCGCCGCAAGCTCGGGTCGCGTTTCCTCGAGCTTGGCGTACAACTCCACCCCCCCCATCCGCGGCATGCGGAGATCGGCGAGGATCACGTCGGGAGCCTGCGCCGCGAGCTTGGCCTGCGCTTCCTCGCCGTCGCCCGCCTCTTCCACGTGCGCGCCCCGGCGGGCCAGGAACCTGGCCATCGGGCGGCGGACACCCTCTTCGTCGTCCACGATCAGCACGCGCAGGCCGGCGAGCGACTCCACCGGCCGTTGGGCGCCGCCCGTGGGGGCAGGGCCAGCCTCCGGCGTGCCTGGGGGTACCGCCTGGACGGCGGGCACGGCCACCGGCAGCGAGAGCACGAACCGCGCGCCGTCCCCCGGGGCGGAGGTCAGCACGAGGTCGCCGCCCGCCTCTCGAGCGATCTGACGCGAGATGTAGAGGCCGAGCCCGGTCCCGCGCCGGCCCTTGGTCGTGGCGAACGGCCGGAACAACCGGGGCGCGACCTCGGGCGGGATGCCGCCGCCGTTGTCCCCGACCAACGCCGAGACACGTCCGCTCTCGCGCCACGTGTCCACGGTGAGGTGGCGGGGCGGTTTGATCGCGCGCAGCGCGTCGATCGCATTCGAGAGCAGGTTGACCACCACCTGCTCCAGCTTGATCGCGTCGCCCTGCACAGGCGGGAGGTTGGGATCGAGATGGCCGCCAACGGTGATCTCGTCCAGACCGAACCGGTACGAGACGAGGTCCATCGCGCCGCGGGCGACGTCGTTGAGATTGACGTTCGTGATTTCGCGCTCGCTGGCGCGCACGAAGCGCAGCAGCCCGCGGAGCAGCTTCGACGCGCGCCGCGCCTGGCGCAAGATCTGCACCATCTCGGCACGCTGCTCCTCCGAGATCCCTGGGTCCGCGACCCGGTTCTCCGCGTGCGCCGCGATCGCCATCAGCGGATTGTTCACCTCGTGCGCGACGCCCCCAAGCAGCTCACCAGCGGCGGCAAACCGACCTTGCTCTTCGGCCCGATCCCGCAGCACGCGGGTCATCTCATTGAAGTGCTGAGCGAGCCGGCCGACCTCGTCGTCGTGCCGCGCCGCGACGTGCGTGTTGAGATCTCCCTCGGCAACGTGCGTCAGGGCGGTCTCGATCTGCTTTAGGGGCCCGGCGATCCGCCGCCGAAAGATGAAGAGCGCGACCGGGACGAGCAACGCGCCAATGACGAGCCAGAGAAGCGCCGCCCGGCGCATCTCACGCAACGCGGCGTCGAGCGCCCGCCCGCGCTCCACGAGGCCCCGATTCGCCAGCTCACGCGCCTCTCCTAGGCCGGTATCCACCAAGTGATGTAGCGAGTCCACGGTCGCGAGCCGCCGCCTGACGTCCCCGGCCCGCCCCAGCTCGAGCAGCGCCGCCAGGTCCGTGAGCGCGTTGCCGAGCTGCGACATGTGCTCGTCGGTCCGCGCCAGCCAGACGTGCATAGCGGCCGGGACGCCCGCGAGCGGCTGCCGCACGCTGCCGAACGCCGCGAGGCGGCGAATTGCTTCGAGTGCCCGCGGCGTGGCCCGCGCGCGCACATCCAGGGTCTGCCGCGCAAAGCCCTCCGCGTGGTCGAGCGAGTCGTGCCGCTGCGCGAGAGTGTGCAGCAGCGCGCTAAGGGACTCGGCGTCGCGCCCTAGCGCGGACGCCGCCGAACCGATCTCGCGGGTCAGAAGCAGCGACAGCGCGGCTGCGTACGCCCCGGCCCCGAGAATGAGCAGCAGCAGCACCGTCCGGAGACTGAGCTCCCGCGTGAGCCGGGCCCACAGCCGTCGCATCATGGCACGACGCCGCGCATGGGGGGCAGCGAGCGGAGCACGAAGGCCTCCTTGGAGGGATGCGCCCGGAATCGTTCGGGTTAAGATAACGTGCTCCCGATTCCGTGACCGGTCACCTGCCGGCGAGCCGAGCGGCCCACGGCGGCGCTGCGCTAGCGCACTGTGCGCCCGCAGGGCACATTGGAGACCCCCGATAAGGACTGGAGCGTTGTCGTGCGCAAGCTGTGCATCATCGTTCTCTGCGTCTTGGTCCCCGCGCCCCGGTCGCTGCTCCCTCAGCAGGTGGCAACGGTCGAAGTGGCGCCCGCCCACGCGTCAGTGACCGCGGGAGCCACGTCTCAGTTCCGGGCCACGGCAAGGGACACGGCCGGCAGGGTCATCATGGGCCCTCCCATCGAATGGTTCGCGACCCCGTTCGACATCGCTGGCGCGGACTCGACCGGCCTCGTGACAACGTTCCGGCCCGGTCAGACCTATGTGTTCGCGGTCGTCGGTGGCAAGCCGGGGTTCGGGGTGCCCAACCTCTATGCTGCGGATGGCATGCTCTACATGGGGGCCTACAACGGTGGGATTCGTGTGCTCGACGTGAGTGGCGAGCTGCGGGGCGACCTGCGCGCCCAAGGGCGGGTGATCGGCAGCGTCTATACGGGAAGCCTCGACGGGTACCGCCCAAACACGGCGCTCGCGTGGAGCGCGATTCCGCATCGGGGCTACGTATTCGGCAGCGATGTCAATACGGGGCTGTGGGTGGCCAAGGTGAGATGAGGTTGACCATGCCAAGCGACACCGGCGACCGGATGAAAATCGTCATTTACTACGCCGCGTGGGCGACGATCTGCGCCACGGCGGCGGGGGTGGCGATGTCCCTGATCCACACCGCGTTCTTCAGCTACGTCCCCTCGCGCACCGCGTACATGGAGACGCTCGCGGGCGGGATCATCGTGACGCTCGCGATCGCCGCCGGACAGGCGGCGGCGATCCTTGCGACCGGCAGCGTGCTCGTGCGGCTCGGCTACACCCTGCAGGGCACGGTGTTGCTCGGGCTGCTCGTGGGCGCTTTCGACTTCTTCATGAACCTGCTGCAGCTCCTTGTCCCCGCGCTCGAGCCTGGTTGGCGGTGGGATCTGATCATCGTGGCGCTTGCCACGGTGGGGATCACGCTGGTCGGCGCGCGTCGGGTCGCGCCGGCGCCGTGACCGAGCAGGAGCGCGATGCGATCGAGCGGCCGGAGCGGCGCGTCGCGCTGCTCGAGGAAGCCGTTCGCGCCGTCATAATCTCGGCAGGGTAATCCCTTTCTGCGCCTGGTATTTCCCCTTCTTGTCGTTGTAGCTCAGCTCGCATTCGTCTCCCTCGTCTGCGGTGAAGAACAATACCTGCGCGATCCCTTCGTTAGCGTAGATCTTGGCGGGGAGAGGTGTCGTGTTGGAGATCTCCAGCGTGACGAAGCCCTCCCACTCGGGCTCGAACGGCGTGACGTTGGTGATGATCCCGCAGCGGGCGTAGGTGCTCTTGCCGACGCAGATGGTGAGGACGTTGCGCGGGATGCGGAAGTACTCGACCGAGCGCGCCAGCACGAACGAGTTGGGGGGCACGATGCAGACCTCCCCCACGAACTCGACGAAGGATTTCGGATCGAATCGCTTCGGGTCCACCACGGCCGAGAGGGCATTGGTAAAGATCTTGAACTCGGGCGCGACACGCATGTCGTAGCCGTAGGACGAGACGCCGAAGGAAATCACCCCCTCGCGCACCTGATTCTCGGCGAACGGCTCGATCATGCCGTGCTGGCGGGCCATGCGGCGAATCCAGCGATCGGACTTGATGGACATGGGGCCGCAATATATCGGCGTGCTTGTGCCTCACGCCACGGGCAACCTTGACGTGCGTAAGTCGTAGAGCGTGGTTATAAGCAACGCGTAACCGCCGAGCCCACGGACGACCAATATGCCACCCGACATGCCGCGGTCGAACGACACGGTGCGTGTGGCCTTCGATCGCGAGTGTTCGATCGGGGACGTCAACCACTCCCGGGTCGTGGTGGCGGAGGGCCCCGCGCTCGCGCGGGCGACGGCCGCGTGGCTCGTGGCGACGATCCGGCAGGCCATCCTGCAACGCGGCTGCTGCGCGGTCGGGCTCGCGGGCGGGGTGACGTCCGAGCCGATCTACGGGGAACTCGCGACCCCTTCCCTCGCGCAGGACATCGACTGGACCCGAGTGGACGTGTATTTCGGCGACGAGCGGGCCGTGCCGCCGCATCACCCGGACAGCAGCTATCGCATGGTGCGTGAGCGGCTGCTCGCGCGCGTGCCGATCCCGGCCACAAGGGTCCACCGCATGGAAGCGGAGCGGCCCGACCTCGACCTCGCCGCGGCCGAGTATGACCGCGCGCTGCCGCCCCGGCTGGATGTGCTGCTGCTCGGCATGGGACCCGACGGCCACACCGCGTCGCTCTTCCCCAGGTCGCCAGCGCTCGCCGAGCGAGAGCGGCGCGTGGTGCCCGTCCACAGCCCCAAGCCGCCGCCGGTGCGCCTGACGATCACGCCGCCTGTGATCGCGGCGGCGTGGAGCGTCGCGGTCGTGGCGGTCGGCGAGGCGAAGGCCCCCGTGACGGCGCGCGCGCTGGCCGGGCCGTTCGCGCCTCGGGACGTGCCCGCCCAGCTGGCACGCCACGGGACCTGGTTTCTCGACCCTCGGGCGGCGGCGTTGCTCGCGCCTCGCCCCGAGGCTCGATGATCGTCCTCGCCGGAGACATCGGCGGCACAAACGCCCGTCTGGCGCTCGTCGAAGTGAGCGACCACGCGTTGCGCATCGTGCAGGAGGAACGGTTTGCGACCCGGAACTTCCCGGGGCTCGGGGCGATTGTGCGCCGTTTCTGCGCCGACATCGGGACCCGCCCCGACCGGGCGTGTTTCGGCGTGCCCGGCCCCGTGGTGAGCGACGCGTGCGAGGCGCCGCATGTACCGTGGAAACTCGACGCGCGCCAGCTTGCCGCCGAGGTCAGCATTCCCAACATCCGGTTCATCAACGACTTCAGCGCCGTGGGCTACGGGGTGGAGCGGTTGGAGCCCGGTGATCTGGTCACGCTGCAAGAGGGGACGCCCGTGGCGCGCGGCCCGATCGCGCTGCTCGGGGCAGGGACCGGGCTTGGCGAGGGATGCCTGATCTGGGACGGGGAGCGCTACCAGGTGTACCCGTCCGAAGGGGGGCATGCCGACTTCGCGGCCCGCGACGCGCTGGAGTGGAAGCTCGTAGAATTCCTGCGCCCCGTGTACGGGCGCGTGTCCTATGATCGAGTGCTCTCGGGGCCGGGGCTCGCCAATATCTATCGCTTCCTGACCGCGCTCGGCGAGACACCCGAGCAGCCCGCCGTGCGGGCAGAGATAACACGCGAGGACCCTGCCGCCGTTGTGACGAAGCACGGACTCGCCGGGACGGACTCGCTGTGCGTCCAGGCGCTTCACCTCTTCGTATCCGCGTACGGGGCGCAGGCGGGCAACCTGGGGCTGACCCTCTTCGCCACGGGCGGGGTGTACATCGCGGGCGGTATCGCGCCGCGGATCGTGGACAAGTTGAAGGACGGTACGTTCGTCGCGGCGTTCCGCGACAAGGGGCGGCTGTCGCATCTGGCGGCCGTGCTCCCCGTGCACGTGATCGTGAACCCAGCGATCGGAGTCCTGGGCGCTGCCGCCGCGGCCGCCCGGCCAGCATGACGAAAGGACGGAGGTGAAGCAATGCAGCTCGGTATGATCGGCCTCGGGCGGATGGGCGGCAACATGGTTCAGCGACTGGTGGAGGGCGGCCATGAGCTGGTGGTGTATGACCGCAACCCCGAGGCGGTGAACGCGCACGTGACGAGGGGCGTACAAGCGGCCGTGGACCTCGCCGACCTCTGCGGGCGGCTTGCGCCTCCGCGCGTCGTTTGGATCATGGTGCCCGCCGGTGCGCCCACCCAGAGTACGATCGATCAGCTGGTGGCGCAGCTCGCGAGGGGAGACATTGTCGTTGACGGCGGAAACTCGAACTTCCGCGACTCGATGCGCCGCGCGGAGCAGCTTCAGGTGAAGGGAATCGAGTTCGTGGATGCCGGGACGAGCGGCGGGCTCTGGGGGCTCACCCGCGGCTACTGTTTGATGGTCGGGGCGTCACCCCCGGTCTTCCAGCACTGCGAGCCGGTCTTCAAGACGCTGGCGCCGCCCGATGGCTACGCACACGTGGGCCCACCTGGCGCGGGGCACTACGTGAAGATGGTGCACAACGGCATCGAGTACGGGCTCCTGCAGGCGTACGCCGAGGGTTATGAGATCCTCCACTCCTCCAAGGCATTCAAGCTCAACCTGTGTCAGATCGCGAAGCTCTGGAACCACGGCAGCGTGGTGCGTTCCTGGCTGAACGAGCTTGCCGAGCAGGTGTTCTCGAAGGACGGCCAGCTCGCTGCGATCCGAGGCTATGTGGACGATTCGGGGGAAGGCCGCTGGGTCGTACAGGAGGCGATCGACCTCGACGTGCCGGCGCCGGTGATCACGCTCTCGCTGCTCGAGCGGTTGCGGTCGCGGCAGGATGAGTCCTTTGCTGCCAAGGTCATCGCGGCGCTCCGCAGCGAGTTCGGCGGGCACGCCCTGAAGACCAAGTGACCGCAGTGCACGGAACCGTGCGCGCCATCATCACTTACGTCATTCGATTCGGTTGACAAAGGGGGGCCGCTGCGGATACGTTTCCGCCGGTAAGTGAATTTTTTCACGAACTCATGAACCAGCCCTACCTCTCCTTTCTCATCCTCCTGGCCTTCGTCGCGTTCAACGCGGCGTTGCTGATCGGGCTGTCGCACCTGTTCGCGCCCCGCAGGCCGACCGCGCTGAAGGACGCGCCCTACGAGAGCGGCATGCCGCCACTCGGGAGCGCCCGTGAGCGGTTCTCCGTCAAGTTCTATCTCGTCGCGATGCTGTTCATCATCTTCGACATCGAGACGGTGTTCCTGATCCCCTGGGGGACGATCTATCTGCACGGCGGCGCGGCCGCTGGGAACCCGGGGATGGGGTTTCTGCTGGTGGAGATGCTGGTCTTCATGCTGATACTGGCGGTCGGGTACGTATATGTGTGGAAGCGGGGAGCGCTGCAATGGGACTAGGACCGCCGAGGATACGCCGATGAAGCACGTTCTCGAGACGCGAGAGGTCTCGGGCCAAAGTCCCAACTACCTGCTCGCCAAGTTCCAGAACCTGGTCGATTGGGCGGTGAATGCTTCGCGTGCGAACTCGCTCTGGCCTATGCCGTTCGGCACCGCGTGCTGCGCCATCGAGTTCATGGCGACTGCAGCGTCCCGCTTCGACTTCGCCCGCTTCGGGATGGAGCGCCAGGCGTTCTCTCCGAGGCAGGCCGACGTCCTGATCTGCGCCGGCCGGCTGCCGTTCAAGCTCGCTCCAGTGATCCGGCGGATCTACGATCAGATGCCGCAGCCCAAGTGGGTGATCTCGATGGGCGCGTGCGCC
The DNA here is from genome assembly GCA_050733055.1 of Gemmatimonadales bacterium. Classification (GTDB taxonomy): domain Bacteria; phylum Gemmatimonadota; class Gemmatimonadetes; order Gemmatimonadales; family GWC2-71-9; genus DASUAL01. The sequence continues at coordinate 14,696 of JBOHSI010000238.1, forward strand.
TCGACGGGCGGGATCTTCGACAACTACGCGATGGTGCAGGGGATCGACACGATCGTGCCGGTGGACGTCTACGTCCCCGGGTGCCCGCCGCGGCCCGAAGGCCTGTTGTACGGCGTGCTGCTACTGCACAAGAAGATCAAGGGCGAGTCGCTCTTCGACACGGTCCGGCGGCGCGAAGAGGAGTCGCTCGACGAGCGTGGCCTGCGGCTCCCGCCCGAGCAGATCGACGAGCTTTCGGAGCCCTTCGGGAACTCCATCCACCAGTTCCGGTCGGCGTGAACTCGTCCGTCGACGCGCTCCGAGCGACCTTCGGCACCGCGATCGGCCGCGCTCTCGAGGTGCGCGGCGACACGATCGTGCACGTGAATCGCGCGCCGGCTGCCGAGATCCTCAAGTGGCTGAAGGAGACGCCAGGCGAGGAGTACACCTACCTCGTGGACGTGACCGCCGTCGAGTACCGCGACGCCGAGCGGGCGCTCGAGGTCGTCTACTTCCTGCGCTCGCTGCACCGACGCGCGGATCTGCGCGTGAAGATCGAATTGCCCAGGGACCAGGAGCTCGTCGTGGACTCGGTCGTGCCCGTCTGGCAGGGCGCGGACTGGCTGGAGCGGGAGGTCTACGACATGTTCGGGATCACCTTCCGCGGGCATCCCGACCTGCGCCGCATCTTGATGTGGGAGACGTACGCCGAGGGTTTCCCGCTGCGCAAGGATTTCCCGCTGCGTGGCCGGTTCAGCCGCGCCGAGCAGGTGCGCCAGGCGCTCGGCGCCAACCCGGAAGCGCACTACTCCATGGAAGAGCTGTCGATCGCCGAGGCGATCGACGAGCTTCCCGAAGACATGCGAGAGCGGCTGCGCCAGGGCGAGCGCGGCAAGCTCCCCTATTCAGCATGAGCAAGCGGACCGTCGAACTCGAGGTCGCCACGCCCGGCTTGAGCGCGCAGGGTCAGCCGCGGCGCGTGCCGCTCGGCGTCGCCGGCGATCCGGCCGTCGCCGACGCACCCGACGTGGCCGGTGAGCACATGCTGCTCAATCTCGGGCCGCAGCACCCCGCGACGCACGGCGTACTGCGGCTGGTCGTCGAGCTCGACGGGGAGACCGTGGTCCGTGTGATCCCCCACATCGGGTACCTGCATTCCGGCTTCGAGAAGCTCGGCGAGTACCGTCACTACAACCAGATCATCCCCCTCACGGACCGCACGGACTACCTGTCGCCGATGGCCAACAACGTCGGCTTTGCGCTCGCGGCCGAGCAGCTGATGGGGATCGAGATCACGCCGCGCTGCACAGTACTGCGGGTGATCGCCTGCGAGATGAGTCGCATCATCTCGCACATGGTCTGGCTCGGCACGACATCCATCGACCTGGGCGCGTTCACGCCGTTCCTGTGGGCGTTCCAGGAGCGCGAGCGGATCTACAACCTCCAGGAGATGTGGACCGGCGCCCGGCTCACCAC
>JBOHSI010000239.1:0-5973 GCA_050733055.1 Gemmatimonadales bacterium
GACTGAAAATCCGCGTGTCGGCAGTTCGATTCTGCCCCTGGCCACTTGTAGTACAAGCAGTTAGCGCAGCGCGCATTCCGTCGTTGACCCTCATTGTCCCCCGACTGTCCCCCGGCGGCGCGACCGCCCCGGGGTCGCGCACACCTAGCCCGAGAAGAGTCCCCGCACCCAGCGGACGAGCCTCATAAAGGACCCGGGTCTTGACGCTAGGCGGCTTGTGGCTTGGGCGGTCGGACGCATACCTTCGACGGCCCTGAGCTTCTGCGCATCGAAGAGCTTGGGAAGAAAGGGAGGGATGAGTGTGTGGTCCTCCGGACCTATACGCGCTAGACAGCCACCCGCCCAGGTTCCGAACTGCTCTCGAAACGGCGACCTGAGGCGCAGCCGCGGTCGGGCGTTGGCATTGCGTTCGAGATGCTCGATTGGGACCAACAAGTGCTGGCGGAACTCGACGAATGACAGCGCGAAGGGAGGTTGCGCCCCGACGTGCTCCGGGAGAAGATACCGAGCCTCAGCGAGCCCACGCCGTAGGACTTCCAGTCGCTCCTTGTATTCCTTCTCCTTGTTCGCGACTCCGAGCATCTGCTGCGTGGCCGATTTCACGGGCGCGACGAGAATCTGTGTGCACCTACGCTGATCCAGGTCGCAGGAAGCGTCGAGGATGATCCAGTCCCCTTTGGTGACGCGCGCCGTGAACTGCACGACCGAGTCCGCTGGCGCGCTGTCAGGGTCCAAGTCCTCCGGAAACCACGGCACCGAGAGATCACGAATGATGTCGCCCTGGCGCAGCGGTCCACCCGTCACTGCCTCGTACCAGTACTCCGAGGGCCCCGGACCGTCCGTCGCCACGCGCCGTCAACTCGGCTCTACTCTTCCCAGGGAAGAATCGGAAGGTCGGCGGCAATGACCCGCACGCCGTACTCAGCGTGTACGCGCAGGGGCACCACGTAGTCGGCAAAGTCGAAGGCACCCGCTGTGCGCTCCGTGACCGGCGTAACTTCGGACAGGGGCTTCACTCTTGAGGTGGGGAACTCAAGCAGGATAAAGGCGCTTTCCGGAACGTGGGTCGCGTTAATCACTGAGATGCAGTAGTGCTCATTGAGGACCGAGCGCGCCGATTCCGACCCAAATTCGACCACCTGGGCGACGGCTGCTGGCACTTTCTCGTTCACATCCGCTAACAATGGCATGCTCACTCTCGGTCAAAGGACGTTCGCAACACGTCAGAAATGCTCGCCTCAAAGATGCGGTTCTCAATGGCGTGCGCTCTCGCGAACCAGGGCGGCAGGTCCGAGAACGGCGGTGCGTTGCGGACCCAGAGGTTGAACACGTCAATGTCCAACAAGGCACCTATGTGTCCCCGAGCGATCGCCTCATCCTCAATCTTTATCTTCACAAGCCGGACGGTCGCGCTGACGTCGTCTGCGCCCTCCACCGAGGCCCACGTTTGCCGGAGGTCGAAGGAGTAGGGCTGGCGCAAGAACGGTGGCGCCTCCAGCCAAAGCGCGAACCACTCTCGCGGATCATGGTCCTCTGGCACCGCGATTCGGTTTAGGTAGCGCAATCCGACGCGCTTGGGCGTCAACGTGCCGTAGGTGCTCTTTACGAGCGGGAGTAGCCCTTCATAGCGCTCGCTGATCTTCTCCCATCCGATGTAAGCGCCTGACGGCCACTTCTGCGACCTCACGGCATGCAACGTTAGCTGCGAGGGCGAGCACTGGACGACCCATTTTGGCGTAGCAGTCTCGAACCGCCATCCTGCGAAATGTTTCTTTGTGGTCGCCAGTTGCTGCCCTTCGGGACCCACTGTCAGCTCCAGCTCCTGTTCCTCAAGTCGCTGCGGTGTGCCGAACTCTCCCTGGAGCTGATCCGGAAGGGTGGATGCCGCCGGTTCTTCGAGGTTCTCGTGGAACTGAACGTCGAGCACAAGCTCATGGACCGGCGGGTGACGGTATTTCCGAGTGGCCATCAGTTCCGTTTCGGGCCTAGCGGTCGCGCTCATAACCCCAAGCCTGCCATCAAGAAGGGTGCCAACGGGTTACCCCCTCGCCAGGGGACAAATCGCCGCTCGGCATGGACGGCAACGGTGCGTAAGAGTAACACGTGTGCTGCCATGGGTCCAACGCTGCCCCGAAGGGGCGCTCCCTGATACACCCCGACTACGGGCGTGGCGGGGGTATCTGGAGTTCGACTGTGCCCCTGGTCACTTGCCGCACAACGAGTTATGCCTGTCTCGCCATTCCACCCTATTGTCCCACGACTGTCCCGCGGCGCCGCGCCGGGGTCGTGCTGCGGGCCGCGTGCAGCGCGGCAAGCTTTGACACGCCGTCCCGCAGGTCCCGCTCGTTGACGATGTTGTAGCGGTCGAACACGCTCCGCGTCTTGTGCCCGGTGAGCTGCATCGCCACGCGCTCGGCCACGCCCGCGCGCACGAGGTTGCGGACGGCCGTGCGGCGAAAGTCGTGGGGGATGCGGCCGAGCAGTTCCGGCCGGACTACTTCCGTCACGCCGTTGTCGTGCCGCACGGTCGCCGCCCGCTTGCACGCCGAGAGCCACGCGCGCCGCAGGTAGCGGATCGGCTGGCCGTCGCGGTGGAACACGTGCGGGATGATGCGGCCCGTCGCCCGCTCCAGCGCACTGGTCCGGTCGCGCTGCGTCTCCAGCAGCCGCTTGAGCGCGGGCAGTGCGTCAAACGGGAACGTCCGGCCCTCGTCGTTCTTGGTCGTCCGCGGCTCCAGCCGCACGACGCCCGCCGCGAAGTCCACCTGCGCCCACGTCAGCGCTAGGACCTCGCTGGGGATGCGCCACCCCGTCAGGTAACCGAACTCCACAACCGGCTGGAGGTAGTCGGGCAGCTCGGCGTACACCGCGGCGAAGTCATCGGTCTCGAAGAACCCCTGCCGCGCGTTGTTCACCTGAATAGCTGGGATGTGCGGCCGGTGCGCGGCCTTCCCGGCGCGCACGCCGAGCGTGAACATGCGCTTGAGCGCTGCCAGCTCGTTGCGGATCGTTGCGGGCGCCGCCCCTGCGTCCTGGCGGTCAGCGATGTAGGTGGCGACGCGGTCCGCGGTAACCGTGAACGCTCGGGCTCCTCCGAAGTGTAGGCCAGCAGGTGGGCGAGGCTCGTCTCGGCGCGACGCAGAGAGCGTCGGCCATTCACGCGATAGTCGTCGCGTAGCATCTCGGCCAGGTCCGCGACCGTCGTGCGCTTCACGTCCGGCGCGACAAAGTGACCGAGGCCCAGCTCGGCTTCGCGCCGCGCGAGCAGCTTCTCGGCCTTCCGGCGGTCGGTCGAGCCGCTCGACTCCTCGTACGACTTCCCGCTGATCTTGTAGCGCACCCACCAGATGCGCCCCCGCAGCCGGAGCGTGCCGAACTCGCGGCGCTCTGTGGTCATAATAGTGATCATGATGCCCTCCCTAAGTGGTGGAGTCGCGCCGGGTGCGCCGCGCGGTCCGGCTGCGTGGAGCCTCACCGGCCGCGGCTCGAAGTTGCTGCGCGAGCTTCGCCAACCTTGCGGCGCGACGCTGGAGCGCGGCAGCTGCCGTTCGCCGAGCAGCAGATGGTCCGGTCGTGATCGCGCACGCTCTCGACGATCTCGCGCTGACGGCTCCACAGCGTCACGCCGAGCACCTTCCGCGCGAAGCCGTCGGGGTCGTTTCGATACCGGTGAAAGTTCCGGCGGTCCTGCTTGGACCGCGCGCGGCTCGCGAGCAGCTCGCCGAGGTCGGCGGCGTGCTGGAGGAGATCGGCGGGCGTCGTCACGCCGTCACGCCCCGATGCCGAGCGGCGCGGTGATCGCCGGGATGCCGTCGGGCGGGACGAGGTCCGGGATCGCCCCGAGGCGCCCCAGGTGGTCGCGGAGGCGCATGATGGTGGTGCCGCGGAGGCGGCCCTCGGCGATGATCGTGGACGCGACGGTCTCCATCTGCGAGCGCAGGGGGGCCGCCACGTCGCGGGCGTAGTCGTAGGCCTCCACGCGCCAGCCGTCCGGCCCGGTGCGCGTCATCTTTTCGCCGTTGTCATTCGTCATCTGAAATTCCCTACCTACTTGGCATCTGAAATTCCCTACGCGTCCCGAGAGGAGGACGGTGTGGACGACGTGACGCGGGCGGGGCTAGCCTCGACGCCGACTCGTGCGTTGCGAGGGGAGCCTGTGCTCAAGGAACAGCAGGTGCAGGAGGTGCTCGCCCGCGTGGCCCGCGGCGAGCCGGTGCTCGGGATCGCCCGGGCGCTGGGAATCGACCCGAAGACGGTCCGCGCCTGGCGGGCCCGGGGCGGCTGGCGCCCGCGGCGCACCGGGCCCCGATCCTCTATCCTCGATCCGTACGCGGCGTGGCTGCGGGCGCGGGCCGTGGAAGTCGAGTACAACTGCGCCGTGCTCTGGCGTGAGCTGACGGGCCTCGGCTATCGGGGATCCGTGGCCCAAGTGCATCGCTTCGTGCGGCCGCTGCGGGTGGCGGCCCGCCAGGCGCGCCAGGCCACCGTGCGCTTCGAGACCCCGCCCGGCCAGCAGGCCCAGGTGGACTTTGGCCAGCGCCGCGTGTGGATCGGCGAGCAGTATGTCGCGGCGCACCTCTTTGTCTTCACCCTTGGGTACTCCCGGCGGCTCTATGCGACGGCCTTCCCGCACGAGCGGCTGGACGCCGTGCTCGCCGGCCACGAGCAGGCCTTCGAGCACTTCGGCGGGGTACCGCTCCAGATCGTGCTCGATAACGCGAAGCCTGCCGTGCTGGAACGGACCCGCGAGGGCACGGTCTGGCACCCCGTCTACGCCGACTTCGCCGCCTATTACGGTTTCACGCCCTGGGCCACTGGCCTTATCGTCCCCAGACCAAGGGGAAGGTCGAGTCCAACATCGGCTACGTGAAGAAGAACGCGCTCGCGGGCAAGCGCTTCGGCTCCTGGGGTCACGTGAACGCCTGGCTCCTCGAGTGGGCGATGACCGTGGCCGACGTCCGCGTGCACGGGACGACACACGAGCCCCCGATCGCCCGCTTCGCGGCTGAGCACCTGGCGCCGCTCGGGAGCCGGCCGCGCTACGCGCGCGAGCGCGTGCAGGTCCGGATCGTCCCGGCCGACGCCCTGGTCGCCATTGGGGCGAGCCGCTACTCGGTGCCGGTGCGCTACGTGGGGGCCCAGGTGCGGATCCGCGAGACCACCACGAGCTACGAGATCCTCCACCAGGACACCGTGATCGCCCGCCACGCCCGCGCCGAGCGGCACCAGGTCGTGATGGACCCAACGCACTACGCTGGGCTGCTCCGGCCACCGGGCCTCACGCCCCCGCCCGCCCCGCCGCGCTGGGACCCAGACTATCCCGCTGGCAGTGACGTCGCGGTGCGCGATCTCAGCGTCTACGTCGCGCTCGTGGAGGAAGGAGCCGTCCCATGACGACGCCCCAGCTCGAGCGCCTCACCGAGTACTGCCAGCGACTCCGCCTCTACCGGGTCGAGGCCGAGCTCTCCACGCTTCTCGACCAGGCGGCCAAGCGTGACCTCGCTTACAGTGACTTCCTCGACGAGGTCCTGGGGCTTGAACTCCGCTCCAAGCAGGAGAAGCACCTCGCGATGCGGATCAGCATGGCGCGCTTCCCGTTTCAGAAGACGCTGGAGGGCTTCGAGTGGAAGTTTCAGCCCTCGATCGACCCCAAGGTGATCAAGGAGCTCGCCACCGGGCGCTTCATCGCCGACGGGGAGAATGTCCTGTTGCTCGGGCCGCCGGGGGTCGGGAAGACCCATCTCGCCGTGGCGCTCGGCTTGCGCGCCTGCGAGCTCGGGCTGCGGACCATGTTTACCACCGCGGCCGGCCTCATCGCTACGCTCGGCAAGGCCTTGTTCGAAAACCGGCTCGAGGAGCGCCTCAAGCTGCTCACCCAGCCGAAGCTGCTCATCATTGATGAGATCGGCTACATCCCGATCGACCGCCAGGGCGCGAATCTCTTCTTCCAGCTCGTGTCCCGGCGCTACGAGA
>JBOHSI010000240.1:0-33098 GCA_050733055.1 Gemmatimonadales bacterium
TTCGGTGCGGCCGCCACCGCGGGGGGGCCGGCCACGCCGCCGAACAGCCGCGCCAAGCCAGCCTCGAGCGTCTCTTCCATCACGACCCGGTTTTGGTGGGCGACGACCACGCGCTTGAGCTCGGGGATACGCCCGCCCTGGGCCCGCAGGTACAGCGGCTGCACGTAGATGAGGGATTCCTCGATCGGGATCACCAGCAGGTTGCCGCGGATCACCTCGGAGCCACGCTGGTCCCACAGCGAGACTTGGCGCGAAATCTCGGTGTCCTGGTTGATCCGGTTGACGATCTGGGTCGGCCCGAACACGAGGCTCTGCTTGGGGAAGCGGTACACCACCAGCTGGCCGTAGTGCTCCCCGTCGTTTCGCGCCACCATCCACGAGGCGAGATTGTCCTTGCCGCGGGGCGTGAACGGCGCCATGAGGATGAACTCCGCTTGCCGCTCCTCGGGCAGCCGCATCACGATGTGGCGCAGGAAGAGATCCTGCCGCTCGCCCGGCCGCGACAACACCGGCCGCTGCCACTGGTCCTCCCGGTGGTAGAAGATCTCCGGCTCGTCCATGTGGTAGGTGGCGTACATGTCGGTCTGCACCCGGAACAGGTCCTCGGGGTAGCGCAGGTGCGCGCGCAGATCCGCCGACATCGCGTCGAGCGGCCGGAAGACCCCGGGGAACACCTTCGCCAGGGTGCGCACCAGCGGATCGGCCGGGTCGGCCAGGTAGGCCGTGACGCTGCCGTCGAAGGCGTCGATCACGACCTTCACGCTGTTGCGCAGGTAGTTGGTGCCGCCGGAGAGCGGCTGCGCGTAGGGGTAGCGGCTCGTCGCCGTGTAGGCGTCGAGGATCCAGCGCAGCTGGCCCGAGTCGGTGACGACGAGGTATGGGTCGTCGTCGAACAACAGGAACGGCAGCACCGTGCGCGCCCGTTGCCGGATGCTGCGGATGTACATCGCGCGGCTGTCGTTCGTGATGTCGCTCGACAGCAGGACCTTGAGAGAGCGGAAGTAGGTCGCGAGCACCAGTCGACGCAGCCACGAGCCGACCCGGACGCCCCCCGTTCCCTGGTAGGTGGTGAAGATGTTCTCGTCCCCCGACGGATAGTCGAACTCTCGCTGCCGGGTCCGGGCGAACACCCACGGATCGGTCAGCTCGCCGAAGTAGATCTCCGGGCGCGTCACGCGCAGCGAGACGCTCGACTCGGGTGGCAGGTCCTTGATGAACAGGACCGGCAGCCCTTCCTCAGTCACCTGGTTCACCGGCCCGAGCGTGAGTCCCATTCCGTGCGTGAAGGTGAGCCGCTCGTTGATGAAAGTCCGCGTCGGGAGCGAGGCCGCGTTCAGCTCGCGCGGCGAGAGCATCACCTGGCGGTACCGGCCGTCGATCCAGTAGCGGTCGTCGTCCACCGAGACGAAGTCGTAGTAGGTGCGGATCTCCTGCAGCTGCCCGAACGTCTGGAGCAGCGGGTCGCGATCCCACAGCCGGACGTTGTCGATGGTGGGCCGATTGGCTCGGATGTCCCGCTCGGTGAGCCGGGCCTCGCCGGTGAGATCGCGCGTCACGACGCCGTCCAGCCCCCAGGCGCGGCGCGTCGCCGCGATATGGTGGGCGAGCTGGGGCGTTTCCTTCACCAACTCGTTCGGCGCCACGACCAGCCTCTGGACGACCGCCGGGTACAGGACGAGGCCCAGCAGCGACACGCCGAAGTACAGCCCGGCTGCGAGCAGCGTGTTGCGGGCCAAACGGTGGTTGCGGGCTCCCCACAGGACCAGTGCGCCGGCAGCGACCGCGGCGAGCCCCACGACCCACAGGCCGGCGAGCTTGGCGTGCAGATCAGCGAAGCTCGCCCCCACCAGCGGCCCGGTGGTGGAGTACAGCAGGCCCGGGAGCCGGACGAAGTACACCCGCAGCGCCTCCCACAGGAACAGCAGGGCGATCAGCGCGGCGAGGTGTAGCCGAGCCGACGGCTCCACCGTGACGTGACGCTGGAACACGACGACGTCCCGGCGCAGCACGTACAGCACCACGGTCGCCAGCAGCGCGAACATCGTGAGCGTCGCGCCGAGCCCGATCGCGCCCGCGATGACCGGCATCGTGAACACGTAGTAGCCCAGATCGCGGGCGAACACAGGATCGTTCGCTCCGAACGGCGTCCGGTGCAGGAACTGGAGCACGCCCAGCCAGCCACCCCAAGCGCCGATGGCGAACAGCAGCGCCAGTCCGAGCGCCGCGGGGAGAGCGAGCCGGCGCAGCAGCCCGGTCACATCGACCGCCGACGCGCCGGCGTTGAACGTGAGCACCAGCGGGTTCGGAACGAGTCCGCGCTGGGCGAGCCGCAGGTTGGTGTAGAGGAAGGCGAAGGCGACGGCGCCGACTACCCCGCCCAGCAGCAGCCGCGCCACGAGCCGGGTCGTGAACACACGCTCGTAGCCCAGGGCTCCGAACCACAGCCATTCGGCCGCGAGCTGCACCAGAGCGGGCGCGACCAGGAAAACGACCACCACCAGAACCAGCACGACGATGTTGAACCGGCGCGGTCGCCGAGGCGGAAGGCGGCGCATCTGTGGTGGAGAGGTCATCGAGGTAAACTAGCGCAGCCGGTCGTGACCGCTACCCTATGGCGCCGACCCGTCGCGGCGCCTTGCGGCCGATGGGGTCGGGACGGGGGATCTTGCCTCCCGCGCCCGGGTGATGCATGCTGGGGGGCGCGGGCGGGAATCCACGCCCAACCTCTTCGACCCTCCCCCAGCGAGGGCCCTTGAGAGGCAAAGGGGGGCATACTCCCGGATCGGCATCGCTCAACACCTTTGCGTCGCCGCGGGGCGCCGCCGCTGGGGGGCGTCCAGCCCGTGGCGCGACCAAAGGACGGATACGATGCCGACCAACAAGGACTTCAAGCGCCTCGTGCGCGCTCGCATGCAGAAGACGGGCGAGGCCTATACCGCCGCCCGCTCGCACCTCCTCAAAAAGAAGCAGGTTCCCGCGCCGCTCGACTACGCGAAGCTCGCCGGCATGAGCGATGCCGCGGTCAAAGCGAAGACCGGCTGCACGTGGGAGCGGTGGGTCCGGGCGCTCGATCGCGTCGCGGCACACACGTGGCCGCACCGACAGATCGCCGACTACGTGCACGAGAAGTACAAGGTGCCTGGTTGGTGGACCCAGACGGTCACCGTGGGCTACGGGCGTATCAAGGGCCTGCGGGGCGTCGGCCAGCGCCGCGGCGGTGGGTTCGAAGCCACCAAGAGCAAGGTGTTCGCAGTGCCGCTCGCCCGGCTGTATCGGGCGTGGAGCGACACGAGTACGCGGGCGCGGTGGCTGCCCGGAGTGGACCTCACGATCCGCACCGCGACGCGCGGCAAGTCCATGCGCATCACCTGGCCCGACCGAACGTCGGTCGAGGTCTACTTCACGGGCAAGAGCGCCGGGAAGAGCCAGGTGCAGGTCCAGCACCGCAAGCTGCCGGACCGGTCAGCGGCGACCCGCATGAAGCAGTTCTGGGGGGAGCGACTGCCTGCGCTCGCAAAGGTGCTGGCGCCGGCCGCCCGGTAGGGCGGCTGCGGTGCCGGAGGAACGCGGAAGGGCCGGCTCGAGTCGGGCCGGCCTCTCTCGCCTCGCGGCCGCCGCTACTTCGGCCACAGCCAGCCGAAGACGCCGGCCGTCAGGAGCCCGTACACGAGCCCATCGAAGCAATTCTTGGCCGTCAGCGTCCATGACTGCCCACGCCAGATCGAGGAGGCGGGCTGGTACCCCGCATACACGAGGAACGCGACGGTGGCCGCGATCCGGAAGACGGAGAGGTAGCCCGCGCCCGGGCCCATCGTGCGGCCGGCCACGTAGGCAACGAACACCCCGACGACCACGCAGAAGGCAAACCACTGCGCGAGATGCTTCGCCATCACCGGCGGCCCGCTCGGAAGCACGGTGAGGATCCCGATCGGACCCTGTTTGTATTTCTCGACCATCTCCGGCGAGCTGATTTCTTTGGGAGTCGCCGCGTGAGGAAACATGTACTCGCCCGGAGGCAGATTCTCCGCCCGCATCGCGCCGAGCAGCCGGTCTTCGTTTGGCAGCTTCCGGTAATCGGTGCGGTGGTAGGTCAGCACCATGTGGATCACCGAGCTGGCGACGAACACGATTACCGCCGACAGCAGAATCGGCAGCCACAGCGCTGGAATGGGGACCATGGGGGCTCCTCCTCTGGGGGAATGGATGGGCACGTGCGCGGAGAATGTCGCGTCGAAACCGGTCCCCCGCCACCGGCGGAGCCGGGCGAGCCGTCTTCTGGCAGCAATCTAAGGGCAAGCGCGCGCACGACTCTGGCCCCTCAAACCGGCGCCGGCTCGATGTCGACGCCGATAGCGCGCCACTTCCCTTGGCGGAACCGGAGCACGCTCAGGGCGCAGCGCGTCGCGTGCCCGAGCAGGATCGCCAGCCAGATGTCGGCGGGTTGCAGGCCGCGCGTCGCCTGGAGCAGCGCGCACAGGCCGAGCGGGACGACGATCTGCGACACGAGCGAGATATACAGCGGCGAGCGCGTGTCACCGGTCCCCTGCAGCCCGCCGGTGTAGGTGAGCGCCACGGTGATGAAGAGCCCCGAGACGCTGAGAAAGGCAAGGAGCTGCGTGCCCAGGGCCAGGACGACCGGATCGTCCATGCCGAACAGCGCGAGCAGCCCGCCCGGGACCGTGAGGAACAGCGCGCCGACGACCGCCGCGACGCCCAGGCCGATCCCGGCGGCGACGTGCACGGCGCGCATCGAGCGCTCGGGGCGGCCCGCACCCAGGTTCTGGCCCGCGACCGCGGCAGCCGCGCCCATCAACCCCACCGAGGTCCACGTGATGAGCGAGAACAGCTCCCCGTATCCCACTGCATAGGCCGCCTGCGCCTCGGCGCTGCGCTCCAGCGAGCCGATGAACCGCAGCAGCAGCACCCCCGCGACGTTCATCGCGATCCCCTGCACGCCCGTCGGCAGGCCGAAGCGGAACAGCGATCGGATGATCGCCCAATCGGGCCGCCAGCCCATGCCCCCCCCCCGCGGTGCCACGCTACCACCATTCGCCCGGAGAAAAGAAGGTACACGGCGATGCCGCTCACCACGGCCCCAGCGAGCACGGTGCCGAGCGCGGCCCCGGCCGTCCCGAGGGCCGGGATCGGGCCGAGGCCGCGGATGAAGATCACGTTGAAGACGATGTTGAGGATCGTGAGCACGATGCCGAGTCGGAGCGGGGTGCGCGCATCGCCCGCCGAGCGCAGCGCCCCGCCCAGCATGAAGAACAACAGCATCCCGAAGTTGAAAAGGAACATGATGCGGAGATACGGCAGCGCCTCGGCGCGGACCTCGGCCGTGGCGTGCACGAGACGCAGCAGCGACGGCGAGAGCACCCAGCCGAGCGGGGCGAGGACCCCGACGCACAGAGCGACCGAGGCGAGGAACGCCTGATTGACGGCGCGGTTGACCTTCTCGGGCTCGTTCGCGCCCGCGAAGCGGGCGACGAGCACACTCATCCCCGTGAAGAGGGAGGTGACGAATACGATGACGACGAGGAAGATCTGGAACGCGACGCCGATGGCGGCATTGCCGGTGTAGCCCACGAAGTGTCCCACCATCGCGTGATCCACCAGGCCCTGCAGCCCGCCGATCACGTTCTGTAGCATGGTCGGCCAGGCGAGCATCCATACAACCCGAGCGATCGGCCCTTCGACGATCGAGCGGTCGAAGGCTTTGGCAGGGAGGGCGGTAGCCACTGCGCGATCGGGGCCCCGAGTCCGGCCCGCCTATTTCACTTCCCGTACTTCGATCTTGTTCTGCATGAAGATCGGAATCAGCACCACCGCACGCGTGGCGTCGTATCCGATGTCGGCCGGCGAGGCCACGCTGTCCACCGCGGTCGTGTACGCCCCATCGCTCAGGCGGTAGACGGCCTGGCCCTCCCAGCTCGATATCAGGAGGCTCCCATCCGCCAGACGCTCGACGCCGTCCAGTTGCCCTTTAGGTGGCTTGGGAAGATCGGTGCGCTTGCCCGTCTTGGGATCGATCCGGTACACCTCGCCCGAACCGAAGCTGACCACGATCACGCCGGTCGCATCCGCGGTGATGCCGTTGGGGCGCCCCAGCGCCCTTCCCCGCGCCACCGCGACGGCCCTTCCACCGAGCCCGAACTGGTACAGCGCGTCGGTCCCCGCCTCGGCGAACCCGCTGGGCGGGGGTCCCGCCTTGATGCCGGTATCAGTGACGTAGACCGTGCCGTCTGGCCCCACACACATGTCGTTCAGGAACGAAGCGCCTGTGATGGTCCGGGAGCCGAGCGGCGCTCCCGTCGTCCGGTCGAACAATCGCACGGCGTCAATGTCTGCGACGAACAGCGTGTCGCCCTTGGCAGCCATCCCCTTCGGCGCGTGCAGAGTCACGCCGTTCCTGCCGGCCGCGATCCAGTGCACGTTCTCCATGCGGCCATCGGGTCGCACCCGCGAGATGAACCCGTTGTTGTCCTTCTCCAGCGGGTTGCCGTTGATGTTGGACACGAGGTATACGTCGCTCGCGGCATCGTAGAGCACCGATTCAGGCGTCTTGATGGCGCTGTCAGCCACGGTAATGCGCCCGGCTGGTGGCGCGGTCTGCCTGTCGCCCTTGGTGCAGCCAGCGGCGACGAGGACGAGTACGAGGGTGCGGCGCATGTCTGTGACTCCGATAGGACGGGACTGGAAAAGTTAGACGGGTAGACGGCAAGACGGCTAGGCGGTTAGCGGGATAGACGGCATGGCCCGCGGGCTCCTTGACGACAAGCCGGCCCCGCACGAGTGGGATTGACTCCGGCGGGCCGTCCGCGCGACCCTCCCTAGACCCGGGGCACGGAGGTGGCTCATGAATCGGGTCTGGCTAGGACTCGGCCTGCTCGGTCAGGCTGCGTTTTCCGCTCGCTTTGCCGTGCAGTGGCTGGCGAGCGAGCGCGCCAGGCGCAGCGTCGTCCCGACGACGTTCTGGGTGCTCAGCATCGTCGGCTCCGCCTTGCTGCTCGCGTATTCCATCCACCGGCGGGACCCTGTGTTCATCCTCGGACAATCGGCGGGCCTCGCCATCTACGTCCGCAACCTCTACTTCGTTCTCACGACCCGGGAGCCCTGAGATGTCGCGCGCGCCCGGGTGGGGAATGGCTGGTCTGAGCGCCGCCCTGCTCGCCGGCGGCTTGCTTGTTGGGGCCGCGCAGACCACCCTGTGGGACCGCGACGAGCCGCGGTTCGCGGAGGCCGCGGTCGAGATGGTGCGGTCGGGCAACTACCTCTACCCGACCTTCAACGGCGCGCTCCGCCCGGACAAGCCGGTTCTCATCTATTGGCTGATGGCGATTCCCGTGCGGCTGTTCGGCGCAGGTGAGGTGGCCGTGCGCTCCCTAGCCGCAGTCGGGATGGCGATCGCGGCGCTCGCGACGTACGCGGCCGGCCGCTGGCTCTTCGCCCCGCGGACCGGTCTCCTCGCCGCCGCGGTGATGGTCACAACACCGCTTGCGTTGGTGGAGGGCTCCGCCGCGACGGCGGATGCGGTGCTGCTCGCGTGGATCACCGTGGGGCTTGCAGCGTTCGTCCATGCGTTTCTGCACGGCTGGCGGCCGCTTCACGCAGTGGTCCTGGCGCTCGCGTTCGGTGCGGGGCTCCTGACCAAAGGTCTTGTCGGGCTCGCGGTTCCGCTCGCGGGCATCGGCGTCGCCTGGTGGTTCGGCCGTGGCCGCACCGCGCTTCGCCCGCGGCAAATCGCCTGGATCGCATTGGCCGCAGGGCTCGGGCTCGGTCTGTTTCTCGCCTGGGCCATTCCGGCAAACGTCGCGACCGCCGGGGGTCTCGGGCGCGAGGGCCTGGGCTACCACACTTTGCGACGCATGCAGGAGCCGCTCGAAGGGCACGGCGGACCGCTGCTACTGTTCCTTCCATACTACCTCGCGGTGGTCGCCGTGGGATTCTTTCCATGGACGCTATACCTGTGCGGCGCGCTCTCGGCGCTGGGCGGCGGCCGCCTCGGGGGTGCTGCACGGCCGTTACTCCTGGGTTGGATCCTCCCGACCGTGGTGCTGATGACCCTGGTGGCGACCAAGCTGCCCCACTACGTGCTTCCCATCTGGCCGGCGCTCGCGCTCGCGGTGGCCGCGACGACGTACGCCGCGCAACGCGGCGAGCTGGATGATCGGGATCACCGCTGGCTGCGCCGTGGCGCGTGGCTCGCGGGCGCCGTTGGGACGGCTATCGGCACCGCATTGGTGATCCTGCCGCGGTGGCTTCCCGCGCCGGGCCCCGGGCGATGGGCGACGGCGGCCGGGCTGATCGTCCTCGCCATGACTGGGCTCGCGATCAGGGAGCAGAGGCGCGGTCGCGCGGGCGCGAGCTGCACCGTGCTGCTCGTCGGCATGGTCTGCTTCGATGGGATCCTCACGGGTGGGGTGCTGCCGGCGTTGGACCGATTGAAGCCGTCGCCTCCGATCGCGGCGACGATCCGCGCGCGCACGGCGCCGGGCGTCCCCGTTGCCACGCGGGGCTACGGCGAGCCGAGCCTGGTGTTCTACCTCCCGGACCGGCGGGTACGAGCGTTGCCGAGCGACGACGCTTTGGTCCGGTGGGCGCGCGCGCCCGGGCCCGGCGTGCTCGTCGTGCCCCGCGAGGTTCAGGCCCGCATCGAGGCTCGCGCCGGGTCGCTGGGGCTCGACGAGCTCACCGCAGTGCGCGGCTACAACTTCGGTAATGGGAAGTGGCTCGACCTGGTGGCGCTGTCGAAGCGAAACTAGGAGCCGGAGCGCGCGGCCGGTTTGTTGTAGTCGAACAGCTCGCTCGGGGTCACCCGCAGAGCACCGCACAGGCGCTCGATCGTATCAGCCCGAATGAGGCCAAAGCGTCCACTGGGACGCCCGAGCCGGTAGATCGTGTTCAAGCTCAGGCCAGTGAACTTGGCGAGCCCATAGGCCGTCAGGCCTCGCGCTTCGAGAAGTTGCCGCAACCGCAAGCGCAGCGCACCTCTGCGACGATAATGGACTTTCTGACCGCGATACCGGGGCATTTGCCCCTCCTTGACGGATATAGCGACTGGAGATAGTATAGTTGATATAGATAGTATAATGATGTACGTTATAACATGGCAAGTTGTCATGTGTAACCGAGCGACCGCGCGCCCTGGATTGAACCGTTCACACGCTGGTAGGAGGAGGACCGCATGGGCCGGAAGCTGGATCTGATGGGACGCAAGGTGGACGTCCTCGACAAGGTGGACGCCCTCGAAGCACAGGACGTGCAGCTCAGGCAAAACGTGGAAGTCAAGGAACGGCTGGTGTTTACCGGTCCGGCTGACTGGACCGTAGAGCAGGCGGAGCAGTACATCGACTGGCGCATTCAGCTCGTGGACATCGATGTTGCCAGGCTGCGCCAGCAGCTCGACGACCTGACCGCGATGCGGCGGCGCTGGCTCGCGGTCACGGGTGGACGGTCGAAGGTCTTCACGAATGGCAACGGGAACGGCAACGGCAACGGGCATGACCCTGAGGGCCACTAGCGCCCCGCCGACCGCGCCGTTCGAGTGACCGCAAGCTGAACAACGCGAGGGGCCGCAGCTTGGCCCCTCGTTTCATGCCTACCGGGTGAGCCCCCCGTTTACATTCGAGCAGCTCTGAACATGGACGTTACCCCGCGGATGTCCGACGATACCTCCCTGCGCGCGCCGGGGGCGGTCCTGCTCGTCTCCTGCTACGAGCTCGGCCACCAACCGCTGGGCCTCGCCTGGCCGAAGGCGTTTCTTGAGCAGGCGGGGTACGCGCCCGACACGATGGACCTCGCCGTCGAGCCCCTGGACGAGGCGAAGGTCCGGAGGGCCCGGCTCGTGGGCATTGCCGTGCCGATGCACACGGCGTTGCGCCTGGGCGTGCGGGTGGCCGAGCGTGTCCGCAGGGTCAATCCCGGCTGCCGCATCGTGTTCCACGGTCTGTACGCCCTGCTGAATGCCGACTACCTGCTGCAGGGCCTCGCCGACGCGGTATTGGGAGGCGAAGCCGAGGGTGAGCTCGTCGCGCTCGCCCGGCGGCTCGACGCTGCTGCAGAGCTGGTGGCCGTGCCCCGACCGCACGCCGCGCTGCAACGGCTACACTTTCCACTTCCGAGCCGGGCGGGGCTCCCGGCGCTCACGCGCTATGTGAGTCTTGCTCACGCCGGCCGGCTGGTCCCGGCAGGCTACGTCGAGGCGAGCCGGGGTTGCTTGCACAAATGCCTCCACTGCCCGATCCCGTCGGTGTACGCCGGACGCTTCTTCGTGGTCCCGGGGGAAGTCGTGCTCGAGGATATTCGCCGCCTCATTGCGGCCGGTGCGGGACACATCACGTTCGGCGATCCTGACTTTTTGAACGGGCCGCGGCACTCGGTGCGGCTCGTCCGGGCGCTGCACCAGGAGTTCCCCGACGCGAGCTACGACTTCACCGCCAAGGTGGAGCACATCCTCGAGCATCGCGCGCTGTTCCCGGAATTCGCGGCTACCGGTTGTCTGTTCGTCGTGTCGGCGGTGGAGTCCCTCTCCGACCTCGTGCTCGCGAACCTCGAGAAGGGACACACCCGCGCGGACGTCGCGGTCGCACTCGACATCGTTCGCCGGGCAGGGATCACCCTGCGGCCTTCGTTCGTGCCTTTTACGCCGTGGGCGACACTCGACGACTACCTCGACATCCTCGACTTCGTGGAAGGGGAAGGGCTGATCGACCAGGTAG
Source organism: Gemmatimonadales bacterium (assembly GCA_050733055.1). Lineage (GTDB taxonomy): Bacteria > Gemmatimonadota > Gemmatimonadetes > Gemmatimonadales > GWC2-71-9 > DASUAL01. The sequence continues at coordinate 10,719 of JBOHSI010000240.1, forward strand.
ATCCCGTCCAGTACACCATCCGCCTGCTCATCCCGCCAGGCTCACTGCTACTTTCCCGTCCAGCGATCCTGCCATTCCTCGGGCCCCTCGACCGCGCCAGGCTGTCGTACAGATGGACGCACCCCGACTCGCGGATGGATGAGCTGCAGCGGGAAGTCAGCGCATTGGTGGCGGAGCGGGCCCGCACGGGCGAGGATGCAGCCGCCACGTTCCACCGCCTGCGGGCGCGCGCTGCAGCTCGCGCGGGCAACCCTCTTGCGGGCGCTGCGGTGCGCTTGCCGCCGCCCGAGCGCCCGATCCCCGCCCGGCTCACCGAGCCGTGGTTCTGCTGAGCGGAGCCGACCGAGAGCCAGTTGGGCTCTGTCGAACCGGAAGCCGGCGGTTGGCGCTAGCTGGCCTGTCTCAGCCTCGCGCGTCGTTTCACCTACGACAGCGGCGTCCCATCGCTGAGCATCCACCGTCCATCGCTGCGATGTTGCACTGGGCAGGGCGTTCAGCAGTGTTGGGCCACGACTCTTGGGCAGGGGGCGCGATGAAAACCTCGATACGACTGGCCTTTGCGCTGACGACGCTGGCGTTCGAAGGCGCGGCGCCGCACCAGAACGCTTGCGCGGCTCCGGAGCATCGCCAGTCCGACTTCTGGATCGGAGAATGGTCGGTGACAACGTCCGCCGGCAGCCCGGCGGGCAAGAACACCATCGCCCGTGTGCTCGGGGGTTGTGTGCTCGAGGAGCAATGGGTCGGGGTCGGGGGAACGACGGGCTCGAGCTTCAACCTCTATGACGGCGCTGCGCGGACGTGGCACCAGACGTGGGTGGACAGCCGCGGGCAGCTCCTGCTGCTGGACGGAGGACTCGAAGAGGGCAGGATGGTGCTGCGCGGCGAACGCCCAGCACGCGAAGGCGGCATGCGTTGGAACGCAGTGGAAACCATCGCACGAGCGAACTAACGGCGTCGCTGCTTAGTTCGAAACAACCACGAACTTCACCAGGAGGTCCTCCACGAACTGCGCCTCCACGCGGCCCCAAGACGTCTGGAACGTGCAGACGACCACGGTGAGCTCGCCCGCCACCCGCTCCGACACGGACTCCGGCTTTCCGAGCGCCGCCTCGACGTCCTGGCGGGAGGCACCGCTGCGGAGCACGGCCAGTCCCTCCGGCGGCGCAGGCGCCGGGGGGGCCGCTGCGGCGCGGTCCGGCGCGCCCGCGGGCGTCCCGAAGGTCTCCGACGGGAACTCGACGTACTCCGCCAGGGCCTGTATGACCGATTGAGGGGTCAGCTCTTGCGACGACAGCACTCGATCATAGCGCACGTTGAAGCGTGACCCACCTTCGGTCGCCCGCTGCCGCACGTTCGCCTTCTTCGCCTCCTCGGCGTCCGCCACTGCCGCCTCATTGCGTGCGTCCTCGCGTTCGCGCTCCTTTCTCAGCGCATCGAGCTCCTCCTGCATCGCCCGCTTGCGCTGAGGATCCCGTTCCCCCTTGATGTCCTTTTCCAGGTTCTTCTCACGTTGCGACTTGGTGGCGGACGGGACGAACACGTCGGTGCTCTGATCGTCCCAGAAGGTGCCATAACCACCCCCAGCGAGCTGAACCTCGATGTGCCGTTCCTTGGCCTTCACCCTGGTGACCAGGATGGACTGGCCCGCCCGCAGAGCCGTTCCGTGGCGCTTGAGCCGCCCGGCGTACTGGCTGAAGTCGAGCGGCCTGGGGCGGTCGGCATGCACGTCCACCCCATCTTCTGTGGCGGGCATGTCCAGCTTGACCTTCACCAACTTGCCTTCGAAGAACTCTTTGAGTTGTGCCTCGCTTTGCGCCCTGAGTCCGGGCGCCAAGCCAACAAGCAGCAGAACCCCTATCACGAGCTTCATGATCCGCCTCCCGGTTCGCTTCCCGTTCCCGCCTAACTGACAGGAGTTCCTTCCATCACACGCGCAGCGCCTGGGCAGCGAGCTGCGTACCTGCCACGCGGGCGCGGATCTTCTCGAACGCCGTGTCGCGGGCAGTAGACGTGTCGTCGCCGAACGGCGCGAATCCGCAGTCGTCGGTGGTACCCAGCTGGGCGCGGGGGATGAATTCGGCAGCTTCCAGGACGCGGTCCCGAACCCCTTCGGGCGTCTCGATTCTCGGATTGATCGGGTCGATCACGCCGATGAAGATCTTCTGGTCGGGCTTGGCGTGCTCCTTGATGATCCGCAGAACCCGGCCGCGGTCATTCTCGCTCGCCAGCTGGATGTAGAAGTGCCCGACCTTGAGCCCGAACAAGTCGGGCAAGAGCTGCCCGTAATCCACATCCGCGCTGTGGGTCGAATCCCTGTCCCCACCGGGGCAGGTGTGCACGCCAATCCGCTTCCGCTCCGCCGCGGTGAATCGTTCCAGCACGCGGTTGTTGAGGCCGACGAAAGCCCTGAGCAGCTGCTTCGTCGGGTCGAGCTTCACCGAGAGCCTGGCTTCCGTGAAGTCGATCTGCACGTTGTATGCCCCCTTCGTTAGGCAACGCCGGATGTCCTGCTCGGCCTCGCGCACGAGGTCTCCGAGGAAGGCGTCTCTCGAATAGCCTGGGATGCCATCCTGAGGGTAAAGCAGGCTCAACGCCGAGGCCGAGATGACCGCTTGCTTGACCGGAACCCGGGCGTACTTCTTCGCCTCGTCCAGGAACGAGTCGGCGTAGGTGCGGTATCGGAACGGACCCGCGGTGAGACGCGGCAGCTGCCGCTCGTGACCATCGGCGAAGCGAATGGTGACTCCGTCAGGCGCCAGGGCCTCCAGTCCGTGGATCGGATAGGTGACGAAACTGGGCTTGGTCTGCTCTCCGTCGGTGACGACCGGCGACCCGGTCGCCTCGAAGCGTTGGATCGTGTCGCGAATCGCCCGGTCGTACCGCGACCGCATGTCGTCTCGCGACATCCGGCCAGCCGATAATTGGCGCATCCCTTCAATGAGGTCGGGCGGTCTCGGAATACTACCGATCGGCTCGGTGGGAATTGGCATGGGGCAATGCTATGGGCGAGAGCGGTACCCTGTCAAACGGCCCACGCGCCGGCCCGCTGCCGATCAGCGATGCTTGATGAACGTGCCGTCCTGGAGTTCGGCGTAGGCGCGCCGCAGTTCTTCCGGGGTGTTCATCACGATCGGCCCCTGCCAGGCGACGGGCTCTTCCAGCGGCCGGCCCGAGACGAGCAGGAACCGGATCCCCCCGTCGCCGGCCTGGATGGTGATCTCGTCGCCCGAGTCGAACAGCACGAGGGAGCGATTGCCCGCTTCCTCCCGCACGGGCGGCCCCGTTTCACCCGCCCCTACCCGCTCGGTCAGGACGCCACGCGGCGCCGACGCGTCTCGGAACGAGCCGCTGCCGTCGAAGACGTACGCGAACGCGTGGCGCGACGACTCGACGGGCAGGGTCTTCCTCACACGGGGCGGGACCCAGACTTCCAAGTAGCGCGGTTCTGCGGCGACGCCCTCTACAGGACCGGTCTTGCCCCAGAAGTTGCCACAGATGACGCGCACGCGCGTCCCGTCGTCGTCGGTGACTTCCGGGATGTCTTTCGCCACGATGTCCTGGTAGCGCGGATCGGTCATCTTGAGGGAGCGAGGCAGGTTCGCCCACAGCTGGAACCCGTGCATGCGGCCACGCTCGTCGCCGTGCGGCATTTCCTGATGGAGGATGCCGCTGCCCGCCGTCATCCACTGCACGTCGCCGGCGCCGAGGGTGCCGCGGTTGCCCAGGCTGTCGCCGTGCTGCACCGTCCCGCTCAAGACGTAGGTGATGGTTTCGATCCCCCGATGCGGGTGCCACGGGAAGCCGGCGAGGTAGTCCTGCGGGTGCTCATTGCGGAAATCGTCCAGCAGGAGGAACGGATCGAAGTCTGTGGTGTTCCCGAAGCCGAACGCGCGGCGCAGCTTCACGCCCGCGCCCTCGATGGTGGGCTGCGACTGAATGATCGACTTGACCGGCCGGATAGACATGGCGTCTCCTCGCAGTGTGCGACAGCAACATGACAGGAACGCAGCCGTTGTGTCGAAAGTTCCGCCTCGTTGCAGAAGCGGGGCCTCCCGGTAGGTTGGTGCTGTGATGCCGACTGATCAACCTGAGCGCCTCAACGCCGCCCTCACCGGCCGCTACGCCATCGAGGGAGAGCTCGGAAGTGGCGGGATGGCGACGGTCTATCTCGCCGACGACCTGAAGCACCACCGCAAGGTGGCGGTCAAGGTTCTCCGGCCCGACGTGGCGTCGGCCCTCGGGCCCGATCGGTTTCTGCGCGAGATCGCGATCGCCGCCAAGCTGAGTCATCCCCACATCCTCGCCCTGTATGACTCCGGCGAGGCCGCGGGGTTTCTCTTCTACGTCATGGCCCACATCAAGGGCGAATCACTGCGCCACAAGCTCGAACGCGAGACACAACTCCCCGTTGACGAGGCCCTCGGCATCACTCGGCAAGTCGCCTCGGCCCTCGAGCACGCTCACGACCAAGGGTTGATCCATCGGGACGTCAAGCCGGAGAACATCCTGCTGCACGAGGGCGAGGCGATGGTCGCCGATTTCGGGATCGCGCTGGCGGTGAGCGCGGCGGCGGATGAGCGCCTCACCGAGACCGGGCTCGTCGTGGGGACGCCGGAGTACATGAGCCCGGAACAGGCGATGAGCGAGCGAGCCCTGGATGCTCGCAGCGACGTGTACAGCCTGGGTTGCGTGTTGTACGAGATGCTCGCGGGCGAACCGCCGTACACGGGGCCCACCGCGCAGTCACTGATCGCCAAGCGGCTGGTGGATCCCGTGCCCGCCGTGCGACGCCTCCGGGACGCAGTCCCCGTCGGCGTCGAGCAAGCGCTCATGAAAGCGCTCGCCCGGGTCCCCGCCGACCGGTTTGCAACCGCCGGCGCGTTCGCGGAGGCGCTCACCACGCCCGCCCAAGTCCAGCCACGGCCTCGGTCCGTCGCGGTACTGCCGTTCCTGAACCTGAGCGCGGACCCGGAGAACGAGTACTTCGCGGACGGGATCACTGAGGACGTCATCGCCCAGCTGTCGAAGGTCCGCGCCCTCCAGGTGATCTCACGTACCTCGGTAATGCAGTTCAAGAAGCGGGAGCAGGGCCTGCGGGAGATCGCGGCGAAGCTGGAGGTTGCGACGCTGCTCGAGGGGAGCGTGCGGCGCGTCGGGGATCGGGTGCGGATCGTCGCGCAGCTCATCGATGCCGAAACCGACCAGCACCTTTGGGCGGAGACGTACGACCGTCAGCTCACCGATATCTTCGTGATCCAGGCCGACGTGGCGCTGCACATCGCCGCCGCCCTGAAGGCGGAGCTTTCTCCCGATGAGAAAACCCGCATACGCAAGGAGCCGACCAGCGACCTCCAAGCCTACCAGCTCTATCTCCGAGGTCGACATTGTTTCATCAGGTACACGCAGGAGGGGATCGGCAAAGGTATCGAGTATTTCGAGCAGGCGATCGCGAGAGACCCGGGCTACGCCCTGGCGTACGCAGGCATGGCCCTGGCCTATTCGGAGCTCGGAGAGGGCGGCGCGCTCAGGCCCGGCGAGGCCTTTGCCCAAGCCAGACAGGCCGTGGCGACGGCGCTCGAGCTCGACAGCGGCCTCGGAGAAGCGCACTCCGTGCTCGCCGTCCTCAAGTTCGAGTGCGACTTCGACTGGATCGGCGCCGAGCAGTCGTTCAAACGGGCGCTCGAGCTGAATCCCAGCAGCGCAGATACTTACGACTACTACGGGCGCATGTTGTCGGCGCTCGAGCGTTACGACGAAGCGATCGCGGCGCTGCGGCGTGCCCAGGAGCTTGATCCCTTGGCCCACCCCCTGGATATCGCCACCGCGCTCCTGCGGGCGGGACGGTACGACGACGCCGTGCGGGCAGCGCGTCCCGTGATCGAGCTCGACCCGCATTATGCGAGGGGCCATGCCACCCTCGCCTGGGCTTTCCTGAAGAAGGGCTTGAATGACGAGGGGTTGGCCGAACTGGAGAAGGCGGTCTCGCTGTCACCCGGTGCCACTTTGTTCCTGGCCCAACTCGGACAGGCCTACGCGATGGTGGGCAAGGTCGAGCGAGCTCGGGAGGTGCTGCGACAGCTGGAGGAGCTATCGCGACAGACATACGTCTCACCCTACCACATGGCGTATGTCTACACGGGTTTGGGGGAGCAGGACCAGGCGCTGGATCGGCTGGAGCGAGCCTATGAGGAGCGGGCAGGGGCCGTGTACGGAATCAAGGGTTCGTTCCTGTTCACGTCCCTGCGCTCGCACCCCAGATTCACGGCGCTGCTGAAGCGGATGAACCTGACCTGAGGGACGAATGATTACCGCATCGAGCCGCCGCTGTTCTCACTCGCTACCGAGGTGCGCGCATGATCTCCACGCTCTTGTTGGTCGCCGCCCTGCAAGACTCGGCGGTCACCGAGCCAAACACCAACGTGTCATTCCCCATCGAGCTTCAGACCGCTGCCGGCGTCCAGACGCTCACCGGCACCGGCGTGCGCACGCGCACCGTGCTGAAGGTCAAGGTGTACGCCTTCGGTCTCTACGTGGACGACGCCGCGCGCGTCACCCTCGGCGCGTGGCGGGGGAGGAGCGCGGCTGACCTGGCGGGCGACGAATCGCTCTACGCCGAGCTCCTGAAGGGCGGTTTTCCGATGACGATGCGCTTGGTCATGACGCGCAACGTCGGCGGCGAGCAGATGGCAGAAGCGTTCGACGGCGCCCTCGCTCCACGCGTGGCGCAAGCGGCGGCGCGAGGAATGGCGGGCGGCGCCGAAGCGCTGGCGCGCTTCCGCGGCTTCTTCACCGACCAGCTGGCGAGCGGGACCGAGCTGCTGTTCACCTGGGCGCCCGGTGACAAGCTCGTGGCCTTCATCGGCGGCCGGCAAGTCGGCGAGATCGAGAACGCCGCCCTCTGCTGGGCGTTGTTCGACGTGTACCTGGGCGACAAGCCGATCTCGTCCCAGGGGAAGAGGACGGTCATCGCGAGGCTGCCGGAGATCCTCGGCGACTGAGCCCGAGGCTCAGGAAGCCTCCTTCGCCCTGCCATCGTCACGGGCCCGGCCGCCTGTACCCGGTAGCGGTCATCAGCCACTGCACAACTCTGGGGGCTACCGCGTGCTGGAGAATTGTCAGCCGCATCATGAGCGGGATCACGACGTAGTGACGGTTATGCTCAATTCCACGGATGATCGCCGAGGCGACCTGCTCCGGCGTCAGCTCGGGAACCAAGTTCCCCATCTTGGGCACCCGCTCGCGGCTCCCGGGGTTGTGCTCCCAATACGGAGTCTTGACGACTCCACACTCGAACAGCGTCACCCCGACGCCCGTCCCTTTCAGGTCTGCGCGCAGAGCCTCCGTAAAGCCACGCACCGCCCAACGCGCGGCCGTGTACGCCGTGGCCCCCGGCCAGACAAAGTGTGACGCGACCGAGCTGACATTCACGATGTGTCCGCTCCCACGGCGGATCATGGCCGGCAGAAATGCATGCGTGATGCAGAATGCCGCGAAATAGGGCACGGCCATCATCTGCATGGCCTCTTCGGGACTTGTCTCATCGACGAACTTCCAGCGTCCTGCCCCCGCATTGTTCACGAGCACATCTGGCGTGCCGACCTCGGCCGTTATCCTGTCCGCCACGCCATCTACCGCTTTCGGATCGCTGAGGTCAACCGGATAGACTCGGGCTTCGATACCCGGCCCTAGCGAATCGGCGACTTGTCGAAGCTCGGCTTCGCGCCGGGCCAAGAGCAGCGGCCGGCCGCCAGCGCCAGCAACTGCCCGTGCCAGCGCAGCGCCGATGCCGCTCGAGGCACCCGTGATGAGAACCGACTTCTCTTGAATGTTCATACGACCTCCGGGGCGGCCGCCGACGTGCGGCAGTGGACTTGGATGTACCACGCGAGCGGCGAGGTGTCAAATCGAAACGTGGGAGGTCTGGTGGCAGCATTACCTCCGCAGTTCCCGGTCTCGCGAATCACCCGCTGCGGGTGCCGGACGTCGCTCCCTCCAACTTCAGTGGTCTCGACCGAGAATCCACAGGCGAGATCCAGACCGCGGCCAGCGGGATCCCGCCCTCGCAGCCGCCGGACGGCGAAGACGTCAGCACTCGATGGCGAGCCCGGTTCTTACCCGCCCGTTTCGCGGCGTAGAGGAGTTCGTCGGCCGAGCGGAGGAGCGCATCAACGGTCTCCGGGACCTCGAGACAGGTCACAGCCCCGAGGCTGACCGTTACGGCCCTCCCATTCACCCGGACGGTATCACGTATGGCCCTCTGCAGTTTCCGGATCACGGTTTCGGAGGCCGCGGCCGTCGTTTCATGTAGCAGGATCGCGAATTCGTCGCCGCCGAGGCGAGCGACGGCGTCGCTCGCGCGAATGGTTTTCCTCGCTGTGTCCGCCGCGACGCGCAGCACCGCGTCCCCTGCGTCGTGGCCGTATCGATCGTTCACCAGCTTGAAATCATCGATGTCGAAGTAGGCCACCGTAAACGCCTTCCCGTAGCGTGCCGCTCGCCTGATCTCCCGGTCTGTGAGTTCGTAGAACGCACGCCGGTTCTCGATCCCGGTGAGCTCATCGGTGCGCGCGAGCCCTCGCTCGCGCCGCAACACACGTCGCAGCGCAATCAAGCTGCACGCCAGCGCCAAGGCGAGCCCTACACTGAGGGCGTCATTCCAGGACGCGGCCAGAATATCGTTCATCGTCCGTGGTGTGCTCCCTAAGGAAGGGGGCGGCCTAGGCCGCCCCCCCCGTCGCCGCCCTAGTCCGAGCAGGCCTAGGCCAAGGTTCGCGAGCGGCGATCTTGCCTTAGCTCTGAGCGGCGATCTTATGGAAGGTCGAGTTGGCAACCTCGTAGGCGTGAACTTCCGGCGTTCCCTCAACCACCCTCGCCAGGTCCTTGAGCACCCGGGGATAGGTGTCGCGGCTATACGCCTCCGCGTTCTCTTTCCGATCCCACAAACTGATGGCGACGGCGTCCTGGCCGTCTGCGGCGAGGAACGTCAGCTCGTCCGTGAAACCGGTCTGTTTCCGAAGCAGGGGAAGGATGTCCTTCTCGATCGTCTTGGTGAACTCGTTGCGGGCATTGGCCTTGAGATGCATGGAGACCTCTCGGGCGTACATATAGACCCTCCTTTGGCCGTGATGGCTCAACGTGCGCTAGTTAACAACCCTCAGTTGACTTGGTGGCAACATACGGCGATGTACTAGACGTGTCAAGTACACAAGCGATCTTGGCAAGATTGACAGGAAGTAGTTAACTTTCGCCGATCAAGTGGTGCAAGTCCGCCCCAGGAGGAAATTCGTGGATGTTGCCTTTGTGATCCGCCGTCGGCTGGAGGACTTCGGGCTGGAGCAGCGAGATCTCGCGCAGGCCGCCCAAGTGACCGAATCCTACATCTCCCAGTTGCTCACGGGGAAGCGTGCTCCCCCCGCCCCCAACCGCACGGACATCTATGACAAGATGGACAAGTTTTTGAAGCTTCCGACCGGGGAGCTCGCGAAGCTCGCGGACCACCAGCGCAGGGAGCAACTGAAGAAAGAACTGGGGGACGAGCCCGCGCCGTTGTTTCGCGAAGTCCGCGAGTTGATCCTCCGCAAATGCAAACCCGACACCGCAAGACACATACGCGCGGTGTTCGAGAAGCAGCCCTTCGGCGAACTCGAACGCCTCGTCACCCAGAAGCTGCTGGACGTGGTCAAGGAACTGGCCCAACAAGAATTGGAAAACGAGTCCTGGCTCAGGACGGTGGCGGACCTCGGCGGCCGAAGCTACGAAGAGATGCGCGTTCTCGTGCTCGAGTTTCTCGACACAGACATCTTCCATGTGTCCATCGAGAACTGCGTTGCGTTCCTGGATCCGCTGATCGAGTCCTGGGACATCGACCTTACGACGTTTGCTCTGGAAATCGTCTTAAACGACCGACTCGTCGCTGGAAACGTGAAAAAATTTGAGTTTATCGAACTGGAATCCGACCAGCACTTCGTCGAAGAGCCTGGGCTCAAGGGATTCCTCCGGGATCCGTCCTTGAGCGGCACGGCGACCGCGGAGGAAGTCCAGTTTCTCAAGCGGCTCAAGTTCAAGGGCAAGCGGCCGACGCCCCTCTATTACTACCGGGAGTTACAGAACCTCAGAGACCCGCTCCATTTTTCGCACGCTAAAGACCGGAAGACTGAGGAGTGATATGACCATGGAGCCCGGCAATTTTCAGAGTCGAGTGCGCGTCCTCCTGGGACTGCAGGGCGCGGTTGTTACGGACGAGGAGTTGTCCCACATGGCGGACTGTTACCCTCAGTGCCGGGGGACGGAGCGTTGGGACGTACGACAGTACGTCCGGCACACCGGGGTTGGCGCGCGCGAATACCGGGTGGTGCGGGGCAGCAGCGTCCAAGACGTGTACCGCAGCGCCGAGCGGCTCCGCGCGACGGCCGTGGGGACTGCGCTGAACGAACTCGAGTCCCAGGAAGAGTCCAGCGAAGCTCCGGGAGGCATCGCGTAAGTCCTCGTCCCTTTCCGCTAGGCGCGCCCGCCCCTCATTTTCTGCAAGTACGCGTTCGGGTCGTGCCGCAGCGCGCCGGCGGGGAGGAGCTCCCACAGGGGCCCAAGGTCGCCCCGCACCCGCTCGACGTAGAACGCCGGGATCTCGTCCGTCTCGCCCTCGAAGAACCGCCGGAACAAGACGTCGGTGTCAAGCCGGCGGCGCACGGTGCGGTAATACTTGATTCGCCCGAAGCCCTCCGAGGAGATGGCACGCACGATGTTCATCCACGTGGCGAAGCCGCGCTGGGTGGCGCCGGCGCGGCGGGCGATGCGCCGCCAGGAGAAGGAGTACTGCGTCAGGTCGATGACGCGGTCGTAGAACTCCGGCCAGGCGTAGTGCTTGGGCTTCACGTTCATCGCCTGGTTGTTGTTGAGGAAGTGGAACGGGAACCCCAGCACCCGGTGGGCCTGCTGCAGCTCGAGGTTCAAGGGTGCCGCCTCGCCAAACGCCGAGAGCAGCGAGTAGCCCGGGAACGCACCGGGCGTCTTGTCGAGGAAGCGCTTCGTCAGCTCGAAGGGCTCCCCGCTCTGGTCGCAGTCCAGGCCGAGGACGAAGTTGGTCTGCACATAGGGGATGTAGCTGAGGATCAGGTTCACGTGCTCGGAGACGCGGTCGACCTTCTCGATCCCGGTCGTGCGGCCCACCTTCGACTTGTCTCCCAGGCTGTACCACGACTCGATGCCTGGGAGCATCACCTTGAACCCCGCCGCCCGCAGGCGTTTCAGGTGCGGCTCGGAGAGCAGCGACAGAGTGCTCTCGGCCGCGAACGAGAGCGTGCGCGGCGGGACCGCGTCCTCGATGGCGCTCATGAAGTCGTCGAACCGGACCCCGAAGTTCGGGTCGTGCCAGCCCACCCAAGCCTTGGGCATCTGCCGCACGAGGAACCGCAGATCCTCGCGGATCTGGTCGGTGGCGAGCGGTTGGTAGGGGACCACCGAGTCGATGCAGAAGCTGCAGGTGTAGGGGCAGCCGAGGCTCCCGATCATGGGTACGGCCCTAAGCGAGGTCGGCGCCTTCGCGATGGTGGGCGCGACGAACTTCCAGCGCTCCCGCACTCCGGGCAGGGACTGCGGCTGGCGCGGGGCGGCTAAGTGCACGCCGAGCGGGCGGTGGGCGGCGCAGTCGCGCAGCACCTCCGCGACGACGGTCTTGTCGCAGAAGCCAACCACATAGTCGAAATACCGGCGGGCGTCGTCGGGGTAGCAGCGCGCGTGCGGCCCGCCGAGCACGGTGATCGCGCCCCGGCGGCGGAACAGGTTGCTCACCGCGTAGGCGAGCTGCGCCGCCTCGGAGAACGCCCCGACGAACAGGAGGTCCATGTCGGATGGAAGCTCAGCGAGCAGGTCCTCGAGGCCGGTGAAGCAAACGAACGTCACGCCGTGCCCCGCCTCCTCGCACCACACCGCCACCGCCTGCGGCATGATGCTCGCGAGGTTGGGGTTCATGACGCGCGAATAGAGCCTCCGAGCGGGGGCGTGGGTGACGAGGTCGAGGATGCCAACACGCAATCGCCGCAAGAGGGCCCCGGGGCGCGGGAGACGGATGTCAATACTCACTTGCCTGCTGAAGACCACAAGGCCGTCGCGGCAGCGCAACACCCTCGTGGGCAGGCTGGGAAGGCGCAGGATCGCGGCGTCGGCCGTGGGCTGCGCCGCACGCCGGCCCTGCTGATTTCCGCACCCGAGAGCGCCGAATAGCGCGCCTCCACGTCGCCTGGCGTGGCCTCTTCGCCCTGGCGCCACGATATACGCTGGGCGCTTACAGCGCGAACCGCGCAGCGAGAACGTCAGAACGCAACAACGACCGGCGGGATCGTTGAACTCCGTGGGTTCGGTTTTGTCGACGAGCTTCGGGTGTCATCGTGTGGGCATGTTCCTAGGCGCTCCGTTCATCGCGCGTCGTATCCGCCCTCGGGCGACGTCCAGGCGGGCTGCGACTGGTGGAAGAGGTCCAGCAGCTGCCGTTCTGTGAACTCGGCGAGCGAAGCGTCGGTACTGTGGGAGCCGAGAGGCGAATAGCGGGTGAAGCGGCGCTTGCGCTCAGGGCCGGTCCCGAGCTCGAACAGCAATCCAAATTCGTCCTTCCCGTAGACCGTGACGCGGCCCGCGGGATAGACCTTCCAGACCTCGCCGTCCACCACGATGGTGCGTCGTGCCATACCTCGGTAACGCGACTCCGGGGTAGTCCCGGGTTCTCCGCACCCGGCACTATCAGACGGCGGTCGGTCCTAGTTCTCCGCCAACCCAAGCCGGTTCTGAAGGTGCGCCTCCACCGGAGGCGTGATGATTCCCCGCTTGAGCGCGTCCGCGAGCGCCGCTGTGGCGGCGGCCCGATCAGCGTCTAAGCCGCCTCGCTCCCGCAGTTCTCGGATGATTCGGGCGAGCCGGCCGTCATAGTCCCGCGACTTCAGCGTTCCCGCGTCCGTCTCTTGCTTCAGCTTGTCCAGCTCCTGGACGAAGCGCTGCAGTGTGACCGGCGCCATCGGAACTTCCTCCTTGATCATATGCCCGTCGGCGCGGGTACGAACGAACCACCTGTGCCGCGGTGACCGTGAAACGGCATGCCCGGCGACCACGAGTTCCCCGGTGGGGACGCATAGGCGATCGGCGGGAGACACGCACAGCGACCGCTGTGGGGTATTGCCAGCTGTGCGGGGTTCGAACGGAACCGATACGATATGCGCGTCGGGTCGCTGATGAACCCGCCGCAGTGCTGACAGTGAATCGGCATCATGTTCCAGCCTCTTTCCGCGGCCGCTGCTCGTCCTCGTGCTGCTGGCGCATGGCCGAGTCGCCCTCCTCCTGACACCGCCGCCGAGCCGCGACGACTGCGCACTCCATCGCGGGATGGGGTTGTGTCATGAGACATTCGCGCGTCGCGATATGTGCTACCATGCCATCCATAGTTCTGTGGTGTGCTCCTCAACGATCCAGCGTTATTACGGAAGAGAAGAAAAGGGCGGACTCGCCACCCCCCCCTTGAACAGACCGCTGGCTCCTGCTGAGCCCCCGCCGGCCCTTAGTTGTGCGCGGCGATCTTGTGGAACGTCGAGTTCGCAACCTCGTCGTTCTCAACCTCTGGCGTTCCCTCAACCACTTGCGCCAGGCTCTTCAGCACTTCGGGATACGCATCGCGGCTGTAGGCGTCCGGGTTCTCTTTCCGATCCCACAGACTGATGGCAACCGCTGTGGTTCTTTGTTCTCTGAATGTTACGCTGCTTTACTTTATTTGTCAAGTGCTGTGCCACGCCAACTAGTGTACTTGACAAGTATGGTACACCGCAGTACTCTTGTGAGGGATGAATACCTGCATAGTTAACTGATGAACTGACTCACAACATAGCGAACGAGGTCGATATGGTTGGCATTACGAAGAGGGATCCGATGCTGGATCTGCTATACCAGCTGGAGCACCGGATGGGCCGGATCTTCCACGAGCCGCTCCGCACGTCTGAGTGGCCCGTACCCGAAGCCGCGACGACCGCCTGGATGCCGCTGGTGGACATCTTCGAGGAGCCCGATGTCATCCGCCTGGTAGCGGAGGTGCCTGGGGTGCAGCCCGACGACGTGAAGATCTCGGTAGAGGGCAACCTGCTGACGATCAAGGGCACCAAGGAGCAGGTGGCGGAGGAGCAGGCCGAGAAGATCCATCGCTATGAGCGGACCTATGGCGCCTTCGAGCGGACCTTCAGGCTGTCGGCCTCGATCGATCAGAACAAGATCAAGGCGACCTATGACCTCGGCGTGCTGACGATCACGCTGCCGAAGGCCGAGACGGCCAAGCCACATCTGATCGAGGTGGAGGTCACGCCGGAGAAGGCGTTGAAGGCCTGACCTTTACGAGGAGGAGGAGGACAGCATAGTTGTTGTTGTTCGCCCTCCTTCTCGTCCCGAGAGGCCACATGCTTACGGGGGGACACTATATGGAAGGCCTGCTGACTCACGTCGCCGCGGCCGACTGTTTCATCATTCTTCCTCATCCGGCGCTGGAGTGCGGCATCGTCACGGCCTGGTGGCAGTGCCAGGTGGAGGCGGACACGGCCATGCGGGCTGGTGCGGACCTGGTGAGCAGAATCACCTGAACGGGGCTAGAACATGGCCGACATTCACTGCCACAGCTGCGGCGGGTTCATCGGCGATCCGGGGCCGGTATCGTATCGGTTCCCTCCGAGCCCCGCACCCCTCGCAATACCCCACAGCGGTTTGTGTACGTGTACACCGCCAATCGTCTACGGCCCGCCGCCGGGGTACTTGTCATCGCCGGGCGTGCCGAGTGCCGATTACCGCAGGAACTGACTGATTCCGCATCCGAGGATCCAGCAATTCCTTCAGGATCCTTGGAGCTGGCAGGCGCGCTGGCCAGCAGTTGACGGCGTGCGCCCCGCCGCCCATAACTAGCCCAGAAGCCAAGTATTGCGAAGAGCGAGCCGTCACATGACAGGAGGAACGCTGTGACTGATCGTACAGATTCCGCGCTGGAGCGCCTGCCCCACGACGCACGGGAATACCTGGCTCACCGACTCGACGGCGCTCGGGACCTCTACCTGTTAGCCCTGGCGCTGGGAGCGCGCGGGGACGGGGCGACCCTATTCGGCCGTATGATCCGGGAGGCCAGGATCCATTTCACCGCAGTCATTGAAGAGTGCCGCATCGCCGGCCTGGACACGAGCGCCATCGCCGTGATGCTCGGCAAGATGAACAGAGAGCTGGTGGACAGCATCAGGCCCGAGATTTGGGAGCACTTGGAGAAACTCATGGCCCAGCGGGCTCGAGGTCATGCGGGGTGAGACGCTATGGTTTCCCCCTTTGACTTCACCCCCACATCCGACTAGCCTTCCAGCAGCGCTCGACACGCCCTCTGCGTGCCGGCACCAGCAAACGTCAAGGCGGGACTTGGCCAATGCGCCGGTCCCGCCTTCGTGTTGGCGACGTAGTTCGCGGATGGAGTACACCATGCGTGTCACGGGCAAGGTGAAGTGGTTCGACGTGTCTCGAGGCTTCGGCCTGATCCGCCGGAAGCGGGGCGAGACCGACTGCTTCGTGCGACACTCGGCGATGCGGGGAACGATGTACAACGTGCTCGCCGGTGGCGACCCGGTCGAATTCGACGTCATTCAGGGTGGAGCAGGCGCCATAGCGCGAGACGTGATCCGACTGGGTCGCTCGCTCGTGCCGGCGACGCTCGAGGGGGAGTGATGGCCAAGGAACAAGCGATCGAGATCGACGGCATCGTAAAGGACGTGCTGCCCAATAGCACGTTTCGCGTCCATTTACCCAACGGCCACTACGTGCTCGCCACCATTGCGGGCAAGATGCGACGCTTCCGCATCCGCGTGCTCGCCGGCGACCGAGTCACTCTCGCCGTGTCCCCGTACGACCTCACGCGCGGGCGCATCACCTTCCGGCACAAGTGAGCCGGTCGCGGCTCCCAGCCGCCCCAAGGAGACCCTATAGATGACGTCGTCACCCCCGTCGAAGCGGCCCGCGACGGTCGGAGAGCTCGTGCGCCAACGCCTGCGGGAGATCAGGCGCTCGCCAGAAGAGCTGGCCGAAGCCGTCGGGGTTCCCGCGAAATACATCGACGACTTGATTGCCGGCTGCCGCCGGCCCCCGTTGCCCGGACGAACGGACATCTACGGGAAGATGACGTCCTTTCTGCGGCTCGGCCGCAACGATGTCGTGGCGTGCGCCCGTGCCGAGCGGGCCGGCACCGCGCCGCCCGAGGCCGCAGGCCCTGGAGCCCGCGTCCGGTGCCTGCTGCTCGCTCTCTGCGAGCCTGGGACGGCCCGCGAGCTCGAGCACCGTCGAGCCCGCCGCGGCAGCGCCGAGCTGGCTGGCTTCATGCAGCGCCTGCTCGACGTCACGCAAGGGGCGGTGCGTCGGGTACTGGACGATCCCATCGGGCTGCGGCTGGCTGCGGCGGAACGCGGCACGACCTACCTGGCGACGCGCTTCAAGGTCCTGGAATTCCTGGACGCCACGGCGGACACCCTCACGGCGGAGGACCTGATCGACTTTCTCCGGCCGCGAATAGCCCTGTGGGACGTCGACTTGGAGACCGGGGTGTTACGCGTGGTGCTGCGGACGCGGGGGCCTCGGGAACGCTCCCCCGGACGGGAACTCGTGAAGCAGTGACATGACCCTGGACGAGCCGCGGCGTTCTTTGCCACGGCTCGTCACGTAGGGGCCCCGCCCGTCGCAACGAGTCACGACACGCGAGCGCTGACAGTTCAGGAGGTCGGCATTGAGCTTCCCCGCGCCTCGGCTTGCTGGGTGGACTCCCATTCCGAGGCGTGCCATACGTCGAGTTCGGCCGCCGGGAGGCGCAACGCGAAGCCAGTTCGCGATGAGCCAGCCCGCGATCTCCAAGCACCTCAAGGTGCTGGAGCGCGCCGGCCTGGTTTCGCGCGGCCGCGACGCGCAGCGCCGGCCCCGCCGGCTCGAGGCCCGGCCGCTCGCGGAGGCCACCGCATGGCTGGAAGGCTACCGCCGGTTCTGGGAGCGCCGATTTCAGCGCCTCGATGCCCTGCTCGACGAGTTGAAGACGAAGCCGCAGAAACGTACACGCACCAAGCGACAGAGGAGATCGCCATGACGATGCTCCGCGCAAGCTGGTCTTCGACGCCTTCACCAAGCCCGAGCTGCTCAGGCGGTGGTTGCTCGGGCCGCCGGGATGGTCGATGCCGGTTTGCGAGGTCGATCTCAGAGTGGGCGGCGCGTATCGCTACGTATGGCGGAAGGACAGTGACGGAACCACGATGGGGATGGGCGGCGTCTACCGCGAGATCGTGGCGCCGGAGCGGCTCGTCACCACCGAGCGGTTCGACGAGGCCTGGTACCCGGGTGAGGCCGTGGGCACGCTCGTCCTGATCGAGCAGGGCGGCAGGACCACCGTCACGCAGACGATGCTGTACGAGTCGCGAGCGGCGCGCGACGCGGTCATCAAGTCCAACATGGAGAGCGGCGTGGCGGCGAGCTTCGACAGGCTTGCGGAGCTGTGGGCGGCGGGGAGGAAGGCATGATTCTTCGACGCATCGGTGCGGTGCTCGCGGGCGTGCTCGTGGTCGTCATCCCTTCCGTCGGGACCGACGCGGTGCTGCACGCAACGGGCGTCTACCCGCCTTCGGGCCAGCCGATGGACGACGCGCTCTTCCTGCTGGCGACAGCCTATCGCCTTGTCTACGGCGTCGCGGGCGGCTACATCGCCGCGCGGCTCGCGCCCGATCGGCCCGTGTCGCACGCCCTGGCGCTCGGCGTGGTCGGCCTGGTTTTGAGTACTGCCGGCGCTCTGGCGACGTGGAACCGGGGACCGGAATTCGGGCCGAAATGGTATCCCCTCGCGCTCATCGTCACCGCGATACCGTGCGCCTGGGCGGGGGGAAAACTTCGCGAAAAGGGCGGCGCCCAGGAGGCAAAATGAAAGGGGCAAGACAAGTGCAAAGGATCACGCCGTTCTTGTGGTTCGAGGTAAAGCCGAGGAGGCGATGAATTTCTATGTCTCCGTCTTCAAGAATTCGAAGGTCGTGAGCGTTTCGCGATATGGGGAGGCGGGACCAGGGCCGAAGGGGACGGTCATGTCCGGGATATTCGAGCTCGAGGGACAGCGGTTCTACGCGCTGAATGGTGGTCCGCAATTCAAGTTTACGCCGGCCATATCGTTCTTCGTGAACTGTGAGACGCAGCAGGAAGTCGACGAACTGTGGGAGAAGCTCTCTCAAGGCGGAGAAAAACAGCCCTGCGGCTGGCTCAAAGACAGGTATGGTCTGTCGTGGCAGATCATTCCCGCTGTTCTAGGCAGGATGTTGCAGGACAAAGATCGTGAGAAGGCGAACAGGGTCATGCAGGCGATGCTTCAAATGACCAAGATCGACATCAAGCGGCTGGAGCAGGCCGCGGCAGGCGGGGACTCCGCTACCGCCTAGTGGGGGTGCTGCTGGTAGTGTTTCCGCAGCAGGTCGCCGCCGAAGTCGTTCTCCAAGTCGCGCCAAACGGTGTGGGAGTGGTTCGCATGGTTCTGGGAGTTGTCGTACTCCACGAGAACGGTCGGGCCGTGGATTCGGTAGTAGTGCGCCTTGCCGGCCTCTGTGCTCCCGGCCCAGACGAACCGCAGACGGCCGAACCCCATGGCCTCGATCCGCTGCCACTGAGCCCGCGCGTTCGAGGGCTCCAGGCGAGCCGCATAAACATCGAGGAGGTGTCGAAGCTTGGCCTGCTGCGGCGGCGTCATCTCCGAGACGGCGACGCCCTCCTGCGGTAGCTCGCGCGCCTTCGGGTCGTTGCGCGTCAGGATGTCGCCGTACGTGGTGTCGGAGACGATCACGCGCGAGCGCTGCGCCGCCGTGAACATGGCGAGGAGCTCGCGGGCCACGTCCTCTTCGGCCGCGAGCAGCCGAGAGCCCGCGCGCGGTCCTGACGGGATGCGGTGCGGGTTCGCCCCCATGAAGAGCGGCGCGACGAGCGGCCCCGCGGGGCCGACGCCGGTCACGTTCACCGAGAGGTGGTGGCCCTCGAAACGCCACCCCCACGGCTCCGCGGCGGTGGACGTGTCAAACACGGTTACGAAATAGAGCTCGGGATCCCGAGCGAACCGGAGGGTGCCGGCCGCGTCCTCCAGCTGCCGCAAGGTCGTTTCGTTCTCCAAGATCGCCCGCGCCGTGCGGTAACCTCCCGGACTCAGCGCGGTGCCCAGCAGCCGGAAGGCGGCCTCGCGTTGCGTGGGTCCCATGCGTTTCAGCGTGAGGCCGGCCCGCCCCTGTGGCACGATCTCCGTCGGGATGAAAAACCATCTCGTTCGATCGGCGTCGCCGAAGGGGAGGAGCGCGACGGATCGGGTTGAGTCCGGCAGGGCGGCGAGGAAGGCTCGCGCGGCCTGCGCGGGTGCCGAGGCGGACTGCGCGATCGCGCCGACGCCCGCAGCACCCGGTGCCGGGGGTCGGCCGCACGCGGCGAGTAGGGACAGGACGGCGAGGTGGCGCGGGTAGGGGGCTATACGAGGCATGGGTTGCTCCCACGGGTCGACGGTGAACTCGCTATCGAGCCTACCGCCTTACCCAGCCGCTCGCCACGGCCGACCTTCGCGCTGGATCGGCTGATGATCTTTCCGTGGTCCGGGGCGGGAGCGCCGCGGAGACACCACTCGCTTTCGAGCGCCACGCGGTCGGCTTCAGTTCAGGTCGGAAGCGGTCAAAATGGGACTCAAAGATCGCTACTCTGCCGAGCACGCCTTCCGACAGAAGTCTTTGCAGTGTTACGAAATCTCCTCCCTAACGGCGGTTCTGGTAGGCCGATAGTACGCGCCGCTTCTCTTGCCCGAGTTGGACGAGTTCTTCGGCTTCCGCAACGGTGGTGGTAAACGGCTTATCGATCACGACGTGGCGTCCGGCCAGTAGACATTGCTTCGCGATCGGGTGATGCGACATGCGACGTATTGGGTGTGGCGATGACGACCAGGTCGATGGCCCGGGTGAGCAGCTCATCGACGCTGCGGACGAATTCGACATCTGAATAGTGCGGGTCTGGTACGCCCCCCCCACTGCGCTGGACGATGGTGGTGAGGCGGAGACCTGCGACCGCGCGAATGACGGGTGCGTGGAATACCCTGCCTGCGAAGCCGAAACCGACCAGTCCGACGTTGAGCATGACAGGTGATTGTAGAAAGGACGGCGGCGTGGCCGCGCGAAGCTCAATCGCTCGTCATGATGAACAGCGGAGCGCCATCGAACTTGTAAATCGGCCGCAGCCGATCGGTGTTGTAGTACTTCGCGACGTCCACGACCTTCTTCTCCGATGTCACGCTCGTGATCGGTACGCTGTCGTAGAACCCGCGGTGGATGCTGACCAAGCGACCGTACTCCTTCCTCCCGATCAAGTCGAGTGCGAGGTTGCCGAAGGCCATCGGGACGATGGAATCGAGCGCGTCGGGATCGCCGGAGCGCACGAGATAGCCGAGCCGCTGGTTGACGACATCGATGCGACGACCTTGGTTGTACTTCGGTGACGCTTCCTTCAGCGCCGCCCCGACCTGGTCCCCGATCCCGCCCAGCTTGCGGTGCCCGAACATGTCCGTTTCTTCCCCTTCGAAGCTCATGCCGTCTTGCGAGGTCAGGCGCGCGCCTTCCGACACCAGCACGACCGCATAGCGGCTCGGGTTCTTATTGCGGTCGTGCGTGAGGAGCTCCGCCAGCTGCTCGACGTCGACGGCGTGCTCGGGAATGACGCACCGATCCGCCGCGCCCGCCATCGTCGGCAACAGCGCCGTGAAACCAGCGTAGCGCCCGAACACCTCGATGACCAAGAAGCGCTCGTGCGAGCCCGCCGAGGTGCGCAGCCTGTGCGTCAACTCGATCGTGCGCGTCACGCAGGTGCTGAAGCCGATGCAGTAGTCGGTGCCATAGACGTCATTGTCCATCGTCTTCGGGATGGCGACGACGTTCACCCCTTCGTCGTGCAGGCGCTTGCCATAGCTGAGCGTATCATCCCCACCGATGGGAATCAGGATGTCCACACCGATGTGCTCGAGGTTCTTGAGCACGTCCTTGGTGGCGTCGTTGATCGGCTCGTCATACCCGGTCAGATGACCCGGCACGCGTCCGCGCGGCAAGTGGCTGGGCCGCAAGCGCGACGTGTGGAGGAAGGTGCCGCCCGTGCGACCGGCGCGGTTGACGATCACTTCCGAGAGCGGCTGCACGTTCTCACTGTTGTCGGCCTTCGCGTCGCGCACATAGTCGACGAGCCCCGCCCAGCCGCGTCGAATACCGACGACCTGGTAGCCGTCGCGCAGCGCGCGAATCGTGATCGCTCGGATGGCCGGATTCAAACCGGGGACGTCCCCGCCGCCGGTCAGAATGGCTATCGTGCCTTTCCCCATGTGTGGTCTCCTTTCGGATCCGCGCTCGCGTCTGGTGCACGTGGCGGAGGGCGGCCGGGCGGCTGCAGACAAGATACGGCCACAGCACGGGGCGCGACGATGAAAAAAGCCCCGCAGTCGTTGCCGGGCTGATCCTTCACCCAATCGGGACGGCGACCGTACGGCGCCCCCTGAACCCCATGCGCACCGCTAGAGGGCCGAGTTACGACACCCAGTAGGATTCACGCGATGTTCTGGGCGGTTCACTGCAGTCGCATGATCCGCGCGACCGACGGCACCCCGTTTCCGTTCACCAGGAAGAGCATGTATGGGCCGGGTGGGGCGGTCGTGCGACTCGCCGGGAGGGTGACGGAGAGGCCGCCGGTCGCCTGCGAGAAGCTCAGCGGAACCAGACGCGTGCCCTGGTCGAACGCATGCGTCACCGAACTGGCCCGAATCACCGTCACCTTCGCGATGCTGGCGCCGTCGGGCGTCCCCACGAACAGGGTCTGGCCGTACCCCACCACCTCGGGCGTGGTACGGGTGACGACCGGTCGCGCGCCCCGGAAGAGGTATGGGGGCGAGTACAGCTCATAGTTCAGGTTGTCTATCGTCCCGCCGCCGCCACCGCCACCGCCGTGGAGCACCCGCCCATCCGGCAGCAGCAGGGACGTCGAGTGGTACCCGCGGAGCAACGGCGCGCTGCTCGCCAGCATCGTCCAGCTCCCGGTAGCGGGATTCCACAGCTCCGCGGCGTGGACGGCGAGCGCGGGATTGGAGCGGTCGCCGGCCACGCCGCTCGTCACCAGCACCTCGCCGGTCGGCAGCACGGTCGCGTTCAGGTTCCAGCGGGCGTACGCCAGCGAGCCGGTGTACGTCCAGGCGGGGCTCGCCTGATTGAGGTCGATGATCTCCGCGGTGTTTGTCGGGGGGTTGTTGCCGCCCACAAACAGGATCTTCCCCGGCTCGTACATCACCGCAGACCCGTACGAGCGCGACCCGAAGTTCATACT